>NZ_JASHLT010000004.1:0-194481 GCF_030056615.1 Streptomyces sp. HNM0645 | reverse complement strand
GGGGTCGCCCGATCCGGCGACAAGGCGCCACATGGTCGTCGATGAACACGTACAGTGCCGCCAGAAGGGCGTCCAGGTTTGTCTTCACACACTGACCAACGGGCGCCCTTCGCCATGGTTGCGACCAGCACACACATCGGACTCACTCATCTAGGCTGGTGGCCATGTACTTCACCGACCGTGGCATCGAGGAGCTGGAGAAGCGGCGCGGCGAGGAGGAGATCACCTTCGAGTGGCTCGCCGAGCAGCTGCGCACGTTCGTCGATCTCAACCCGGACTTCGAGGTGCCGGTCGAGCGGCTGGCCACCTGGCTGGCGCGCCTCGACGACGAGGACGACGAGGAGTAGCGGGGGCGGTGACGGTCCGGGGCGTCACCGCGCCGGCCTGCGGTCGCGGGCCGGCGCCAGGGCGCCGTGGGCGAGCAGGACCGCGCCGGCGACCGTCCACCCCGCGCTTCGGCGGGCGAGTCCCCAGACGGTCAGCGGAAAGCCCGCGGCGATCTGCACGACGGCCGGGATCCCGGAGCCCGGCGGCCGGTGCCGGAGAGCGTGGACGGTGTGTCCGCGCCCCTTGCCCCGTTCGGCCTCTTCCCGTTCGGCCGCGTCGCGGGCCGCGGTCCGGACGCCGCCGGGTTCCGCGCCCGGTGCCACGCCCTCCGGCAGGGTGAGACCGGCACGGGACAGGACGGCGGTGAGTCCGAGCAGCCGGGCGCGGGCGTCGGTGTCGGGGGCGAGCCGGGTCAGCCCTTCCAGGGCCCGCAGGTCCTGGACGGGGTCGAGTCCGAGCCGGGCCGCGAAGGTGTGGATCGCCTCGTCCTCCCCCGCCGGTGTGCCGTCCGCGAGCCAGACGTAGCCGACGGGGCGGCGGAACCCGGTGGCGAGTGCGAAGCCGGCGCGGTCCGCGTCCCACCAGAGGGCGAGCACGGGGTGGTTGGTGGCGACGGCGAGGGCAGTGGCCCAGCCCGAGAGCACCCGGTCGACGGGTTCCGCACCGCTCGGCCACGGCTGCAGGTCCGGTACGAGCACGCTCCAGCCCCGGCCGGCCGAAGCGAGGAGGAACGGCTCCCGCAGCAGCGAAACCGACGGCCGGATGACGTCGCACCCGGCCCGGCAGAGCAGTAGAACTCCCGCGGAAGCGGCGTCCATACGCCTTACACTAGGGCACTTTGCCCGCATTCGTCGCCACTGCCCCACGGACGCCCCTTGACTTCCGATGGCCGCGATATATCGTGTTACTCAGAAGACGCGATATGTTGCGTTCCACGCAGGCCCGGGAGGTCAGCACCATGCCCGACTCGACGTGGGAAGTCGCCGAGCCGACGAAGCTCACCTTCGACGAGCCCGTGACGTCCCTCAACGTGCGCATCGTCAACGGGGCGGTGAACGTCGTCGGCACCGACGAGGGTTCCGCCCGGCTGGAGGTCTCCGGGATCGAGGGCCCACCGCTGGTGGTGACGAGGACCGGCTCCACCGTCTCGGTCGGCTACGACGACGTGCCTTGGAAGGGCTTCCTCAAGCTGCTCGACCGCAAGGAGTGGCACCGCCACGCGGTGGTGTCCCTCACCGTCCCCGCCGACGCGGCCGTCGAGGTCGGCGTCGTGGGTGCGGGAGCGGTCGTCTCCGGCATCCGCGGGCGCACGGACGTGCGGGGCGTCAGCGGGGACACGACGCTCGTGGGACTGTCCGGCACCGTCCGGGCCGAGACCGTCTCCGGCAGCCTGGAGGCCCAGGCCGTCACCGGCGACCTGCGCTTCCAATCCGTCTCCGGCGAGCTGACCGTGATCGAGGGCGCGGGCTCGTCCGTACGGGCCGACTCCGTCAGCGGCGACATGGCGATCGACCTCGACGGGACGCCGACGGACATCCGCCTCACCAGCGTCTCCGGCGAGGTCGCCATCCGGCTGCCGCACCCCGCGGACGCCCGCGTCCAGGCCAACACCGCGAGCGGCGCGGTCTCGAACGCCTTCGACGGCCTGCGCGTCAGCGGACAATGGGGCGCCAAGAAGATCACCGGCACGCTCGGCGCGGGGAACGGTTCCCTGCGGGCCACCACCGTGTCCGGGTCGATCGCCCTCCTGCGCCGCCCGCCCCAGGCGGACGAACCGTTCGAGGACGAGACAGGAAAGGCCCTCTGACATGCCCCCCGTATTCGCCCACGGCCGGCTCCGCCTGTATCTGCTGAAGCTCCTCGACGAGGCCCCGCGCCACGGGTACGAGATCATCCGGCTGCTGGAGGAACGCTTCCAGGGGCTCTACGCGCCGTCCGCCGGCACCGTGTACCCGCGGCTGGCCAAACTCGAGGCGGAGGGCCTGGTCACCCACGCCACCGAGGGCGGGCGCAAGGTGTACTCGATCACCGACGCCGGACGCGAGGAACTCGCGGGCCGCAGCGGGGAACTGGCCGACCTCGAACTCGAGATCCGCGAGTCCGTCTCCGAACTGGCCGCGGAGATCCGCGACGACGTCCGCGGCGCGGCGGGCAAGCTGCGCAGCGAGATGCGCGCGGCGGCGACGGAGAGCCGGAGTGCCACCGGGCCGGGCGGCGCGAGTGCGGGTGCCGACGACGCCTGGCAGGCGACGAAGGAGGAACTGCGCCGCGCCAAGCAGGAGTGGAAGGAGCAGGCGCGCCGGGCGAAGGACGAGTCCCGCCGGGCCCGCGAGGAGGCGCAGACCGCACGCCGGCAGGCGAAGGAGGCGCAGGACCGGGCTCGGGACGAGGTCCAGCGGATCGCGCGCCAGGTCCAGGACCAGGTCCAGGGGCACTTCGCCCGCGGCGACTGGCCGACGGGCGTACGGGAGGGTCTGTCCGAACTCACCGCGCAGCTGGGCGGACTGGCCGCCCGGGGCACGGCGTGGCCACCGTACGTCAAGCCGGACCCGGCCGGCGCGGGCCCCGACTGGGCGAAGGACACGGCGGACTCCGGCGACCCCGTGCGCGACCTCGAACGCCTCCTGGACCAATTCCGCGACGACGTCCGCGACGCCGCGCGCGACCACGGGGTGACGCCCTCCCAACTCGCGGAGGCCCGACGCCACTTGTCGACCGCGGCCGCGCACATCTCGGCGCTGCTGCGCGGGGGCGGCTGAGCGCCGCGCTGCGCCACACCGGCTCGCACGTGGCCCCGGCACGGCGCGCGCACCGGTTCGGGCTGCGTCGTCCGCCGGACGCGGGGCCGGCGCGCCCCGAAGCGGGCGGCGCACGGGGACCTCCGGCACGGCGCGGATCGGGGTGCCGGAGATCCCGTCAGCAGAACTGACGAACCATCAAGAGTTGGTCAGGACGATCTTGCCGAAGAGCTCTCCGGAGGCCATCCTCTCGAAGCCCTCACGTGCCCGGTCCAGCGGAAGCACCTCGTCGATCACCGGTCGCACACCCGTCGCGGCGCAGAAGGAGAGCAGGTCCTCCAGCTCGTCCTTGGTGCCCATCGTGGAACCGACGACCTTGAGCTCCAGGAAGAAGATCCTGGTCAGCTCGGCGTGCGAGGGCCGGTCACCGCTCGTCGCACCGGAGATGACCAGAGTGCCACCGGGGCGGAGCGACTTGACCGAGTGCGACCAGGTGGCGGCGCCGACGGTTTCGATCACCGCGTCGACACGGTGCGGCAGCCGGGCGCCCGGCTCGAACGCGTCGACCGCGCCCAGGTCGACGGCGCGCTTGCGCTTGGCCTCGTCGCGGCTCGTGGCGAAGACGCGCAGCCCGGCCGCCTTGCCGAGCACGACAGCGGCGGTGGCGACACCACCGCCGGCACCCTGGACGAGCACCGAATCACCCGGCCGGACCCCGGCGTTGGTGAAGAGCATGCGGTAGGCGGTGAGCCAGGCGGTCGGCAGGCACGCGGCCTCCTCGAAGGACAGCTCCTTCGGCTTGCGCAGGACGTTCCAACTCGGAACGGCGACCTGCTCGGCGAAGGTGCCCTGGTACCTCTCGGTGAGGATGGAGCGCGGCTCGTCCGGGCCGACGCCGTGGCCGCTCTGGCCGATGACCGAGTGGAGCACCACCTCGTTCCCGTCCGCGTCGACGCCGGCGGCGTCGCAGCCGAGGATCATCGGGAGCCTGTCCTCGGCGAGGCCCACACCGCGCAGCGACCACAGGTCGTGGTGGTTGAGGGAGGCGGCCTTGACGTTGATGGTGGTCCAGCCGGGGCGGGCCTCGGGGGCCGGGCGGTCACCCAGCTCCAGGCCGTTCAGCGGCTGGTCGCGGTCGATGCGGGCGGCGTATGCGGCGAACATGACCTTGAGCGTAGGGCGGGCCGGTGCGCGGCGGAACCGCGCACCGGTGTGACACACGTCCCTGGGAGGTCCCCGGGCCCGGAGGAACCCTCCGGCTCTCGCCCTACTGCTCCCTCCGCCACTGGGCGGGAGAGTGCTTCGTCGCCGGGTCCTCGTACGAGCCCGCCCTCCCGCGGTCCACGTGGAAGGTGGTCAGGGTGGTGACGGGCGAGACCGGGTCCCGGCGGTCGGCGATCACCCGCATGTGGGCGCTGAAACGGCGCGGCGTGACCTCGTAGACGTCGTAGCCGTAGCGGTTGCCCTCGAAGTACTTCAGATGCGGGTTGGCCGCGCCCATCAGCGGGCCGTTGGCCTTGTTCCAGTCCGCCGAGTACGCCCCCGAGGTGACGGAGTGGGCCGTGAACTCCGTGCCAACCACCGGCGAGGAGGTGTCGTCGAAGTCGGGCCGGATGTCGTCGACGAAGGCGGAGTGCCAGTCGCCGGTGATCACGACGAGGTCCTTCAGGCCGCTGCCGTGCACATGGCTCAGGACCTCCTTGCGCTCGGCGAGGAACCCGTCCCACTGGTCGGTGAACATGTACGAACCGCCGGGGCGGCCGCGGAGCTGGCTCAGCATGATCGAATTGGCCCAGACGTGCCAGGTGTCCGGCGCCCGGTCGACGTTCCGCTTCAGCCAGGACTTCTGCCGGGTGCCGAGGATGGTGCCGTCGGGCAGGTTCTGCGCGGACCGGTGGGAACGCAGGTCGAGAACCGTCAGCTCCAGCAGGTCGCCCCAGCGGCGGCTGCGGTGGATCTCGGGGTCGGGCAGTGCGGGGGCTCCGGCGTCGCGGTGCGGCATGTTCTCGTACCAGGCCTGGTACGCGGCCGCGCGGCGCTTCATGAACGGAGCGCCGCCACCGGTGCCCGAGTAGTCGTTGACGACCTCGTGGTCGTCCCAGGTGAGGAACCAGGGGTGGGCGGCGTGGGCCTCGCGCAGGGAGCGGTCGCCCTTGTAGAGGGCGTGCCGGCGGCGGTAGTCGGCGACGGTGAGGATCTCGCCGCCCTCGTGGTCGCGGACGTGGTCGGCCGGCACGCCGCCTACCTGCCCGTGCTCGTAGATGTAGTCGCCCAGATGAACGACGAAGTCCACGTCCTCACGGGCGATCCCGCGGTGGGCGGCGTAGAAGCCGTCGTGGAACGCCTGGCAGTTGGCGGCGGCGAAGCGGACGGAGGCGACGTGCCCGGAGGGCGCCGTCCTGGTGCGGCCGGTGCGGCTGGTCCGGCCGAGTGCAGTGAAGGAGTACCAGTAGCGGGTGCCCGGGCGGAGCCCGGAGACGGGGACGTGGATGCTGTGTCCCAGGGTCGCGGAGGCGGGGGCCGTACCCCGGGCGACGACCCGCCGCAGGGCCGGGTCGGTGGCGACGACCCAGTCGACCTCCACGACCTCGGGCAGCCGCTGCTCGGCCGCCAGCGGCTCCGGGGCGAGCCGGGTCCACAGCAGGACGCTGCCGGTCTGCGGGTCGCCGGAGGCGACACCGAGGGTGAACGGCGCGGGGTCGTAGTCCGCGCCGAGCGCCTCCGCCGCCTCGCGTGCCTGGGCCGGCGTGAGCCCGGCACTCAGCGGCCAGACCAGGTTCAGGGCACCGGCGGCTCCGGCGGCCTTGAGCAGATCACGACGGTTGAGCCTGGTCACTGGTGCCCCCCGGAAGGCTTCGCGATGGCGGTCAGGGTGAGCGAGACGGCGTCGGCGTAACCGTCGTTCGAGGTGCCGCCGCTGCGGGTGAAGACCAGCAGCACCCTCGCGCTGCGGGCGCCGGGCGGGACCGCTGCTGACGCCGTGCGCTCCAGCAGCGCGGTGCGGGACCGCCGCTCGGCCGCCGTCACGGGGCCGAGCACCGACAGGGCGACGGGCGTGCCCCTGCCGTCCCGGAACTCCACGGACAGCCGGGCGCCGTCCTCCTGCGCCGCGTACCCGCCGAGCCACCCGGCCAGCGTGTAGCGGACGCGACCGGCGTCGACGGCCTGCCGCCCGGTGCGGCCGTGCGCGGGCAGTGCGACGTCCTGTACGAGCGTGGTGCGCGGGCTGTTTCCGCCGGAGAAGAACCGGCTGCCACGGGCGGCGGGACCGGGGTCGGACGCCGTCGGGTAACCGCCCCCGAGGCTGTACGCGACGAGTGCCGGAGCCCCTTCCCACACGTCCCAGCCGTTCACGTCCGCCACCGGATCCGCGGACCCTCCCGGCCCGCTCTCGGCGTCACCGTTCACTATGAGATTCACTCACGCCTCCCCTGCTCCATTCGGCGTGCGCATCCCAGCAGTCGGCGGTGAACCCCGGAAGACGGCGTGGGTAACACACGGGTCCCGGCGGCAGGCGGGTTGCGGAGTGCGGGCGGGTGGGGCGCACGGGGGAGCCGGCCGTACGTCCAGGCGGCCCCTGCGCCCCGTCGGTCGTACCGGCGCCGATCCGTCCGGACGGCCCGCGAGGCCCGGGCGCCGGGCCGGTACGCCCCGCCGTCCGCGCAGGCCCCGCGGACACGGGCACACGGGCACACGGGCACACGGGCGCGCACGAGCCCCGACAACGCCTCCCGCACGCACGGGCCCCGACACGCCACGGCCCCGGACGCGTCCAGCGCGTCCGGGGCCGTGGAGGGAGGGGTTCGGGGGCCTCAGCCCCCGACCAGCGTCGTCAGCGTCGGGCCACGCCCTCGGCTCGCGCCGCCGCCGCCACGGCGGCGGTGACCGCCGGGGCGACCCGCTCGTCGAACGGCGAGGGGATGACGTAGTCGGGGGCGAGCGCGTCGCCCACCACGTCGGCCAGCGCGTTCGCCGCCGCGATCTTCATGCCCTCGGTGATCCGCGAGGCCCGCACCTGCAGCGCGCCGGCGAAGATGCCCGGGAAGGCGAGGACGTTGTTGATCTGGTTGGGGTAGTCGCTGCGGCCGGTGGCCACGACGGAGGCGTACTTGTGCGCCACGTCCGGGTGGACCTCGGGGTTCGGGTTGGCCATCGCGAAGACGAAGGCTCCCGGCGCCATCGAGGCGACCGCCGGCTCCGGCACGGTGCCGCCGGACACGCCGATGAAGACGTCCGCTCCGGCCAGCGCCGTCTCCAGCGAGCCGCTGAGTCCGGCCCGGTTCGTGATCTCGGCGAGTTCCCGCTTGACCGGGGTCAGGTCGTCGCGGTCACGGCTGACGATCCCCTTGCGGTCGGCCACCGCCACGTCTCCGAGCCCCGCTTCGAGGAGGAACTTGGCGATGGCCACGCCGGCCGCGCCCGCTCCCGAGATCACTGCGCGCAGGTCGCCCAGGCCGCGGCCGGTCAGTCTGGCCGCGTTGCGCAGGGCCGCGAGGGTGACCACGGCGGTACCGTGCTGGTCGTCGTGGAAGACCGGGATGTCGAGCCGCTCCTGGAGCCTGCGCTCGATCTCGAAGCACCGCGGCGCCGAGATGTCCTCCAGGTTCACTCCGCCGAAGGACGGCGCCAGCCGGACGACCGTGTCCACGATCTCGTCGGTGTCCGTGGTCGCGAGGGCGATCGGAACGGCGTCGACGCCGCCGAACTGCTTGAAGAGGATCGCCTTGCCCTCCATCACGGGGAGCGAGGCCTCCGGTCCGATGTCACCGAGCCCGAGGACCGCCGTACCGTCGGTGACGACCGCGACCACCTGCGATTTCCAGGTGTAGTCGTGGACGAGCTCCGGCTTCTCGGCGATCGCGGTGCACACCTTGGCGACACCGGGTGTGTACGCGAGGGACAGGTCGTCCTTGTTCCGGACGGGCACTGTGGCCTGGACTGCCATCTTGCCGCCGCGGTGCAGCGCGAAGGCCGGATCGAAGGGTTCCCCGGAGTCCCCGGGTGCACTCTCCGTCCCGCTGGCGCTGCCGGGATTGACGATCTCCGCTGCCATGTTCGTTTGACCCCTTAAGTCTTCATCAGTTGAGGGTTGCCACTCCTGGTTGAGGAGGGGTGGGCTGGCACCGCGTCCGTTCCCTGTCCTGGGTGGTTGGCCCGCCCCGACGGGGGGAGGTACGTACGCGCGGGCGCGCCGCACAACGCGCCCTGAGCCCCGGATGAGGGGTGTAAGGATCCTTCTTACCGGACGGACGGCACCGGAGACGAGCCCATTGGCCCGTCCACGATCTCCCAGTGACCTGACTCATAGCGACATATGCTGACAAGACAGGAACACTTGGCGAAAAGCACGATGAATGCCGTCCGCATCCCGAGACGATCCGAAGATCTTCCGGCCGGAAGAAGGAATCGCCGCAGATGATGCGGCTGGTGGGGCCCTGATGTACCGGCCCGTAGCGCTTCGGGGGTCACCCGTTATCCGATTTTGACATGCGTAGCCCACTGTATGGGCTAGTCCGAATGGCAAGATGCCGGAAACACACAAGGTCGACACTCGAAGACGAGTGCACGACGCCTGGCAAACCCACACCTGCCCGGAGGGCCACGATCATGACCGCAAGCACCACCCGCCGCTCGACCGCCGCCAAGTCCAGGATCGCCGCGGTGAGCGCGATCGCGGTCGCCGGTGCCCTGCTGCTCACCTCCTGCGGTGACCAGACGAACTCGGGATCGGGCACCAAGGAGAAGGACGGCGCGGCCACCTCCGCGGCGCCGCTGGCGGACAAGCTGCCGCAGTCGATCCGGGACAAGGGTGTCGTCAAGGTCGGTTCGGACATCGCCTACCCGCCGGTGGAGTTCAAGGACGGTTCCGGCAAGGTCGTCGGCATCGACCCCGACATCGCCGACGCCCTGGGCAAGCAGCTCGGCGTGAAGTTCGAGTTCGAGAACGGCACCTTCGACACCCTGATCACGGGTCTGCGCTCGAAGCGCTACGACATGGCCATGTCGGCGATGACGGACACGAAGGACCGCCAGGAGGGCGTGGACTCCGAGACCGGCAAGAAGGTCGGCGAGGGCGTCGACTTCGTCGACTACTTCACCGCCGGTGTCTCGATCTACACCAAGAAGGGCGACGACAAGGGCATCAAGACCTGGTCGGACCTGTGCGGCAAGAAGATCGTGGTGCAGCGCGGCACGGTCTCCGAGGACCTCGCCAAGGCCGAGAACAACAAGTGTGTGAAGGCCAAGAAGGGCAAGATCACGATCGAGGCCTTCGACAACGACCAGCAGGCCCAGACCCGTCTGCGCGCCGGCGGCGCCGACGCCGGTTCCTCGGACTTCCCCGTCGCCGCCTACGCCGTGAAGACCTCCGGTGGTGGCAACGACTTCCAGATCGTGGGCGAGCAGGTCGAGGCGGCCCCGTACGGCATCGCGGTGGCCAAGAGCAACACGGAGCTGCGCGACGCGCTCCAGGCCGCACTGGACGCCATCATCAAGAACGGCGAGTACGAGAAGATCATCGCCAAGTGGGGTGTCCAGGCCGGCGCGGTGACCGAGGCCAAGATCAACGGCGGTTCCTGATCCCGGTCGGGATCTGACCTCGGCACTGAAGCACTGAAAGGCTCCACGTGACTGTCGACATCGATAAGACGGGTCCGGAGGACACGCCGCCCACACCCAAGGCCGGACCGGAGGCCATCAAGGCCATTCCGGTGCGACACTACGGCCGGTACGTCTCCGCCGTCGTGGCGATCGCGCTGCTCGTCGCGATCGTCTACGCCTTCTCCCAAGGCAAGATCAACTGGGGCGCGGTCCCCGACTACTTCTTCGACCAGCGCATCCTCGACGGCGTCGGCCAGACCCTGATCCTGACCGTCCTGTCGATGGCCATCGGCATCCTCGGCGGCATCCTCCTCGCGGTCATGCGCCTGTCGAAGAACCCGGTGACCTCCTCCATCGCCTGGTTCTACATCTGGTTCTTCCGCGGCACCCCGGTCCTGGTCCAGCTCTTCGTCTGGTTCAACCTCGGCCTCGTCTTCGAGTTCATCAACCTCGGACCGTTCTACAAGGACGAATGGTCCGACTTCATGACCCCGTTCCTCACCGCACTGCTGGGACTGGGCCTCAACGAAGCCGCCTACATGGCCGAGATCTGCCGCGCCGGCCTCCTCGCCGTCGACGAAGGCCAGACCGAGGCCTCCCACGCCCTCGGCATGAGCCACGGCAAGACCCTGCGCCGCATCGTCATCCCCCAGGCCATGCGCGTCATCGTGCCCCCCACGGGCAACGAGGTCATCAACATGCTCAAGACCACGTCCCTGGTGGCCGCGGTCCAGTACTACGAACTCCTCCGCCAGGCCCAGGACATCGGCCAGACCTCCGGCGCCCCCGTCGAAATGCTCTTCCTCGCCGCCGCCTGGTACCTGATCATGACCTCGATCCTCAGCGTCGGCCAGTACTACCTCGAGCGCTACTACGCCCGAGGCTCCAGCCGCAGCCTGCCGCCCACCCCCCTGCAGAAGATCAAGGCCACCGTCTTCTCGGTGCGCCGCCCGAAGGGAGTCGCGGCATGACCGCCATGGTCAAGGCCGAAGGCGTCCACAAGTCCTACGGCCACATCGAAGTCCTCAAGGGCATCGACCTCGAGGTCGCCCCGCGCGAGGTGTTCTGCCTCATCGGCCCCTCCGGCTCCGGCAAGTCGACCTTCCTCCGGTGCATCAACCATCTGGAGAAGATCAACGCCGGACGGCTGTACGTCGACGACGAACTCGTCGGCTACCGCCAGAAGGGCGACAAGCTCTACGAGCTCAAGGACAACGAGGTCGCCCGCCAGCGCCGTGACATCGGCATGGTGTTCCAGCGCTTCAACCTGTTCCCGCACATGACCGCCGTCGAGAACGTCATGGAGGCACCGGTCCAGGTCAAGGGGGAGGCCAAGGCGGTCGCCCGGGAGCGGGCCCTGAAGCTCCTGGACCGCGTCGGCCTCGGTGACAAGGCCGGGAACTACCCCTCCCAGCTCTCCGGCGGCCAGCAGCAGCGCGTCGCCATCGCCCGGGCCCTGGCCATGGAACCCAAGCTCATGCTCTTCGACGAGCCCACCTCGGCCCTCGACCCCGAGCTGGTCGGCGACGTCCTCGACGTCATGCGCGGCCTCGCCGAAGACGGCATGACCATGGTCGTCGTCACCCACGAAATGGGCTTCGCCCGCGAAGTCGGCGACAACCTCGTCTTCATGGACGGCGGCGTCGTCGTCGAATCGGGCAATCCCCGCGACGTCCTCACCAACCCCCAGCACGACCGCACCAAGGCCTTCCTCTCCAAGGTGCTGTAAAGCTCGGTGGACCGTCGTACCGAACGCCGGAGGCGGCAGGGCATGCCCTGCCGCCTCCGGCGTTCGTCCGTCCGGGCCGGGTCACTTCAGCGCGAGCACCAGCGCGTCGGAGGGCGACGCCCACACCGGCCGGGCCTCGGCGAAGCCGGCGGCCCGCAGGGTGTCGGCGTGCCACTGGGCGGACGGGGTGTCGCCGTCTGCGTGCTCTCCGTAGATCTCGAAGCGGCGGGCGGTGGGCGCGGCAAGGACGGGGTCCGCGGCCGCCAGGGCCCACCAGTCGGCCCAGTCGAGCGCCCCGGCGGCCCTTGCCCGGTCCATCGCGGCATGCCGGTGGCTGCGCTCGGCCGCGTTGATGCGCGGGGTGGTCCCGTCCTTCATGTGGTCGGCGTTCATGAGGACACCGCCGTCCACGACCAGGTCGGCGAGCTGCCCGTAGAGGGCGGCGAGCGGCTCGGCGTGCAGCCAGTGCAGCGCGGTGGCGGTCAGCACGGCGTCGTACGAGGTGTGCGGCAGGGCCGCGGTCCAGCCCGGGTCCTTGAGGTCGGCGGTGACGAAGGTGACGCGCCGGTCCCCGGCGAAGTACCCCTCGGCGATGGTCAGCAGCGCGGGGTCGAGGTCGACGCCGACACTCTCGGCCTTCGGGAACCGCATGAGCAGCCTGTCCGTGATACTTCCCGTACCGCAGGCGAGGTCGAGGACCCTCGGCTCGGGGCCCGCGAAGGCCTCGACCATGTCCAGCATCACCCGGAACCGCTCCTCGCGGTCGGGCATGTACCACTCCTGCTGGCGGTCCCAGCTCTCCTGCCAGGCCCGCCAGTCGGTTCCGGTGACGGCCGCGCTCTCGGTCATCCGCACTCCTCCCATCCGTAATACCCTCGAATCCAGAGCATCACTTACCTCATCCGTCGCCGACACTAGACCTCATCCGTAAGGACTACAAGTGGAACTGGCCTCTTACTCGGACTACGCCGTTCGCCTGGTCAACACCGAGGAGCCGGCCCGCACCAAGGACACGCTCACGTCGGTGGAGGCCGTCCGCGAACTCTTCGACCCCTCCTCCCAGATGGCACGCCGGGCCACTGACGCGGACGTCACCCGGTTCCGGTCGGTACGGGCCAGATTCCGCGCGGTCTTCACCGCAGCGGACTCCGGCGACCAGACCCAGGCCGTCGACCTGCTCAACTCACTGCTCCTGGAGTTCCCGGTCAGCCCGCAGATCTCCGGCCACGACCTCCTGGACGACGAGGGACGGCCCCGCTGGCACATGCACCTCGCCGACCACCCGTCCAACGCGACCTCCGGCTACGCCGCGATCGCCGCGATGGGACTCGCCGTCCATCTCACCGAGTACGGCGTCGACCGGCTCGGTCTCTGCCAGGCCACGCCCTGCCGCAACGCCTACCTGGACACGTCCACCAACCGCTCGCGCCGCTACTGCTCGGACCGCTGCGCCACCCGCGCCAACGTCGCCGCCTACCGCGCCCGCAAACGCCTGGAGACCGAGCGGTCGGAGAGTACGGGCCGCACTGCGGAGAACGCCCAGGCCAGTAGCCCGAACCCCGACCTCTGACCTTGCGGGCGCGGCCGGTACCGCGCCCGTACCCGCCCCAGCAGCAGGCTCTCGGGCACCGTGCCGAACACCCGGCTGTCCCCTTCCGCGTACGGGTTGTCGCCCAGCACCCACCAGCCCTCCCGGCGCCGCTCGACCACCCGCTTCACGATCAGCAGGTCCTGCTGAAGCGGATGCCGGAGCACGGCCACGTCCCCGGGTCGCACGGCGGCCCCGTAGTGCACCAGCAGCCGGTCCCCGTGCGCCAGCGTGGGATGCATGGAGGGCCCGGCCACCTCCGCGACCCCGAAGGGCGCACTCGGCTCCCGCCCCTGCTCCGTCATCGGCCACCTCCGGGTCCCTCGGTGTCTTCCGCCACACGTCCCATGGTCACCCTGGACTTTTGACCTAAGCCGCAGGGGGCACTCGCGAAAACGCGCCACTCACGGAGTAATGTCCCACCTGAGAAGACGATCACGAGGAAGGACAGCTCAATGCTCTCCCGCCTGTTTGCCCCCAAGGTGAAGGTCAGCGCCCACTGCGACCTGCCCTGCGGCGTCTACGACCCGGCCCAGGCCCGGATCGAGGCCGAGTCCGTCAAGGCCGTGCAGGAGAAGATGGCCGCGAACGACGACCCGCACTTCCAGGCCCGTGCCACGGTGATCAAGGAGCAGCGCGCGGAGCTCGCCAAGCACCACGTGTCGGTGCTCTGGAGCGACTACTTCAAGCCCCCGCACTTCGAGAAGTACCCGGAGCTGCACCAGCTGGTCAACGAGACCCTGAAGGCGCTCTCCGCGGCCAAGGCCTCGACCGACCCGAAGACTGGCGAGAAGGCCCTGGAGCTCATCGCCGAGATCGACCGCATCTTCTGGGAGACGAAGAAGGCCTGATCTCAGCCTAGGTAGCCTGACCTGCACTTTCACGGGTCTGGCTACCTACCTGTCCGCACCCGGACCGCGGGCCGCCGAGCACGGCGACCATGGCGGCCCGGGTGCGGTCTTCTTCACCCGGCCACCGGTGTGCCCGGGTCACCAGCGTGGTGACGGCGGACGCGCGAACCGCCGGCTGCGGCACGCCGCCGTGTTCGCCGCGCCGCAGACGCCGGCCGCACAAGGGCGATGAGGCCCGAAGAGGGCGGTCGGTACCGCTGACCCCGGTCAGCTGCCCCCGCCACGCGTCGTGGCGGGGAATCGGGTCGCGGACCGCCACGGTCGTGCGATGAGGGTGGCGACCGGTTCGGGCTTGGCGGCACCGGCCGCGATCCGCCCCGGCCGGCACAGCGACACCCGTCTCCGCGCTGCATGTCCCTGTGGGCTCCCCCGGCGGGCCGCGCCCCCGAAGGCCGGCCGGAGCGGGTTCATGCCGCAGGTGTCTGCAGCAACGGACTCTTGTTGCGCAGCAGCCAATGCCGGTACGGGGCGGAGCGGAGGGCCGCCTCCCGGTAGGCGGCGAGGAGTTCGGCGTACACGAGGGCGAAGGTCTCCGCACCGGGACCGGGGCGCCGGTAGAGCAGCAGCCGTACCGCGAGCGGGTCGTCGCGCAGGGGGCGGATCGCCATGTCGTCGCGCCTGCCCGAGGTGGGCTGGCAGGGGGCGACCGCCTCGCCGACCACGATGAGGGACGTGGCGGTGTGGTAGTCGGCGTGCAGCACTTGCGGGTCGATCCCCGCGGCGGCGAGGACCCGGCGCAGCCCGTCCCACTCGCCGTCGACCGTGGGGTCCACCATCCAGCGGTCCTCGGCGAGGTCGGTGAGGTCGACCACCGGGGCCGCGGCGGCCGGGTGGTCGCGGGCCATGGAGATGAACTGCGGTTCGCGCTCCACGAGGACCCGCCGTTCGAGCCCTTCCGGCACGAGCAGCGGGCAGCCTTCGACCTCGTGGACGAACGCCACGTCCAGGTGCCCGGCGGCGACCATGCGCAGCAGCGTGCCGGCGGAGACGTTCATGTGCAGGGAGAGGTCCGTGCCGTCGGGCAGCCGCTGTCTGAGCCGTCTCAACCAGCCCGCGAGGGCGCGGCTCGCCGTGGAACCGATGCGCAACCGGGGGTCGTTCGCGCGGGCGACCGCCGCCCGGGTCTCCGTCACGAGCGCCGACATCCCGGCGATCAGCGGGCGGGCCCGGCTGAGGACGGCACGGCCGAGCGGGGTGGGCCGGCAGCCCGTGCGTTCCCTGAGGAAGAGCTCGCCGCCCAGGGCGTTCTCGATCCGGCGGAGCTGGGTCGTCAGGGATGGCTGGCTCATGCCCAGTCGGCGGGCTGCCTTGTGCAGACTGCCCGTGTCGGCGATCGCGCACAGCACGCGCAGGTGTCTCACCTCCAGCTCCATACTGCGAGAGTAGGACGGCACCCCTCGCCACACCAGACACCCGTGTCGCTCCAATTTCCTTGCTGCATACGGGAGTTGGGGCTGGTCGTACTCGTGATGCCGCGGTGTTATCACCAGTTGGCATCATCCGCCCGGCGGGCGGGCTCCCCGACACTCTCCTCACCGATCCCCACTCGGATGAGGAGAACCCCCCATGAGACACCCCGAGCGACGCCCGCGGGCGTTACTCTCCGCCGCACTCGGTCTGGGCCTCGCCGCCGCCCTGGCCTCCGCCGCACCCGCCACCGCCGCCCCGGCTCCCGACGCCGCGAGCCACGCCGTCCCCACCGGCCGGGCCGCGGCGTACAACGGTTCCGCGGAGGACGCCCGCGCGACCAAGGCGTTCTTCGACGCGGTGGTGAAGTCGGTCGCCGAGAAGCGGGCCCAGAACCCGGGCGCCCAGGCCGTCACCGTCGTCTACAGCGCGAGCAGCGCACCGAGCTTCCGCTCCCAGATAGCCAGCAGCACGCGGATATGGAACAGCTCCGTGTCGAACGTACGGCTGCAGGAGGGCTCCAGCCCGGACTTCCGGTACTACGAGGGCAACGATCCGCGCGGCTCGTACGCCAGCACCGACGGGCACGGCCGCGGCTACATCTTCCTCGACTACCGGCAGAACCAGCAGTACAACTCCACCCGGGTCACCGCCCACGAGACCGGCCACGTGCTCGGGCTCCCCGACCACTACTCCGGTCCGTGCAGCGAACTGATGTCGGGCGGCGGGCCCGGCACCTCCTGCCAGAACGCGTACCCCAACGCGGCCGAGCGGAGCCGGGTGAACCAACTCTGGGCGAACGGCCTCGCTGCCGCCCTCGCCAGGGTCTCCTGACGCACGCCCCCCACGGCGCCCCGTGCCCGGGTTCCCGCCCGGGCACGGGGCGTTCGCCTCACCGGCGGTGCCACCGGGGTCAGGAGACGGAGACGGCCGAGTGCGACGACGAGCCGTCAGGCGCTCTCCAGCAGCTTCCGGCCGAGGTCGGCGCCCTCCGGCAGCTGCCGCCTGATCCGCCCGAGCGCCTCCTCGAAGTCGCCGTCGGCCACCCCGGACTCGTACGCCGCCCCGCCGAGGTGCAGGGTGAGGTTCAGATCCACCCGGCCGGGCCTGCCCTCGGGCCCGGCCTCACCGAGGGTCAACAGGCAGCTGAGCGTGGCCTGCTCCGCCGCCCCGTCCAGGACGACGGGCAGCGGCATGTCCCATTCCAGGACGCAGCCGGAGAGGCGTTCGCCCGATTCCGCAGCGCCCAGGGCGGCGAAACTCGGCCCTTCGTACTCGGTTCCCCTGATGCGGGTGCTCACTCCGTGCCCGCTCGGGGCGATCGCCAGCGCGATCGCCTCCGCACCCCGGCGGTCCCGGTACCAGCCGGTCCACACGTCCGTCGACTCCGTTGACATGGCGCGGACTGTAGCGGGCCGCCCGGCCGTGTTGTACAGCCGGTCGGCACTCGAACGGTTCTGCGCCGCTCAGGTCAGCCGGACGGGCCCGCCGCCGGCTCCTCGTTCGTCCTCTGCGCGTCTTCCCCGCCCCGCTCGCGCCGCGCTCCGGAGGCGTCCCCGGCACTGCGCGCGCACGCGGGGTTGTGACAGGGGCCGGGGCCCCACTCCGGGACGAACACACCGAGCACCTTGCGTCGTCTGATGGCGGAACCGACAGGCTGTCCGCAGGTCGGACACGTGTACTCGTCCTGCGGGCGGCGGACGGTCCGACGTCCTTCGCTGCCCATGGTTCCAGGATAGGTCGGCACACCCAGGACGGACAGCGCTCGCGCGGCCAGGTGGACGCGCCGCCGACGCGGCTACCGCTTCCTGCGGTACTTCCGTACGAGCACCCCGTTGCCGAAGGTGCGCACCCAGTCCAGGGTGAAGTCGGTGACGGCGAATCCGGCGCCGAACATGGGCATACCGCTGCCGTAGACCTGCGGATAGGTCTTGATCACCAGTTCGTCGATCTCGTCGAGCAGTTCGCCGGCGACCTGCGAGCCGCCGCAGAGGTAGATGCCGAGCCCGCGGTCCTCGGCCTTGAGGGCGCGCACCCTGCCGACCAGGTCGTCGGCGATGATCTCGACGCCCGCATCGGGCGACTCCTCCAGCGTGCGCGAGGCGACGTACTCGCGCAGTTGGGCGTAGGGGCTGGTGATCCCGGCGTCGAGTGCCAGCTGGTAGCTGGCCCGGCCCTGGACCAGGGTGTCGAAGTGCCTGTTCGGGGAGTTCTGGACGCCCAGCGCCTCTCGCCCCTGGACGGGGATGGTCTCGGGGTACTCCGACTTCAGGAACTCCAGGTAGTCCTCGTCGACGAAGCCGAACATGGACGAGGCGTCGCCGCCCGGGTCTCCGATGAAGCCGTCGATGGAGCAGGCGATGAAGTAGGTGAGGTTACGCAAACCGGTCCTCTGTTCTCGTCGGGCCTGAGGGCCGGACCGGTATCGGGGCCCGAACCACTGCATTCATAGTGCTCCAGTCGTAGTGGTTATACAAGTGCCTTTTACGGAGGGTGCGTTGATGAGGTTCCGGAAGGGCGCGGCGCGCCGATGCCTCCGAGGCGATCCGGCCCGCCTCGGGGCGCGACCGGTGCACCGCGGACGCAGCGGCCGGCGTGCCGGCGCACGAACGGCACGCCGAGGGGGGCGGGGGACCGCCTCGCGGTGCCGGAGCCGCGAGGGGTCGTCCTCCGCCCCCGGCCCTCCCGCCCGAGCCGACCGGGGCTCGGCACCGGGGCGGCGGTCGGCGCCGAGCCGGCCTCCTGTTCGCGCCCCGGGCTACGGGTCACCGCGACCGGCTCCGCCGGCCGCGGCCGTACGGTGTGCCGTACCGCGTGGCGCCGCGGCCCCGACGCCTACGGAGCCGAGGAGCGCCTCGCGCCCTCGGGCCCCGGCGCGGCGGGCTCCCGCCACATGGGCCACATCAGCGGGCCGTCGGGCAGCTGGACGGTGCGGTCCGTGAAAGCGAAACCCAGCCGCTCGTAGAGACGGGTGCTGCGGGCACTGCTCGCCTCCAGGTAGGCGGGCAGCCCCTCCCGGTCGCACCGCTCCAGGGCGGGCGCGAGCAGGGCCGTGCCGAGCCCCTGGCCCTGCCGCTCCGGGGATACGGCGACCAGCAGCAGATACTCGTGCGCCCTGCCCTGCGGATGGACGGCACCGGTCAGCCGGCCGACGAGCTCGGCCCGCTCGTTGCCGGGATCGGCGATCTCCCGCATCCGGGCGGGAGTGTCGTCCTCCTCCTCGGGGGCCTCCGCGGGCACCTGGAGCCAGAGCGCGGCGGCTGCTCCGTCCTCGGTCATGTCGACCCGCCCCTCGGCGAGGGCGATGTCGAGGAAGACCCCGAGGAAGACCCCGTGCACCCGGCGGCGGTGGGCCTCGTCGGGGAAGACCCAGCTGCTGACCGGGTCGTGCATGAACGCCTCGTCGAGCAGCCGCACCACCGTCCCACGGTCCCGCTCCCCCGCCTGCCGTGTCCGTACGCCCATGCCCGGGCCACCTCTCCGCGATTGTCAACCGGCCGCTGCGATCCTAGGGTTGCGGACGGGGCCGCGCACCGCTCCGACCGGGCTCAGCGGCTCCGGCGCGTGACGAACTCCGCCAGCGAGAGCAGGTCCCCCGCCGCCTTGAGGTCCGGCACCGCACGCGACAGCTGCTGCACGGCCCGGGCCATCCGGTCCGCCGCCTGCAGCTGGGCCCAGTCCCGGCCGCCGGCCCGCTCCACCGCGTCGGCTGCCCGGGCGACCGCCCCGGTGTCCATCGGCCCGGCGTACAGCTCGGCGAGCTCCGCCCCCGCCTCGGTGCCCGAGCCGAGGGCGGCCACCACCGGCAACGACTTCTTGTGCGCGGCCAGATCGGCGCCCGCGGGCTTGCCCGTGCGGTCCGGATCGCCCCAGATGCCGATGAGGTCGTCGATCAGCTGGAAGGCCAGCCCCGCCTCCCGCCCGAAGGCGTCCATCGCGGCGATCTCCTCCTCCCCCGCCCCCGCGTACAGCGCGCCGAGAGCACAGGCGCAACCCAGCAGCGCCCCGGTCTTGGCCGTTGCCATGGCGAGGCATTCGTCCAGCGAGACCTCCCTCGGCCCACGCTGCTCGAAGGCGCAGTCGGCCTGCTGGCCGGCGCAGAGCTCGATCACACAGGCAGCGAGCCGGGCCGAGGCCGCCGCCGCGGCCGGGTGCCTGTCCTCCGCGAGCAGCCGCAGTGCCAGGGCCAGCATGGCGTCGCCCGCGACGATGGCGTCCGGGGTGCCGAACACCGTCCAGGCGGTGGGCCGGTGCCGGCGGGTCGCGTCCTCGTCGATCACGTCGTCGTGGAGCAGGGTGAAGTTGTGCGCCAGCTCGACGGCCGCGGCGGCGCGCACCGCCTGCTGAGGGTCCCCGCCGAGCGCCCGGGCGGCGGCGAGCACCAGGGCGGGCCGGATCGCCTTGCCCGCCGCCCCGGCGGCGGGCGTGCCGTCGGCGTGCTCCCAGCCGAAGTGGTACATCGCGACTCGGCGCATGGAGCCGGGAAGGGACTCGACGGTGTCCCGCAGCCGGGGGTCGACGGCGTTGCGGGTGCGTTCCAGGAGCCGCGCCGCCTCATGGGCGTCGGTGGCGGCGTCCGGACTGGTCATGGTCACGGTCACGTCCTCTGCTGAAGGGGGTGGGGCGGGGGCGGCGAGGCGGGCCGCCCCCGCCGGATCGGCGCCGACGAGCGGCTCCGGGCGTCAGCGCCAGCGGCTCACTTCGACGTTCTCCAGCACACCGAGGGCGTCCGGCACCAGGACCGCCGCCGAGTAGTAGGCCGTGACCAGGTAGGAGATGATCGCCTGCTCGTCGATGCCCATGAAGCGGACCGAGAGGCTGGGCTCGATCTCGTCGGGGATGCCGGTCTGGTGCAGGCCGACCACCCCCTGGTCCTCCTCGCCCGTACGCATGCAGATGATCGAGGTGGTCCGTGCGTCCGAGATCGGGATCTTGTTGCAGGGGAAGATCGGTACGCCCCGCCAGGCGGGGATGCGGCTCCCCCCGATGTCGACGGTGTCCGGGTAGATGCCCCGCCTGCTGCACTCCCGGCCGAAGGCGGCGATGGCCCTGGGGTGGGCGAGGAAGAGCTTGGAGCCGCGCCGCCGGGACAGCAGCTCGTCCATGTCGTCCGGCCCCGGCACGCCGTCGTGCGGCTGCAGCCTCTGGCCGTAGTCGCAGTTGGCCAGGAGCCCGAACTGCTTGTTGTTGACGAGCTCGTCCTCCTGCCGCTCGCGCAGCGCCTCGACCGTCAGCCGCAACTGCTGCTCGGTCTGGTTCATCGGCTGGTTGTAGAGGTCCGCGACCCTGCTGTGGACCTTCAGCACGGTCTGGGCGACGCTCAGTTCGTACTCGCGGGGGGCGCCCTCGTAGTCGACGTACGTGTGCGGGACGACCGCCTCGCCGACGTGGCCGGCGGAGAGGTCGATGGCCGCCTCCCCGTACTTGTTGGTCCGCTGGTGGGGGACCGACACCACGGACCGGAGATGACCGGCGAGGGACTCGGCGCGGTCCGCGAGGATCAGCACGTCCTGCCGGGTGAGCTCCAGCGCGACGCACGCGGTGCCGGCCCGGGCGGTGAACTCCCAGACGGCGTCGCCGTCGACAAGCGACCTGTCACCGAAGTAGGAACCGTCGGCGAGGACGCCGAGCACGGCCTCGTCGCCGTAGGGACCGGTGCCGATCTGCTCCACCCGGCCGTGCGCCAGGAGGAACACCCGGTCCGCCGCCTCGCCCTTCGCCGCCAGTACGTCACCCGGCGCGAACCGCACCTGCCTGCAGCGCTGGGCCAGTTCGCGCAGCACGGCCTCGTCGTCGTACCCCCGCAGGGGCGGCAGCTCGCCGAGCTCGGCCGGGATGACCTCGACCTGGCTGCCCGTCTGGACGAAGGTGACGCGCCCGTCGCCCACCGAGTAGCTGAGCCGACGGTTCACCCGGTACGTACCGCCCTGCACCTGGACCCAGGGCAGCATCCGCAGCAGCCACCGGGAGGTGATCTCCTGCATCTGGGGCGCCGACTTGGTGGTGGTCGCCAGGTTCCGCGCGGCGGCCGTACCGAGACTCTGCTGTGGCAGTGTCGCGTCCTGGCCGCCCTCGCGCACCTCGTCACCAACCGAACCAACCGACATGGGACTCCTTCGCAATCATGGGTTGACCTGCGACGAAGAGCCTTCCAGCACGCTGCGTGGGCACGCCATTACACAAATGAGTGGGACTAGACGGGGATGTGCGGGGCATGGCGTGCGCTTTCTGCCCGATCGGCCCACTGGCCGGATCGGCTCGCACGGTGTGCGAACGGATCGCCTGGTCACGGGGGTTGGGGTAGAAGCCCCGTACGAACACTTCCAGCCGTGAAGGAGTCGGTCATGGCCCCACCCATGTCCGCGGACAGCTTCCTCGACGCCCTGCGCGACGAGGGGCTGACGGTCGTCCAGGTCGGCGACTGGCGCACCCACAACCGCAATCACAAAGGCCCCTGGGGCCCCGTGCACGGGGTGATGATCCATCACACCGTCACCAGGGGCACCGCGGACACCGTACGCATCTGCCGTGACGGCTACGCGGGCCTGCCCGGTCCGCTGTGCCACGGCGTCATCGCCAAGGACGGCAAGGTCCACCTGGTCGGCTACGGCAGGGCCAACCACGCCGGGCTCGGCGACGACGACGTGCTGCGCGCCGTCATCGCCGAGAGGGCGCTCCCTCCCGACGACGAGGCGAACACGGACGGGAACCGGCACTTCTACGGATTCGAGTGCGAGAACCTCGGCGACGGCAGGGACCCCTGGCCGGAGGTCCAGCTGGAGGCCATCGAGAAGGCGGCCGCCGCCGTCTGCCGGCGCCACGGCTGGAACGCCCGGTCGGTGATCGGGCACCTGGAGTGGCAGCCGGGGAAGATCGACCCGCGGGGCTTCACGATGAACGCCATGCGCGCCCGGATCACGGAACGGCTCAACTGAATCCTCCCCTCCCTGAAGGGAGGGGATTCCTGGCTCAGACTGCCTCCGGGAGTGGCGCTCCGGGAGGTCTTGCGCCCTCGGCGCGGCCGGGTCGGTGACGCGGTCCGCGTGGACCGGACCGCCCCGGCCGCCCGCGCCGGGCACGGCGGGGTGAACGTGCCGGGCAGGGGCGGCGAGAATGGCGGGGTGAACGTGTTCGACCTCGCCGCCCTCCGGCCCCGGCTGCCCTCCCCCCTGGAACCGGTGGCGGACGAGCGCTTCGCGCGGCACGGGCTGCGCCTGCTGCTCAAACGGGACGACCTCATCCATCCGGACCTGCCCGGCAACAAGTGGCGCAAGTTGGCGCCGAACCTCCGCGCGGCGGCGGGCCGCACCGTGCTCACCTTCGGCGGCGCGTACTCCAACCACCTGCGCGCCACGGCCGCCGCCGGGCGGCTGCTCGGCTTCCCCACGGTCGGCGTCGTCCGGGGCGACGAACTCGCCGGGAAGCCCCTCAACGCGTCCCTGGCCGCCTGCGCCGCCGACGGTATGCGGCTGCACTTCGTGGACCGTGCCACGTACCGCCGCGCGTCCGATCCGGAGGTGCTCGCGGGGCTTCTGGAGCGCTTCGGGGGGCCGGAGCGGTGCCAAGTCGTCCCCGAGGGCGGCAGCAACGCCCTCGCGGCACGGGGCTGCACGGTGCTCGGCCGCGAACTCCGCGGCGAGGCCGATGTGGCCGCCGTGGCGTGCGGGACGGGCGGGACGCTCGCGGGGCTCGCCGCCGGACTCGGGGACGGAGCGCGGGCCCTGGGTTTCCCGGTGCTCAAGGGGGGCTTCCTCGGCGAACGGACAAGCGCCCTCCAGAAGGAGGCCTTCGGCGGACCGGTCGGCGACTGGTCGCTCGACGAGCGGTTCCACTTCGGCGGCTACGCCCGTGTCCCGCCCGCCCTCGACGCGTTCGCGCGGGATTTCGAAGCACGTCACGGACTGCCCGTGGAACGTCTCTATGTCGCCAAAATGCTCTACGGACTCGTCGCCCTCGCGGGCGAGGGCGCGTTCCCGCCCGGGACCACCGTCGCCGCGGTGATCACCGGCCGGCCTCAGTCCGCGGCCTCACGGTAGGCGGCCGCCTCCTCGAGGTCCAGCCGCCGCAGCAGCGCCCGCATCATCTCGTCGTCGATCCGCCGTTCGTCCCGCAGCCGCACGAACACCTCGCGCTCGGCCTGGATCACTTCACGGGTGAGGCGGCGATAGGTGTCGTCCGCGGACTCGCCCGTGGCGGGGTTGACGGCCCCGAGACGCTCCCAGGGCGAGTTCCTGCGGCGCTCCAGGACCGCGCGCAGCCGGTCGAGCAGCGGTTCCGGGAGCGCGTTGCCCGGATCGGCGACGAGTTCCTCCAGGCGCTGCTCCGCGGCACGGGACGCCTCGCTCTGCGCCTGCGCCTCGGCCAGGGTGACGCTCCGCGGGTCGCGCTCCGGGAGCCTCAGGGCGCGGATCAGCGCCGGCAGGCTGAGCCCCTGCACGACCAGGGTGCCGATCACCGTGGTGAAGGTGAGGAACAGGATCAGGTTGCGTGCCGGGAAGGGCTCCCCGTCCGCCGTCAGGATCGGGATGGAGAAGGCGATCGCCAGGGACACCACGCCCCGCATGCCGGCCCAACCGACGATCAACGGGGTCCGCCAGTCCACCCCGGGCTCGCGTTCCCTGATGCGCTTCGACAGCATGCGCGGGACGAAGGTCCCGGGGAAGACCCACGCGAAGCGGGACACGACCACGACGACGAAGACGACCACGGCGTACCAGGCGGCCTCCCGGACCGAGAACGAGCCGAGCTTCCGCACCACGTGCGCCAGTTGCAGTCCGATCAGCGCGAAGACGGCGGACTCCAGGATGAAGGCGACCATCCGCCATACCGCCTCCTCCTGGAGTCTGGTGGCGAAGTCCACCTGCCAGGACCGGTGCCCGAGGAAGAGGGCGACGACCACGACGGCCAGCACGCCGGAGGCGTGGACGTGCTCCGCGGCGGCGTAGGCGACGAAGGGGATCAGCAGGGACAGGGTGTTCTGCAGCAGGGGTTCCCTGAGATGGGTCCGCAGCCAGTGGATCGGCACCATCAGCACCAGGCCGACGCCGATGCCGCCGGCCGCCGCGACGAGGAACATCAGCACGCCCTCCCCCCAGGTGATGCCCTCGCCGACCGCCGCCGCCAGCGCCACCCGGTACGCGGTGATGGCGGTGGCGTCGTTCACCAGGGACTCGCCCTGGAGGATCGTGGTGATCCGGCCGGGCAGCCGGAGCTTGCGGGCGACCGCCGTCGCCGCCACCGCGTCCGGCGGGGCGACCACGGCGCCGAGCACCAGCGCCGCGGTCAGCGGCAGGCCGGGAACCACCAGGTGCGCCACCCACCCCACGACGAGGGTCGCGAAGAGGGTGTAACCGACGGACAGCAGGGCGATCGGCCTGACGTTGGCCCGCAGGTCGAGGTACGAGCTGTCGACGGCCGCGATGTGCAGCAGCGGCGGCAGGATCAGCGGCAGGACGATGTGCGGGTCCAGCGTGTACTCGGGAACGCCCGGCAGGTACGAGGCGACCAGGCCGACGGCGACGAGCAGCAGGGGCGCGGGCACCACCGTCCTGCGGGCGATCCCCGCGATCGCGGCGCTCGCCGCGACCAGCGCCACCACCGACAATGCCTCCATGATCCGCCCCTCGCCCGCTCACCCACGTCGTAACCTGGCCATCATGAGCGAGTGCCCGCATGTTCTCGACCTGCCGCGCCCCGAGCCCGAACCCCTCAGCGACACGTGCCTCGCGTGCCGGGCGGCGGGGACGCACCCGGTACAGCTGCGGATCTGCCTGACGTGCGGACACGTGGGATGCTGCGACTCGTCGCCCGGCCGGCACGCGTCGCACCACTCCGAGCAGGAGGGACATCCGGTGATGCGTACCCTGGAGCACGGAGAGAACTGGCGATGGTGCTTTCCGGACGGTTCGATCGTCTGACGTCTGGGTACGTCAAAGCTCCGCCGATTTCTCGCAATTGAGGACCGCAGAGCACTAGCCACTGTGCGTACTCATGTGCTTACCATGAGTGACAGAGTCGGGTAGGGGTCCGGCGACACGGCACCATGGATCGCGATAGCGTCGCCAATCGAGGTACTGGCTGCGCACCGACGCGTAGTACTCGGCTCCGGGATCGCCCTCCCGGAGTCTCGATCGACCTTGTGCCACCTTGGAGGTGAGGGTGTCCCAGATCGCAGGCGAGCCCGGGACTCAGGACTTCGTGGAAGTCCGGCTGCCCGCTGCGGGTGCCTACCTGTCCGTGCTGCGTACGGCCACGGCCGGCCTCGCGGCGCGCTTGGACTTCACCCTCGACGAGATCGAGGACCTGCGCATCGCGGTCGACGAGGCATGCGCGATCTTGCTGCAGCAGGCCGTGCCCGGATCCGTTCTCAGCTGCGTCTTCCGGCTCGTCGACGACTCCCTGGAGGTCACGGTCTCGGCCCCGACGACCGATGGACGCGCCCCGGAGCGCGACACCTTCGCCTGGACGGTGCTCTCGGCACTGGCCGGCAAGGTCGACTCCTCCGTGGCGGAGGACCGCACGGTCTCCATCAGCCTGTACAAACAGCGCGGCGCGGGACCCGGGCCGGCGTGAGGGACGGGGACGGTCCGGTGCGCGACGAGGAGCGGATTCCCGGAACGCCGAACGGCGGGCGTACGGCTCCCGCGGAGCCGGGCGGCGCACCGGCGGGCATCCCGGAGCAGCAGGCCAGGCCGCACCCGGTGGACGAGCGTGACGGCCTCCCGGCCGCGGCGGAGCAGAAGCAGGCTGGGGGTACCTCCCAGGCGAAGCACTGGCAGAGGGCGGCCATGAGCGAGCACGAGCACGACCTCAAGGAACACGGGCACCACGCTCCGAACGACCGGAGCGAGGCTCGCTCGATGTTCATCGCGCTGCGCGGACTTCCGGAGGGTTCCCCCGAGCGCGCCGAGCTCCGGAACCAGCTGGTGCGGATGCACCTGCCCCTGGTGGAGCACCTGGCCCGCCGCTTCCGCAACCGCGGGGAGCCACTCGACGACCTGACCCAGGTCGCGACGATCGGGCTGATCAAGTCCGTGGACCGGTTCGACCCCGACCGGGGCGTCGAGTTCTCGACGTACGCGACGCCGACCGTCGTGGGCGAGATCAAGCGGCACTTCCGCGACAAGGGCTGGGCGGTGCGGGTGCCGCGGCGGCTGCAGGAGCTGCGGCTCGCGCTGACCACGGCGACGGCGGAGCTGTCCCAGCAGCACGGCCGCTCCCCCACGGTCCACGAGCTCGCCGAGCGCCTCGGCATCTCCGAGGAGGAGGTCCTGGAGGGCCTGGAGTCCGCCAACGCGTACTCGACGCTCTCCCTGGACGTCCCGGACACCGACGACGAGTCCCCGGCGGTGGCGGACACCCTGGGCGCCGAGGACGAGGCGCTGGAGGGCGTCGAGTACCGCGAGTCCCTGAAGCCGCTGCTGGAGGACCTGCCGCCCCGGGAGAAGCGGATCCTGCTCCTTCGCTTCTTCGGCAACATGACGCAGTCGCAGATCGCGCAGGAGGTCGGCATCTCCCAGATGCACGTCTCCCGCCTCCTGGCACGCACGCTCGCACAACTCCGCGAGAAGCTCCTGGTCGAGGAGTGACCCTCCGGCGATTCCGGACGGGCGTACGCACGCCTGCCCCGGCCGCCGGAGGCTATGCCCGGCCGCGGATACCCAGCGCCTCCGTCGTACGCGGGTTGAGCAGCAGCGCCAGCGAGGTGACGGCCACGACCGCCAGCACGATGCCCGCCGGGATCAGAGCGCCCGACGAGCGGAGCAGGGTCCAGGCCACCGGCAGCGCCATGATCTGGGTGATGATCGCGGGCCCACGGCTCCAGGAGCGCCTGAGCAGCAGTCCGCGCGCCGCGAGCAGGGGGATGGCGCCCAGCGCGATCAGCGTCACTCCGCCCGTCTCGGCCTGCGACGTGCTCTCCGGGGCACCGGTCAGGCCCGACACCAGCATGTAGAGGCCGCCGGCGAACAGGGCCAGGGCCTCCAGCCCGCACAGGGCGGCCGCCGCGGTCAGCCGCCCGGGCCGCTTCGCGGGTGCGCCGGGGGAGGTCTCGGGGGTCTGCTCAGCACTGCTCACCCCTGCAGGGTAGCCCCGGGTCCGGTGCGCCCCGCGGACGGTCGGCACCGGGACCGCTTGCCCCGAACTGGGCCGCGTACCCCTTGGTAGGTACTCTGGCGGCCATGCGCGCACTCCTCGTGGTCAATCCGGCAGCAACCACCACCAGTGCCCGCACCCGTGACGTACTCATCCACGCCCTCGCGAGCGAGATGAAGCTGGAGGCCGTCACCACCGAGTACCGCGGCCACGCCCGCGACCTCGGCCGCCGCGCCGCCGACTCCGACGACATCGACCTGGTCGTCGCACTGGGCGGCGACGGCACCGTCAACGAGGTCGTGAACGGGCTGCTGCACGCCGGCCCGGACCCGGACGCCCTGCCGCGCCTCGCCGTCGTCCCCGGCGGCTCCACGAACGTCTTCGCCCGCGCCCTGGGGCTGCCCAACGACGCCGTGGAGGCCACCGGAGCGATCCTGGACGCCTTGGAGACGGGCAGTGGCCGCACGGTCGGCCTCGGTATAGCGGCCGGTACGCCGGACACCCCGGACGAAGGCGTTCCGCCGCGCTGGTTCACGTTCTGTGCCGGTTTCGGATTCGACGCCGGAGTCGTCGGCCGGGTCGAGCAGCAGCGGGAGCGCGGCAGGATCTCCACGCACTCCCTCTACATACGCCAGGCGGCGCGGCAGTTCCTCGCCGACCCGCACCGCCGAAGCGGCGCGATCACCCTGGAACGTCCCGGGGCGGACCCCGTGCGCAATCTGGTGCTGTCCATCGTCTGCAACACCTCTCCCTGGACCTACCTGGGGAATCGTCCGGTGTACGCGGCTCCGGCGGCGTCCTTCGACAGCGCCCTGGACGTCCTCGGCCTGGGCCGGCTGTCGACCGCCGCCCTGGCCCGCTACGCGACCCAGCTGCTCACCTCGACCCCGGATCGCGGCCCGCGCGGCAAGCACGTGGCCTCTTTTCACGACCTCACGGACTTCACCTTGCATTCGAAGGTGGCGCTCCCCTTCCAGATGGACGGCGACCACCTCGGACTGCGCAGCAGCGTGACGTTCACAGGCGTACGCCGTGCACTGCGTGTGATTGTGTGAGCGGAAGGGCCGAAAGTCCTTCCACTCGAACGTTTAGGCGCGGGTCCACCCCATGGAAGTACGGCTGTGACCTAGTCGACACCGAGGAATCAAAAAAAACTTTCCAGAAGGGGTTGTATCCGCCGCCGAGGTTTGCGAATCTCTACATGGCGATCGGGACGGCCCGCAGGACCGGCCTCCACAGAGAGCCAGAACCCCTCCTCAACCTGGACCACAACCAGTTCATCTGGGTGTCGGACCTTCGCTTACGGGGGGATTCGTGAAAGCGTTCACATTCACAAGCAACCTGCACGTAATACCAAGAGAGGTAGCAGCCATGGACTGGCGTCACAACGCCGTTTGCCGCGAGGAAGACCCCGAGCTGTTCTTCCCCATCGGCAACACCGGTCCTGCGCTGCTGCAGATCGAGGAAGCCAAGGCCGTCTGCCGTCGCTGCCCCGTCATGGAGCAGTGCCTGCAGTGGGCGCTCGAGTCCGGTCAGGACTCCGGCGTCTGGGGTGGCCTCAGCGAGGACGAGCGCCGCGCGATGAAGCGCCGCGCCGCCCGCAACCGGGCGCGCAACGCGAGCGCCTGAAAGCCCCCTGCCAACAGCCTGAGCCCGGCGGCGCGTACGGCGAGTACGCATTCACCGCCCCCGAGCCGCAGCGCGCAGCAGTATCCCGAAGCTTTCGAGCCCCGGACCATCACGAACGGTCCGGGGCTCGCTGCTGTGCACCGGGGGGAGCGGGCGGCCCGGAGCCCTCACCCCGCCCCGGCCGCGGAAGCACCGCGGCGGCGCCTCCCGGGGCGGGGCCCGGCTACTTCTCGCTCTGCACGGGAATGTCGAGCACGACCCGGGTCCCCCGCCCGGTGGCCGGCTTCATGTCGAAGGTGCCGCCCAACTCCCCCTCCACCAGGGTCCTGACGATCTGGAGTCCCAGGTTGCCCGCCGTCTGCGGGTCGAAGTCCGCGGGCAGCCCCCGGCCGTCGTCCTCCACGGTGATCAGCAGCCGCTCGGCCGAGCGGGGGCCGCCGCGTACCGCCGACACCTCGACCGTGCCGTGCTCCCCCGGGGCGAAGGCGTGCTCCAGCGCGTTCTGCAGCACCTCGGTGAGGACCATGGAGAGCGGCGTGGCGACCTCGGCGTCAAGGATTCCGCAGCGGCCGCTGCGCCTGCACTCGACCTTGCCGGGCGAGATCTCCGCCACCATGGCGAGCACCCGGTCGGCGATCTCGTCGAACTCGACCCGCTCGTCCAGGTTCTGGGACAGCGTCTCGTGGACGATGGCGATGGAGCCGACGCGCCGGACCGCCTCGTTGAGGGCCTCCCGGCCCCGCACGGAGTCCATCCGCCGGGCCTGGAGGCGCAGCAGCGCCGCGACCGTCTGGAGGTTGTTCTTCACCCGGTGGTGGATCTCCCGGATGGTGGCGTCCTTGGTGATCAACTCGCGCTCGCGGCGGCGGAGTTCGGTGACGTCGCGGAGCAGTACGAGGGAGCCTATACGGGTGCCCTTGGGCTTCAGCGGGATGGCGCGGAGCTGGATGACCCCCCCGTTGCCCTCCACCTCGGCCTCCCGGGGCGCGTAACCGCTGGCGAGCTTGACCAGGGCCTCGTCGACGGGGCCCCGGGACGGCGCGAGTTCGGCCGTGATCTGGCCCAGGTGCTGCCCGACCAGATCGGCCGCGAGGCCGAGCCGGTGGTACGCGGACAACGCGTTCGGGGACGCGTACTGGACGACACCGTCGGCGTCGAGGCGGATCAGTCCGTCGCCCGCGCGCGGCGAGGCGTCCATGTCGACCTGCTGCTCGGGGAACGGGAACGCACCGGCGGCGATCATCTGGGCGAGGTCGGAGGCGGACTGCAGATAGGTCAGCTCGAGCCGGCTCGGGGTGCGCACCGTCAGGAGGTTGGTGTTGCGCGCGATCACTCCGAGGACCCGGCCGTCGCGCCGGACCGGGATCGACTCGACCCGTACCGGCACCTCCTCGCGCCACTCGGGATCGCCCTCGCGCACGATGCGGCCCTCGTCGAGCGCGGCGTCGAGCAGTGGACGGCGGCCTCGGGGAACCAGGTGGCCGACCATGTCGTCCTGGTAGGAGGTGGGTCCCGTGTTCGGCCGCATCTGGGCGACGGAGACGTACCGTGCGCCGTCCAGGGTGGGGACCCAGAGGACGAGGTCCGCGAAGGAGAGGTCGGAGAGCAGCTGCCACTCCGAGACCAGCATGTGCAGCCACTCGAGGTCGGACTCGCTCAGAGCGGTGTGCTGGCGTACGAGGTCGTTCATGGAGGGCACGTTGTGAGCGTACCTTTGGTGAGAACCTGACGGGACGGGCCTCCGTAGGGGAGGATGGGCCGGGAAAGTGTGTGCGCAGATGGATGGACAGGACAGAATGGTCTAGTCCACAATGACACCGTCGTGCCGGAACGCGACCCGGACGGCGGACAACAGAAGACCTCCGCCCTCCCCGCACAGGAGGGCGGACCGAGGACCCGGCGCTCTCTGCCCTGACTGCGCCGCGGGCCTCCACACGGCCGACCGGGACCGCACACCCGCCGGCCGGGCAACTCCGGGCTGCGGTGCCGGACGGGTTGAGGGTCCCGTCCCGGCGCCGCGGCCCGCGGGTCGTTCAGGGGCCGGAGCGCGGCGGAACCCCGGCGCGGGGACCGGCGGCGGTCCGAACCCCCGGCGGCGCGGGTCAGCGCGTCTCGGTGATCGCTGCGAGGGCCCGCGGGGCGTCGGGGTCCTGGCCGCGGGTGATGGCCACCTCGTAGGCCGGCAGCCGGAGCGGAAGGACCTCCAGGATCGGGCTGGATCTCCTCCTCGACCCTCGCGGTGGGCGGCACGAAATCCGCCGAGGCCGCCGCGACCTGCGGCTCCGGCCCGACGACGAAGAGGTCGGCGCCGCGGCCGCGCCACCGGTCGAGCACCGGCCGCAGCGCCTCGCCGCCATGGCCGTCCGTCACCACCGCGATCACCGGGGAGACGTTGTCGACCATGGCGAGCGGGCCGTGCGGCAGATCGGCGCAGGAGTAGGAGAGGGCGGGGATGCAGCTCGTCTCCATCAGCTTCAGCGCCGCCTCCTCGGACGTGGGGTGGCCGTAACCGCGGGAGGTGATGACCATGCGCTCGGCGAAGCGGTGGCGGGCGGCCGGCTGCCGCACCTCGCCCCAGCGGGCCAGGACCTCCTCCGCGAGACCAGGCAGCACCCGCGCCGGCGCGCCGTCCCCGCCGCGCAGCCCCTCGACGAACAGGACGAGGTCCGGCGACCCGCCGGACGGAGTCCGTCGACCACGGGGCACCGCGCCCCCGCCGGCCGGGATTCACCGGGGTTCACCCCACTCTGCTAGATTGGTCTATACCACATGACCTCTCAATCGATCGGCAGGCCCAGCGTGGAAGTTGTCATCGTCCAGAACGCCAAGGCAGGCGGGGAGCTCATCGCGCGGGGCATCGCGGAACTGCTCCGCCGCAAGCCCGACGCACTGCTCGGGGTGGCCACGGGATCGACACCGCTGCCCGTCTACGAGGCGCTGGCCTCGGAGGTCCGGGCCGGGGCCGTGGACGTCTCCCGGGCCCGGATAGCACAGCTGGACGAGTACGTGGGGCTGCCCGCCGGGCACCCCGAGTCGTACCGCTCCGTGGTGCTGCGTGAGGTCGTGGAGCCGCTCGGGCTGAGCCCCGAGGCGTTCATGGGCCCGGACGGCGGCGCGGACGACGTCCGGGCCGCCTGCGCGGCGTACGACGCGGCGCTGGCGGCGGCGGGCGGCGTCGACCTGCAGCTGCTGGGGATCGGCACGGACGGGCACATCGGCTTCAACGAGCCGTGCTCCTCGCTCGCCTCGCGGACGAGGATCAAGACGCTGACCGAGCAGACGCGTGTGGACAACGCACGCTTCTTCGAGGGCGGCATCGAGCAGGTGCCGCACCACGTCATCACCCAGGGCATCGGGACGATCCTCGAAGCCCGGCACCTGGTACTGCTGGCCACCGGGGAGGGCAAGGCCGAGGCTGTCGCGACAAGCGTGGAGGGCCCCGTCGCGGCCGTGTGCCCCGCCTCGGCGCTGCAGCTGCACCCGCACGCGACGGTGGTGGTCGACGAGGCCGCCGCGTCGAAGCTGAAGCTGGCGGACTACTTCCGCCACACGTACGCGAACAAGCCTGCCTGGCAGGGCCTGTAGCACGTGCGGCCCCCGGGCCCCACCCGAGAGCACGGGCACGGGGCCGGAGTGCGAAGGGCCGGGCGGGGCCGCACGCCGGCCGTCGAGCCACCGCGCGGCCGAACGGCGATGCCGGGCCGCCCGTCGATCGGGCGGCCCGGCATCGCCGTCTTCGCGACCGGGCTCGACGGCCGGCGTGCGGCCGTCCTCCTCCGGTGTCCGGCCGCCGGGGCGTCCGGGCCCTCGGAGCCGGCGGCCGGACGGGGACGGTACGCCGCTACCGCGCGGCCGCCGGACACCCCGCGGGGCCGCCGGGCGCGTGGCCCTCAGGTACCGATGACGGCCTCCGCCGCCGCGATCCCGCAGACCCGGGCCGCACCGTGGGTGGCCACGTGGAGCGCACCCCGGGGCGGAGCGGCGTTGAGCCCCATCTCCACGACGATCGTGTCGGGGCGGGCGGCGACGAGGGCGTCCAGGGACTGCGACATCCACGGGTGCCGGTGGGCGTCGCGGACGACGGCCACGACGCGGCGACCGCCGGCCGCCAGGAGGACGTCGTCGACGGCGGCGTCCGCGTAGGTGCCGGTCTCCGTACCGGGGAACAGGCGGGCGAGTTCCGCCGCGACGCCCCACGGGGTCTCGTCACCGACGGCGATGTTGGCCACGGGCGTGAACGCGGCGACGTACGGCGCGGTGGTCAGCGGTTCACGGGGGTACCGCCCCACCGTCACGCGCACGGCCCGACGCGCGGCCGTCAGGCCGATCTCGGCGCCGGGCGCGGTCCCCTCCTGTGAAGCCGCGCCCGGCCCCGATGCCGCCCCCCTGGCCCCCCTGGTCCAGTCCGCGAGCGCACGCACCCGCGCGGCCGCGTCGGCCAGTCGCTCCTCGGGCAGCTCGCCCTTGCGTACCGCGGTGACCAGCGCGTCGCGCAGTCGCAGCACGGTGTCCTCGTCGGCCAGGCCGCCGCCGACACAGATCGCGTCGGCACCGGCGGCGATCGCGAGGACGCTGCCGCGTTCGATTCCGTGGACCGCGGAGATGGCCTGCATCTCCATGCCGTCGGTGACGATCAGTCCGTCGTAGCCCAGCTCCTGGCGCAGCAGTCCGGTGAGGATCTGCGTGCTCAGGGTCGCCGGGCGATCCGGGTCGAGCGCGGGTAGCAGGATATGCGCGCTCATGACGGACTTGGAACCCGCCGAAATGGCCTCCCGGAAAGGCCGCAGCTCACGGGAGTGCAACGTGGCCAACTCCACATCGATCCGCGGCAGGGCGTGGTGCGAGTCGACGGCGGTGTCACCATGTCCCGGGAAATGCTTGGTACATGCAGCGACTCCCGCGGACTGGAGGCCGCGCACGTACGCGGCGGTGTGCCGGGCCACCAGGGCGGGGTCGGATCCGAAGGAACGCACCCCGATGACCGGATTATCCGAATTCGAGTTGACATCGGCCGATGGGGCCCAGTTGAGGTCCACCCCGCACCCGGCGAGCCGGCGGCCGAGCTCCGCGGCCACCGCCCGGGTCAGCTCGACGTCGTCCACCGAGCCGAGCGCGTAGTTGCCGGGGAAGGAGGAGCCGGTACGGACCTCCAGCCGCGTGACGTCGCCGCCCTCCTCGTCGATCGCGACGAGGACGTCCTCGCGCTCCGCCCGCAACCGGGCCGTGAGAGCCGTGAGCTGTCCGGGCGAGGCGATGTTGCGGCCGAACAGCCCGACGGAGGAGAGACCTTCGCCGATCCGGCGCAGCAGCCAGTCGGGGGCGGTGGTGCCGACGAAGCCGGGCTGCAGCACGGCGAGGGCGTCACGGGTGAGCGTGTCGGTGCGGTCCACGAGCGTTGTCATGAAAGGCGTCATCCCTTCACTGCGCCGGCCGTCAGACCTGCGGCCATCTTGCGCTGGACGAGGAGGAAGAGGATCACGATGGGGACGGCCATCATCGTGGCGCCGGCCATCATCGGCGCGTACTCGGTGCCGTGCTTGGTGGTGAAGTTGCCGAGCCAGACGGTGGCGGTCTGGTTCTGCTGACTCATCAGCATCAGCGCGTACAGGTACTCGTTCCACGCCTGGATGAAGCCGTACACCGACGTGGCCACCATGCCCGGGGCGAGCAGCGGGAAGACCACCCGCACGAAGGCGCCGGTACGGGTGCAGCCGTCGACCATCGCCGCCTCCTCCAGTTCCCTGGGGATGTTGACGATGAACCCGCGCAGCGTCCACACCGTGAAGGGGAGGATGAAGGTGAGGTACGTGATGATCAGGCCGGTGAGCCTGTCGTACTGGCCCAGGTCGTTCAGGAGCAGGAAGACCGGGATGATCATCGCGACCAGCGGGACCATCTGGACGGCCAGGATGCCCACGATCACGATCTTGCGGCCGCGGAAGGCGAAGCGTGAGATCGCGAGCGCCGCCAGCATCCCGACCACGATGCCGATGAGCACCACGGCCAGCGAGACGACGAGGCTGCGGCCGACCGGTCCCCAGAAGTCGGCGATGTCGAAGGCACGCGAGAAGTTCTCCAGGGTGAGAGTCCCGGGGAAGAAGTGCGGGTCCGGGTCGATCGCGTCCTTCGCGGGCTTGAAGGCCGTGTTCAGCATCCAGTAGACGGGGAAGCCGGCGGCGACGAAGACCAGCAGACCGAGCAGGTTCCAGCCGAGCCTGCCGCGGCCGGGCCTCCCGGGGCGGCTCAGGGCGGCGCTCCTGGTCACGGCGCTCACTCGACTTCTCCGATCTTGAGCATCTGGCGCATGTAGACGGCGACCACACCGAGCAGCAGGACGACCGTCACCAGGGCGATCGCCGAGCCGCCGCCGTAGTCGTTGACCACGAAGGCCTTGTCGTACGAGTACGTCGTCAGCAACTGGAACTCGGCCTCCGGGCGGCCGCCCCGCATCACGAAGACCTGCGGGAAGACACCCATGTCCCAGATGACCGAGAGCGTCGTGAGCATGACGATGATGGGCTTGAGGACCGGCAGGGTGACGTAGCGGAAGACGCCCCACGAGCCGGCGCCGTCGAGCCGGGCCGCCTCCTCGAGTTCCTTGGGCACCTGGGTGAGACCCGCGCTGAGCGTGATCACCACGAAGGGCACGGCGCCCCAGACGACGAGCAGCATGATGACGGCGAGGCCCTGCGGGCCGCCGGCGAACCAGTTGTGCCCGATCATGTCGACGCCGGGCAGCCTGCTCAGCAGCCAGTTGAGCACGCCGTAGTCGGTGTCGAACAGCCATTTGAAGATGGCGGTGGCGACGATGATGGGCATGCCCCAGCTCGCCACGAGCGCGATGTTGACCAGGATCTTCACCCAGCCGGACACCCGCTGCAGCAGCAGGGCGGTCAGCATGCCGAGGACCATGGTGAGAATCACCGCGCCGCCGGCGAAGACGATCGTGCGGACGACGACGGCCCAGAACTCCCCGTCCCCGAGGATCTTGGTGAAGTTGGCGAAGCCGACCGACTCGGGCTCCTGGAAGCCCCAGAGCTGCGGCTGCCCGAACTTCTGGAACGCGAGGGTGACGAGCCGGGCCAGCGGATAGCCGAGGACCAGCAGCAGGACGAGCAGGCAGGGGGCGAGCAGGGTCCACGGGAGCGCGGCCCCGCCGGCCGCGCTCCGCCGCACGGCCGGCCTCCCCGCTCCCCCGGTCCCCCCACCGGCGCCCGGGACTGTTGACGGCCGCGTCGGCGGCACCTTGGCAGTGGTTGTGTCTGCGGCACTCATCGGGCGCTCCCAGCGGTCCCTCTCCTCGCACGGGAGCAGGGTTCCGTCGTCGACGACGGAACCCTGCCGGAAGGTCACTTGGTGTTGATGACCTTGTCGATCGCCTCGTCGGCCGCCTTCGCGGCCTCCTCGACCGACTTCTTGCCGGTGCCGATCTCCTGGAGCATGGTCTTCAGGGTCTGGGCCTTCTCCACCTGGCCCCAGCCGGGTGCCATCGGGACGAACCAGTTGGACTCGGCTGCCGTCGCCGGGACAACCGTCTTCGGGTCGTTCTTCAGCGTCGCCAGATCCGTCTTGTTGTTGGGCAGGTTGCCCTTGGCGAGCAGGCCCTTCTGGCCCTGGGCGCCGGTGAAGGCGTTGATCCACTCGGCGGCGACACCCTGCGCCTTGGACTTGACCGGGATGGCGAGGTCGGAGCCGCCGAGGAAGACGGGGAGCGGCCGACCGGACGGGCCGGGCATCACGAAGGTCTCGAGCTTGTCGGCGAGCTTGCCGACCTTGTCCGTCTCCGGGGCCGCCGCGGCGCCGCCCTCCCACGCCGCGCCGAAGATGGCGGCCGAGTTGCCCTGACCGAAGACGATGTGACGGTCGGACTCGTCCTTCGTCTTGTCGCCGTGCATGTACTTGTCAAGGATCGACTTGTACTCCTTGAGACCCTTGATGGACTCGGGCGAGGAGAGGTTGGCCTTCCACTGGCCACCCTCGTTCTCCGCGATGGAGCCGCCGGCACCGTAGACGAAGGACATCGCGGCGTACCAGTCGGGCGAAGGCTGGTACCAGGCACTGAACTTGGCACCCTTCTTCTTCTGGATCCTGTCCAGGGCGGTGGTCAGCTCGGCGTACGTCTTCGGGGTGGCCTTCACGCCGACCTCGGCGGCGATGTCCTTGCGCCAGGTGCCGACACGGCCACCGGCGTAGTACGGGACGCCGTAGGTCTTGCCGTCGTAGGTGACGGACTCCTTGAGGCCGTCGAGCCAGGCGTCGGACTGGTCGAACTGCTTCGGGTCCACCGCGGCGAACGCGCCCTTGACCATGTAGCCGAGCATCTCGGTGTTGCCCATCTCGACCACGTCGGGGGCCTTGTCGGTGGCGAGGACGGCGTCGAGCTTGGCGTTCTTGTCCGGCCAGCCGTAGTACTCGTGCTTGATCTTTATGCCGGGGTGCTTCTCGGCGACCGCGTCGTCGGCCGCCTTGACCAGCTCGGGCCAGTTGTTCTGGGCGTCGACCGTCAGCCAGACGGTGAGCTCCCTGACGTCCGCCCCCGCCTTGTCCCCGCCCTCGTCACCGTCACCACACGCGGCAAGGCCGACCATCATGCCCGCGACGCCGATCGCCGCGATGAGCTTGCGCTTCACGCCACCCTCCTCAGGGATGCTGCAACCCCCCGCCCACCGCGAGGACATACGGAGCCATACGCCGAGTACTGCTCGTGGGGCTGGGACTTGGTCTTTAATGGTTTAGACCAGTACCCGGGAGCTTGGCCTAGACCTTTGGGGGTGTCAAGGGTGTATAAGAAGGGCTGTCGTGTCCGTTATCGGACCGACACCTGAGGGAGGGCGACGACCCGTGACCGGACCGTGCCACCATGTGAGCCGCAAGCAACGGAGGAGCCGGTGACGGCAGCACCACACGAGTCGGGAAGGCAGGCCATGGCCACGGACGGGGCCGGCACCGAGCCGGAGAACGGGACGGCGACCCGGACCGCGCGCGTGCCCAAGTACTACCGGCTCAAGAGGCACTTGCTCGACATGACGGAGACGCTGCCGCCCGGCACGCCCGTCCCGCCGGAGCGCACACTCGCCGCCGAGTTCGACACCTCGCGCACGACGGTGCGTCAGGCACTCCAGGAGCTCGTCGTCGAGGGACGGCTGGAACGCATCCAGGGCAAGGGCACCTTCGTCGCCAAGCCCAAGGTCTCCCAAGCCCTCCAGCTGACCTCGTACACCGAGGACATGAAGGCGCAGGGCCTGGAGCCCACGTCGCAGCTGCTGGACATCGGTTACGTGACGGCCGACGACACGCTCGCCGGGTTGCTGGACATCGCGCCCGGCGGGCGCGTCCTGCGCATCGAGCGCCTCCGGCTGGCGAGCGGCGAGCCGATGGCGATCGAGACCACGCACCTCTCGGCGAAGCGCTTCCCCGCCCTGCGGCGGTCGCTGGTGAAGTACACCTCCCTCTACACCGCGCTGGCCGAGGTGTACGACGTCCACCTCGCCGAGGCCGAGGAGACGATCGAGACCTCGCTGGCCACCCCCCGCGAGGCGGGCCTGCTCGGCACGGACGTCGGTCTGCCGATGCTGATGCTCTCCCGGCACTCGCTGGACACAGGCGGCGAGCCCGTGGAGTGGGTACGCTCGGTCTACCGCGGTGACCGTTACAAGTTCGTGGCCAGGCTGCAGCGGCCCGAGGCGGGCTGAGCGCCCCGCCAGCACAGCACCGCCGGAAGCCCCGGCGATCCGCCCCGCAGTCCGGCGCCGCCCTCCGTGGGCGGCCCGGCCTGCGCGCTTCGACGGGTCCTCACTCCGGGCCTCCGCACCAGTCGTTGCCGTACCGATATGTGAGCCGGGGGTGACGCTGGCGGAACGGTCGCCTAGATTGCCTGCGCGTTACAGGTGATCACGACGGGACGGGAGCCACACCATGGCCGAGCCGGCACCATCGAGCACATCCCAGCGGAGAACCACTCCGCGGTCCATCGCAGTCTGGGTCCTCGTCGCACTGGTGGGCGCGGCCGGCTGGAGCGTACTCGCCCTCGCGCGGGGCGAAGAGGTCTCCGCCGTCTGGATGCTGGCGGCCGCGCTCGGGTCGTACGCCATCGGCTACCGGTTCTACGCGCGCTTCATCCAGTACCGCGTCCTCAAGGCCGACGGGACCCGCGCCACCCCCGCGGAACGCCTTGACAACGGTGTCGACTTCCACCCGACCGACCGGCGGGTGCTCTTCGGCCACCACTTCGCGGCAATCGCCGGAGCCGGACCGCTGGTCGGCCCGATCCTCGCCGCCCAGATGGGCTACCTCCCGGGCACGATCTGGATCATCGTCGGCGTGATCTTCGCCGGCGCCGTCCAGGACATGGTCACGCTGTTCTTCTCCACTCGCCGTGACGGCCGTTCGCTCGGCCAGATGGCGCGGGACGAGATCGGTCCCTTCGGTGGCGTCGCGGCCCTGATCGCCGTCTTCGCCATCATGATCATCCTGCTGGCGGTGCTCGCGCTGGTGATCGTCAACGCCCTGGCGCACTCGCCGTGGGGTGTCTTCTCCATCGGCATGACGATCCCGATCGCCCTGTTCATGGGCGTCTACCTGCGGACACTGCGGCCGGGCAGGGTCACCGAGGTCTCGGTCGTAGGCGTCGCGCTGCTGCTGCTCGCGATCATCGCGGGCGGCTGGGTCGCCGACTCCTCCCTGGCGGGCTTCTTCACCCTGGAGCCGGGCACCCTGGTCGTATGGATGGTGATCTACGGATTCCTGGCCTCCGTACTCCCGGTCTGGCTGCTGCTGGCACCGCGCGACTACCTCTCCACCTTCATGAAGGTGGGCACCATCGTGCTCCTCGCGCTGGGCGTGGTCATCGCGATGCCGACGCTGAAGATGCCGGCCGTCACCGAGTTCGCGGGCAACGGCCAGGGACCGGTGTTCGCCGGCTCGCTGTTCCCGTTCGTCTTCATCACCATCGCGTGCGGCGCCCTCTCCGGCTTCCACTCCCTGGTCTCCTCGGGAACCACCCCGAAGATGATCCAGAAGGAGACCCAGATCCGGATGATCGGCTACGGCGCGATGCTGACCGAATCGTTCGTCGCGGTGATGGCGATGATCTGCGCCTCCATCCTCGATCCGGGACTGTACTTCGCGATCAACTCCCCCGCCGGGGTCATCGGTACCACGGTGGACTCCGCCTCCCAGGCGGTCGCGAACCTCGGCTTCACCATCACCCCCGAGCAGCTGACACAGACCGCGAAGGACGTGGAGGAGGCGAGCCTGCTCTCCCGCACCGGTGGCGCACCGACCTTCGCGCTCGGCATGTCGGAGATCTTCTCCGCCGTCATCGGCGGCGCCGGGCTGAAGGCGTTCTGGTACCACTTCGCGATCATGTTCGAGGCGCTGTTCATCCTCACCACGGTCGACGCGGGCACCCGGGTGGGCCGCTTCATGCTCCAGGACACGCTGGGCAACGTCTACAAGCCGATGAAGCAGGTCAGTTGGAAGCCGGGCGTCTGGTTCGCGAGCGCGGTCGTCGTCGGCGGCTGGGGCTACTTCCTCTGGGTCGGCGTGCACGACCCGCTCGGCGGAATCAACCAGCTCTTCCCGCTCTTCGGCATCGCCAACCAGCTCCTCGCGGCCGTCGCCCTGGCCGTCTGCACCACGCTGCTGGTGAAGTCCGGACGTCTCAAGTGGGCGTGGGTCACGGCCGTCCCGCTCGCCTGGGACGCCACGGTCACCCTCACCGCCAGCTGGCAGAAGATCTTCTCCGGCGACCCGAAGGTGGGCTTCTTCGCCCAGCGCGACAAGTACCAGGCGGGCATCGACTCCGGCGAGGTGCTGGCTCCGGCGAAGTCGATGGACGACATGCACACCATCGTCACCAACTCGACCGTCGACGGGGTGCTCTGCGCACTGTTCGCCCTGCTCATCGTGGTGGTCCTGGCCGACGCCGGCCGGGTCTGCCTCAAGGCGGTCAGCGAGCCCGAGACCGTCCGGCTCGCCGAGGTCCCGTACGTCGAGTCGAAACTGGTCGCGCCCGCCGGGCTGTTCCCCACCAAGGAGGAGAAGGCGGAGCTCGCGGCGGTCGGTGCCGGCGCCGCGGGCTCCGAGGCTGCGGGCACGGCAAGGCGTGAGTAGCGTGGGGGTCATGGCTGCGGTGAGCGGAGTACGTCGGGCCGTGGACTGGGTCCGCTGGTACGTGCGCGAGGTCTCGGGCGAGTCGGTGTACGACCGTTACGTGGCTCATGCACGCTCTCACGACCCCGACGCGGAGGTCATGTCCCGCCGCGAGTTCGAACGCCGCCGCATGGACGAACGGGAGGCGGACCCCCGCAAGGGATTCCGCTGCTGCTGAGCGCCCCCGCCGACGGCGCACACGGGCCTCCGCGTTCCCTCCGGGAGACGCGGGGGCCCGTCGCCGTGACCGTGGAGCCCGCGGCCCGGCTTCGCACGGACGACCGGACCGGCCGGCCACCCGTGCCCTGGGTCCCGAGCGAGGCCACGACACAACATGTGGGGGGTTCCGCAACTCACCGCCCCCACATGTATGCTCATGCTCGCTGTCGCCGCAGGGGAATCCGGTGGGAATCCGGAACTGTCCCGCAACGGTGTGACGGCGTGCGCGGGGCCTGTTCCAGGTCCTCGTACGCCCGTGAGTCCGAGGACCTGCCGACGGTGCGCCCGGACCGTCCGGCTCGGGTGCCCAGACGTCCGGGCCTCGCGGAAAAGGCCGGTGGACGCGGTCCGCCCTGCCCGGGTGTGCGTCCGTGCCCCTGCCCCGCCGGCCCCCAGCCGAGCGAGGGAGAGCACCCCCCGTGACCATCGCGCCGCCCGATCCTGCTTCAGCGCAGCTCGCCGACGGACCAGGCACCGCGCTCCTGCGGACCCTGACCGAGCTCACCGCGGACCTGCCCGACGCCGACCCCGGCCGGGTCGCCGCCGCCGCCCTCCGGGGCCGGCACGCGGGCTCGGACGAGGCCGAACTGCGCGAACTGGCCACGGAGGCGGCCGCCGGCCTGATCTCCGAGGACCCGGCGTACTCCCGGCTCGCGGCCCGGCTGCTCACCCTCACCATCGCGGAGGAGGCTGCCGGGCAGGGGGCGACCGCGTTCTCCGCCTCCATCGCCGTCGGAAGCCGCGAAGGACTGATCGCGGACCGTACGGCCGCCTTCGTGCAGACCCACGCCCAGCACCTCGACTCGCTGGTCGACCCGGCCGCCGACGACCGCTTCGGGTACTTCGGCCTGCGCACCCTCTACAGCCGCTACCTGCTCCGGCACCCCATCACCCGCGAGGTCATCGAGACCCCGCAGTACTTCATGCTGCGCGTCGCCTGCGGTCTCGCCGAGGACGAGTCCCCGCGCGCGCTGGACGAAGTGGCCTCCCTGTACGGGCTGATGAGCCGCCTCGACTACCTGCCGTCCTCCCCCACGCTCTTCAACTCCGGCACCCGGCACCCCCAGATGTCGTCCTGCTACCTGCTGGACTCGCCGCTGGACGAGCTGGACTCCATCTACGAGCGCTACCACCAGGTGGCACGGCTCTCGAAGCACGCCGGCGGCATCGGGCTGTCGTACTCCCGCATCCGCTCCCGCGGTTCGCTCATCCGCGGCACCAACGGGCACTCCAACGGCATCGTGCCCTTCCTGCGCACACTGGACTCGTCGGTGGCGGCCGTCAACCAGGGGGGCCGGCGCAAGGGCGCGGCCTGCGTCTACCTGGAGACGTGGCACGCGGACATCGAGGAGTTCCTGGAGCTGCGCGACAACACGGGCGAGGAGGCGCGCCGCACGCACAACCTCAACCTGGCGCACTGGATCCCCGACGAGTTCATGCGCCGGGTGAACGCCGACGCCGAGTGGTCGCTGTTCTCCCCCGCCGACGTGCCCGACCTCGTGGACCTCTGGGGCGGCGACTTCGACGCCGCCTACCGCAGGGCGGAGGCCGCCGGGCTCGCCCGCCGCACCATCCCCGCCCGTGAGCTCTACGGGCGCATGATGCGCACCCTCGCCCAGACCGGAAACGGCTGGATGACCTTCAAGGACGCCTCCAACCGCACCGCCAACCAGACCGCGGAGCCCGGCACCGTCGTCCACTCCTCCAACCTCTGCACCGAGATCATCGAGGTCACGGACGACGGCGAGACCGCCGTGTGCAACCTCGGCTCGGTCAACCTCGGCGCGTTCGTGGTGCAGGACGCCGCCGACGGCGAGGACGTGATCGACTGGGAGCGGCTGGACGACACCGTCCGCACCGCCGTCACCTTCCTCGACCGGGTCGTCGACATCAACTTCTACCCGACCGAGCAGGCCGGCCGCTCCAACGCCAAGTGGCGCCCGGTGGGCCTGGGTGCCATGGGCCTCCAGGACGTGTTCTTCAGCCTGCGCCTGCCCTTCGACTCAGCCGAGGCGAAGGCCCTGTCGACGCGGATCGCGGAGCGGATCATGCTGGCCGCCTACGAGGCGTCCTGCGACCTCGCGGAGCGCAACGGGCCGCTCCCGGCCTGGGAGCGGACCCGCACCGCCCGCGGGGTGCTGCACCCCGACCACTACGACGCCGAGCTCGCCTGGCCGGAGCGCTGGGCCGCACTGCGCGGGCGCGTCGCCACCACCGGCATGCGCAACTCGCTCCTCCTCGCGATCGCGCCGACGGCGACGATCGCATCGATCGCGGGTGTGTACGAGTGCATCGAGCCGCAGGTCTCCAACCTCTTCAAGCGCGAGACGCTGTCGGGCGAGTTCCTCCAGGTGAACTCCTATCTGGTGGACGACCTGAAGAGGCTCGGCGTGTGGGACGCGCAGACGCGTGAGGCGCTGCGCGACTCGGGCGGCTCGGTGCAGGGCCTGAACTGGATCCCCGCGGAGGTCCGGGCGTTGTACCGCACCGCCTGGGAGATCCCCCAGCGCGGCCTGATCGACATGGCGGCGGCGCGCACCCCGTTCCTCGACCAGTCCCAGTCGCTGAACCTGTTCATGGAGACGCCGACCATCGGCAAGCTCTCCTCGATGTACGCGTACGCGTGGAAGCAGGGCCTGAAGACCACGTACTACCTGCGCTCCCGCCCCGCGACGCGGATCGCCCGCGCCGCCTCGGGCGCGGCGCCGGCCGCCGCCACCATCCCCGTCCAGCAGGCGGCCGACCCCGACGCCGTTGCCTGCTCCCTGGAGAACCCGGAGTCCTGCGAGGCCTGCCAGTAACTCCGCCCCGCATCCGCACACCACCACTGGAGGACGGCGCCCCGCGCCGGCTGCTATGAACGACAAGAACCTGCTCGACCCGGGCTTCGAGCTGACCCTGCGCCCGATGCGCTACCCGGACTTCTACGACCGCTACCGGGACGCCATCAAGAACACCTGGACGGTGGAGGAGGTCGACCTCCACTCGGACGTCGCCGACCTCGCCAAGCTCACCCCGGGCGAGCAGCACCTGATCGGCCGCCTGGTCGCCTTCTTCGCGACCGGCGACTCGATCGTCGCGAACAACCTCGTGCTGACGCTGTACAAGCACATCAACTCCCCCGAGGCGCGCCTGTACCTGTCGCGGCAGCTCTTCGAGGAGGCCGTGCACGTCCAGTTCTATCTGACGCTGCTGGACACCTATCTGCCCGATCCCGAGGACCGCGCCGCGGCCTTCGCCGCGGTGGAGAACATCCCGTCGATCCGGGAGAAGGCCCGGTTCTGCTTCCGGTGGATGGACTCGGTCGAGAAGATCGACCGGCTGGAGACGCAGGCCGACCGCCGCCGCTTCCTCCTGAACCTGATCTGCTTCGCGGCCTGCATCGAGGGGCTGTTCTTCTACGGGGCTTTCGCCTATGTGTACTGGTTTCGTTCGCGGGGTCTACTGCACGGGCTGGCGACCGGCACGAACTGGGTGTTCCGCGACGAGACCATGCACATGAACTTCGCGTTCGAGGTCGTGGACACGGTCCGCAAGGAGGAGCCGGAGCTCTTCGACGACGCGCTCGGCCAGCAGGTCACGGACATGCTGAAGGAGGCGGTCGAGGCGGAGCTGCAGTTCGCCCGCGACCTGTGCGGCGACGGTCTGCCGGGAATGAACACCGAGTCGATGCGCGAGTACCTGGAGTGCGTCGCCGACCAGCGGTTGAGCCGGCTCGGCTTCGCCCCGGTGTTCGGCTCCCGGAACCCCTTCTCCTTCATGGAACTGCAGGGCGTGCAGGAACTGACGAACTTCTTCGAGCGCCGGCCGTCCGCGTACCAGGTCGCCGTGGAGGGCACGGTCGATCTGGACGAGGACTTCTGAGGACGGCGCCCGGCGGAGCCGGGTGCACGGGCGGGTGCCCGGACCGCGGATCGGTCCGGGCACCCGCCCGTGTCGTCGTCGCGTCGTTCCGCCCGGCGCGGCTCACGGGACGGGCTCACCTGTCGCCTCGGCCCCGGGCCCGCCGTGCAGACCCCGCGGCCGAACGCCGACCAGAGGCGGCTCGCACGGTGGTCGACGTGCGTGCGGTCGCCGTGGCCCGGGCAGCGGGGGCCGAGGATGCGGTTGAAGCCGTGGTCGCGGGCCTGCCGGGCGAGGGCGCACAGCGAGTGCGGGTCGGACGCCCGGGTCCGTCGACACACGTCAGCAGGGCCCGGGAAGCAGTCGTCTGCCGGCCCGATGGCGGTAACGCCCGCTCCCCGCCACCGTGTTCGGGGCGGGGCAGGAACTCCCGACGCGCCGGAACGGCCGTCGGGCGCGGGTCAGTCGTTGGGCACCGTTTCGTAGCGCGGCGTTCCCTCCGCCATCTGCCGCAGCGCGTCCTTGCGGTCCCGCTTCGACAGCCGGTCGATGTAGAGCCGGCCGTACAGGTGGTCCGTCTCGTGCTGGAGGCAGCGCGCGAAGTAGCCGGTGCCGCGCACCTTGATCGGCCTGCCTTCGGCATCCTGGCCGTGCACCTCGGCGTAGTCCGGGCGGGCGAGCGACGCGTACGCCGTCGGGACCGACAGGCAGCCCTCGTTGGAGTCGTCGAGGGCCCGGCGCTCCGGCGGCAGTTCCTGCAGCACCGGGTTGCACACGACGCCCACGTGGCGCGCGCCCTCGTCGTCCGGGCAGTCGTAGACGAAGACCTTGAGGTCCACGCCGATCTGGTTGGCGGCCAGGCCCACGCCCTCGGCCGCCCGCTGGCTGGCGAACATGTCGTCGATGAGCGCCGCGAGCTTGTCGTCGAACTCGGTGACGTCCTGGCACTCCCTGTGGAGCACCGGATTGCCGACGACGGTGATGGGACGGGCACTGCCCCGCTCACGGTACGCCTGCTCGCGCTCCTCGCAGTCCTCCGTGTCGACGACGAAGCCGTCGTTGGTCTGCTCGTCCGTCTCCTGCTGCGCCATTTCCGCCGTAAGCCTTCCTCAAAACCGTCTCGATGACCCGTACAGCCTACGGCCCGGCGGCAGTGGTCAGCAGACTTCCTCGAGATCGCGCCACTCGCGGCTGTCGGGGCTGTCCGCCACCCAGCCGTCGAGGAGACCCCGGACGAGCGCGGCGGGGGCGGCGATTCCGCACTCCCGCTCCGGCACCCACAGCTCACCGGCCGTGCGGTGGCCCAGCGGACCGGGATGGCCCGGCTCGCTGTGGTCGTGCGGATCCAGGTGCTCCCCGTCCCCCTCGGCACTCGGCATCACGCCCTCGGAACAGGCCCGGCAGAGCAGCCGCACCGACGAGGACCAGTCCTCGGCCGCGAATCCGGCGTCGGCGGCCAGTTGCTCCAGCGCGTCCCGGTCCTCCTCGGTCGCCGCCTCCAGCAGCACCACCCAGGTCGGCACGGGCGAGGGCGCCCAGAGCTCGATCTCGTCGAAGACGGGGAAGCTGTGCCCCGCGGCGGTGGTGCGTTCGCCGTGCGGGACGCCGTCGTGGAGGACGACCTCGCCCCAGCGCCGGCCGGACGACGGCAGCGGGATCGACAGCACCTCTATCCGGGCGGGGTCGAGCCTGCGGCCCCACACGACCTCGGCCTCGCCCTCGGGCGACAGCCGCACGGCGGCGCTGCCCAGCTCCATGCCGACCGGCTCCGCGCCCGCCGCCGCCCCGCCGCCCGCGGCCCGGGGGCCGCCGGGCACCTTCAGCCCGTAGGCCTGCCAGGCACGCCGGGCCAGCGGCCAGTCCTGCAGGGCGGTGGCGGCGATCCCCACGTTCCACCAGTCGGGGGCGCCCGTCTCCTTGTCCAGCAGAGCGACGGCCCGCAGGCCCGCCGCGCGGGCCTGCTCCCAGTCGTGGCGGAACTTGTGGAGGAGCGCCAGGTTGAACCAGGACTCGGAGAGCCAGGGCTCCAGGTCCGCCGCGCGCGTCAGCAGCGCGCCCGCGTCCTCGTACCGGCCGTCGCCGATCAGCGTGAACGCGCGGTCGGTGGCCTGCCGCCAAGAGGCGGAGGGCCGATGCCGTACCTTCCCGAAGATCCTCACGATTCCCGCCTGCCGGTCGCTCGGGTCATTGCCCCCGGACATTTGCCTCAGCGTCTGTGTGCCGCTGTCTCTCGGTGCTCCTTCTTTCGCATCCAACCATGCCCGGTCGGACGCCCGCTCATTACCCATGGGTTACCCAGGCTGAGCGGGACCGAGACCCCCGCGCGACAGCACACGGGCCAGGGACTCCACGACCTCCGGCTGGTGGTCGTGCGCGGTTCCCAGCCGGAGCCGCTCCAGTGCGGCGAGCGCGCTCCCTCCACCGTCACCGGTGAGATCGTCGTACGCGTTGACGGTACGGACGATACGGGCGGGCAGCGGTTGCTCGCGGTACGGGTCGGCCTGCCGTTCCACCACCACCGCGACGGCCCGCGGAACCCCGGTCTGGCGGACGACGGCACCGCCCAGCAGGGCGATCCTGCGCTGCTCCTGCGCGGGCAGCAGGGCGGTCGCTCCGTCCGGTACGGGGTCCACCAGGGAGAGCTGGCCGATGTCGTGCATCAGCGCCGCGTACTCCAGGACGGTCAGGTCCGGCCCGGAGAGCCCCAGCTCACGGCCGACCGCCCCGCTCAGGGCCGCGACCCGGCGCGCATGCCCGTGAGGGGTGTAGCCGGCGATCTCGGTGGCCCGTGCGAGTGAGGCGATGGTCTGCCGGTACGTCGTACGGACCGCCGCGAACCGCCGGAACGACAACTGCGTGAGCAGCAGCGGCAGACAGAACACCGGCAGCGCCCAGAGCCCGGCGACGGCCGTGCCGAGCGCCATGACGGCCCCGGTCGCACAGACGGCGGAGCCTATGCCGGGGAGCGAGCGCAGTTCCTCCCGCAGCAGCGGCCCGAAGGGGTAGCCGGTGCGCGCACGTACCAGCACGGCCGCGAGCACGGCGTCGCACAGGGCCGTGAGCGCCAGTACGAGCAGCATCGCCAGGGCGTGACCGGGACCCGCGGCGAGCCCCTCCGCGGACCCGGCCGGCCCGTGGAGGGGCTGGAAGCAGACCGCGGCGAACGTGACCGTGACCACCCTGCGAGCGACATGGTCGAGCGCCGGTCCCCGGCCCCGGGCGACGTGCGGGACGGCGCCGGCGAGCGCGCCGGCCGTGACGACGGCGACGACCTGCGGGACGCCGTGCGTGGTGGCCTCCCCGGCGTTCTCCGCGAGCAGGGCGTAGGCGAGCGCGCCCGCGGCGCCGAGGGGGGCCGGTTCCCGCTCGCCCGGCAGGGCTCCCCAGCGTGCGAGTTCGCCCACCGCGACGAGCGTGCCGAAGGCCAGGGCGACGACGGGTTCCGCGACGCCGTGCCAACCGGTCCACCCGAGCCCGGTGGCGGCGAGCACGGCCGCCGACGCGTGCACGGCGGTGGCGGCGCCCGGCGCCCGGGCCCTCATCCGCCCCGCCGGTACCGGGCGGCGGGTGCCGCCTGCTGCCGGTCCGGGAGCCCGGCCCGTCCGCGGGGCGGCTGGGCGGGCACGGCCGGCTCGTCCGCCGTGACGGAGGTCTCCCAGCCGTGGCGGTCGAGGGCGCGGACGAGGGCCCGGACCATCCTGGGGTCGAACTGGGTGCCCGCGCACCGCTGGAGTTCCTCGACCGCCGTGGGCACGGGCCGCGCCCTGCTGTACGACCGGGTCGAGGTCATGGCGTCGAAGGCGTCGGCGACGGCGACGACACGGGCGACTTCGGGGATCTGGCGGCCGGCGAGACCGTACGGGTAGCCGCTGCCGTCGAGCCGCTCGTGGTGGTGGAGGATCGCCGCGCGGGCCTCGCCGAGGAAGCCGATGCCGCGGACGATCTCGTGCCCGTACTCGGGGTGCAGCTCGATCACCCGGCGTTCCTCGGGAGTCAGGGGGCCGTCCTTGCGGAGCACGCGGGTGGGCACGCCGAGCTTGCCCACGTCGTGGAGGATGCCGGCGAAGCGGAGCACTTCGAGCCGCTCCTCGTCCATGCCCAACTCGCGCGCGATCAGCACGCTCGCCCGGCCCACCCGCTCGCTGTGCCCGCGGGTGTACCGGTCCTTGATGTCGACGGCCTGGACGAGGGCGCGGATGGTGGAGCGGTGGGCGCCCTGCTCGCGGTGGTACTGCGCGAAGACCCAGCACGAGATGTACATGGGCAGCAGCACGAACAGCGCGGCCGGCGGTCCGTAGGGACTCTGCCAGAGCACCGCCATCATCAGCCCGGCGAGCCCGTGCACGAGGTGCGGGCCGAGCGAGGCCGGCAGCAGCCCCCGCCAGGCGGCCCGTGCCGGCACCCGCTCGGCGGTGGCGAGGATGCCACCGTCGAGCGCGGCCACGACGAGGCAGAACGTCAGCGCGGCGGCCACGGCGGGAATCAGGGCGTACGGGAGCGCGGGGCCCGCGAGGGCGGAGGGGCCGCCGCACAGGGCCGCCGCTCCGGACGCGGCCGCCGCCGCCAGGGTGAGCCGTGCCGCCCGCCAGAGGCGCCGGACGCCTCCCGGGCGCTGCTCGACGCGGGCGAGCAGCGCCCCCGGCACCGCGGCGAGCGCGGCCCCGGCGGGTGGCAGCAGCAGCGCGGCGGCGAGCAGGACGGGGAAGAACGATCCGGCACCGACCGGTACGGACCCGCCGAGCGTCCGACCGAGGAAGAGGCAGCGCCCCGGCGCCTCGCACAGGGCGTAGAGCCCGGCCAGCAGCGCCACGGTGGTCCAGGGCGTGTCCGCCCCGGGGAACACGGCGGGCAGGACGCACGCTCCGGCGCCCACCACCGCGCACAGGATGTATGCGCGCGCCGCTCCCGGAATGCGTCTCACCCGCTGTCAGCCTCCTCGGCAGCCCCGAACAGAGCGTCAGGCTAGCGAGTCGTCCACGTCAGGACGTTCGGTTGCGGCCGATTGGCACCATCGGGTGACAGGCGCGTGCGTGCTCCCCGTGCGGCGCACGGGGAGCACCGGGCCGGGCACGGCGAAGGGGCGAGACCCCACGGTCTCGCCCCGCTCCCGCCGGGCCGGCTACTCGGCCGGACTCGGCACGTCCGCCGGACCGGCCGTCACATCGTGGTCGGGCACGGTCTCGCCGGCCCTGATGAGCTCGATCCGCCCCATGACCTTCGCGCGCAGGTCCACGGGCACGTCGTCATGGCCGCAGCAGCGTTTGACGAGCTTCTTCACCGCCTGCTCGAGGCCGTACTTCTCCAGGCACGGCGAGCACTCCTCGAAGTGCAGCTCGAACTTGGTGCAGTCGGCGTCGGGCATCTCACGGTCGAGGAACTCGTACAGGTGGTCGAGTACCTCCGCGCAGTCAGTCTCGTGCGGCTCTCCGCAGCTCATGAGCCCGCGCCTTTCCGATCGTTCGTCGACTCCCCGGCGCCCGCGGGAACGAGCCCGCGCTCACGGGCGTAGTCCTCGAGCATGCCGCGCAGCTGGCGGCGGCCACGGTGCAGTCGGGACATCACCGTACCGATGGGTGTCCCCATGATGTCCGCGATCTCCTTGTACGCAAAGCCCTCGACATCGGCGAGATAGACGGCGATGCGGAACTCCTCCGGGATCGCCTGCAGGGCCTCCTTGACGTCGGAGTCCGGCAGGTGGTCGAGTGCTTGGGACTCGGCCGAGCGCAGCCCGGTCGACATGTGCGACTCGGCGCGGGCGAGCTGCCAGTCCTCGATCTCCTCCGCGGCACTGCGCTGCGGTTCGCGCTGCTTCTTGCGGTACGAGTTGATGAAGGTGTTCGTGAGGATGCGGTACATCCACGCCTTGAGGTTCGTGCCCTCACGGAACTGGTGGAACGAACCGTAGGCCTTCGCGTACGTCTCCTGTACGAGATCCTCGGCGTCGGCCGGATTGCGCGTCATGCGCAGGGCGGCCGAGTACATCTGGTCGAGGTAGCCGAGAGCGTCCCGCTCGAACCGCGCGTTGCGCTCGGCGGCCGTCTCTTCCGTGTGGCCGTCGTCGGTCCCAGTGACCGGACCCACCTCCTCCAACGCTGTGACGGGACCGAGACCGGACCCGCTCGAATCGGAGGATAGACGACCAGCGGCTCCGCCCGCCGCCCGAATCGTCGCCGCCTTCGGCGCAGGCAGCACGGTCCAGTCCAGGTCGGCGGCCCCCGACCGGTTCGGGCAGATGGTCGAACCCATGCGACGGACTCCCTCTCCACGCTCCTGTGCTGACGTGCTGCACAACAGAGCGCGTGCCCTCCGCTATTCCCGGCCGACGCACCGGCCCCGGCCGCGGTCCGCACCCGGCCTCACATCCGGGCGGCGATCCACTTCCGGACGTCGTCCACGACGGTTCCCAGCGCCTCCTCCTGGGTCAGCGCGGCCCGCTTGGGCACCGAGAGCCCGTGGTCGGCGTCCGCCACCTCGACCAGTTCGTACGCACCGGCCGGGAACTCCTCCGGCCTGCCGAACGGATCGTTGCCGCCCTGGACGACCAGAACCGGCACCCCGGCGCCGAGGAGCTCGTCCGCGCGGGACTTCTCCGGCTTCCCCGGCGGATGCAGCGGGAAGCTCAGCGCGAGGACGGCGCGGGCGCCCAGCTCACGCGCGGTCCGGCAGGCCACGCGCGCACCGGCGCTGCGCCCGCCCGNCCGCGCGGGACTTCTCCGGCTTCCCCGGCGGATGCAGCGGGAAGCTCAGCGCGAGGACGGCGCGGGCGCCCAGCTCACGCGCGGTCCGGCAGGCCACGCGCGCACCGGCGCTGCGCCCGCCCGCGACGATCGGCAGGCCCCGCTTCTCCAGGGCCGGCCACAGCCCTCGCCAGCCGGTGTCCAGGGTCTTCGGCGCCGGCGCGACCTTCTTGCCGGCCACCCGCCACGGCTGCTCCACCAGGGCCACCGTGATCCCGGCGGGGGGCAGCCCGGCCGCCAGGGCCCGCAGGTCCTGTGCGCCGATGCCGCCGCCCGCGCCGTGGCTCACCGCCAGCACGACGCGTGCCCGGCCGGGAGCCGGATGCCAGGTGATACGGGCGTCCCCGGCGGGTGTCCCGACGATCTCGCTCTGTGTCACAGGAGCAGTGTCACACCGCGGGACCCGGAAACGCCGCAAAGATCAGAAGAGCGTGCCGACCTCGGGGGCCTCCAGCTCCTCCAGCAGCTCCGGCCCGTTGTTGCGGACGTTGGAGACGGCCGTGCCCACGGGGTAGGCGCGCATCAGTCCCGTGGGCGGCGGCGCCAGCAGCTCACGCAGCTCGTCCGGGTCGGTGCGGGCCGGGTCCAGCCAGGCGTCCCAGCGGTCCTCGGGGAGCATCAGCGGCATCCGCGGGTGGATGTCGGACAGCGAGCGCGGGCCTTCGGCCGGCGCGACCCCCAGCGGTCCGGTCTCCGCCTCCGTGGTGATCACGGAGCAGGTCACCCACCAGGACTGGGGGTGGTCGTCCGGCAGGGTCCGGTCGCGCCAGAACTCGTACAGCCCGGCCATCGCGAAGACGGAGCCGTCGGCAGGAGTGACGAAGTAGGGCTGCTTGCGGGGCCGCTTCTTCTTCCCCTTCACCTCCAGCTCCCGCTCCTCGGTGCCGGTGACCCACTCGTAGTAGCCGTCCGCGGGGAGGATGCAGCGCCGGGTGACGAAGGGCCGGCGGAACGAGGGCTTCTCGTGGACGGTCTCGGCCCGGGCGTTGATCATCCGGGCTGCGCCCTCGGGGGTCTTGGCGAAGGACGGGACGAGTCCCCACCTGAGTTTCCGCAGCTGACGAACCGGACGGCGGTCGTCCGCGTCTTTCAGAGGACGTTCGAGAACCGCGTAGACCTCCTTCGTGGGGGCCACGTTCCAGTCGGGCGCCAGGGCCTCCGACGGCTCCCACTTCTCGATCTGGAAGAGTCCGGTGAGGTCCTCGGGCCTGCGACTCGCTGCATACCGTCCGCACATGAGTGCCACACTGCCACGACACCGAGCCTCCCGAGGAGCCACCCCGGAAATGGTCACACCCGAAATCTTCGGCACCCAGCCGTCCCCCGACCGCTGGCTGGTCATAGGCACGGCCGCGCTCGCCCTCCTCGCGGTCGTCCCGCACACGGCCTGGCGGCTGTCCCGCAACGCGATCACCATCGCCCACGAGGGCGGGCACGGCCTGATCGCCCTCGTCACCGGGCGGCGGCTGGAGGGCATCCGGCTGCACTCGGACACCAGCGGACTGACGGTCAGCCGCGGCAGGCCGACCGGCCTCGGCATGATCCTCACGGCGGCCGCGGGCTACACCGCGCCGCCGCTGCTCGGCCTCGGCGGCGCCTGGCTGCTCGCAGCGCACCGCATCACGCTGCTGCTGTGGGTCGCCACGGCGTTGCTGATCGCGATGCTGGTGATGATCCGCAACGCGTACGGGGCACTCACGGTGGTCCTCACGGGCGCGGCGTTCCTCCTGGTGTCCTGGCTGACCGAACCGGAGGTACAGGCGGCGTTCGCCTACGCGGCCGTGTGGTTCCTGCTGCTCGGCGGGGTCCGCCCGGCCTTCGAGCTCCAGGTCAAGCGCCGGCACGGGGGCGCGCCGGACTCGGACGCCGACCAGCTCGCGAGGCTGACGCACGTCCCGCCCGCCATGTGGCTGTTTCTCTTCCATGCCGTATCGCTGTGCTCCCTGATCGGCGGCGGTCGCTGGCTGCTCGGTCTGTGATCGGTCGGGATGCCCGGTGACCGGTCGGCGAACACCCGGCGCTCCGCGGGCCCACTAAAGTGAGGGCCATGACCGAGAGCCCCGTGCAGACCGTCCTCTGGCCCGCCCCCCACGCGAGTGGGCCCGTCGATGCGGCGGTCACCGTTCCCGGATCGAAATCGGTCACGAACCGTGCGCTGGTTCTCGCCGCCCTGGCCGCGGAGCCGGGCTGGCTGCGCCGCCCCCTTCGGTCGCGCGACACCCTGCTGATGGCGGAGGCGCTGCGCGCCATGGGCGTCGGCATCGAGGAGCAGGTCTCCTCCAGCTCCACCGCGACCGGCGGCCCCGACAGCGGCGAGGCCTGGCGGATCATCCCGGCCGGGCTGCACGGCCCCGCGACGGTCGACGTCGGCAACGCCGGGACGGTGATGCGCTTCCTGCCGCCGGTCGCCGCGCTCGCCGACGGCCCCATCCGCTTCGACGGCGACCCCCGCTCGTACGAACGTCCGCTGGGCGGGGTGATCGACGCCCTGCGCGTCCTGGGCGCCCGGATCGACGACGACGGCCGCGGGGCGCTCCCGATGACCGTGCACGGCGGCGGGGCGCTGGACGGCGGCGTGGTGGAGATCGACGCCTCCTCGTCCTCACAGTTCGTCTCGGCCCTGCTGCTCTCCGCGCCCCGCTTCAACCAGGGCGTGGAGGTACGGCACGTCGGCTCGCGGCTGCCGTCCATGCCGCACATCCGGATGACCGTCGACATGCTCCGCACGGTCGGCGCGCAGGTCGACGAGCCGGAGACCGGCGGCGAGCCGGACGTCTGGCGGGTCCGCAGCGGTGCGCTGCTGGGCCGGGACCTGACCGTGGAGCCGGACCTGTCCAACGCCCAGCCGTTCCTGGCGGCGGCACTGGTCACGGGCGGCCGGGTGACCATCCCCGACTGGCCCGAGCGCACCACCCAGCCCGGTGACGCCCTGCGGCAGATCTTCACCGAGATGGGCGGTTCCTGCGAGCTCACCGACGCCGGGCTGACCTTCACCGGCTCCGGCCGGATCCACGGCATCGACGTCGACCTGGGCGAGGTCGGCGAGCTGACCCCGGGCATCGCCGCGGTGGCCGCGCTGGCCGACTCCCCCTCGACCCTGCGCGGTGTCGCGCATCTGCGGCTCCACGAGACGGACCGCCTCGCGGCCCTGACCAAGGAGATCAACGAGCTCGGCGGCGATGTCACGGAGACGGAGGACGGGCTGCACATCCGGCCGCGCCCGCTGCACGGCGGGGTGTTCCACACGTACGACGACCACCGGATGGCCACCGCCGGTTCGGTCATCGGACTGGCCGTCGAGGGCGTGGAGATCGAGAACGTGGCGACGACCGCCAAGACCCTCCCCGACTTCCCGCGGATGTGGACCGACATGCTCGCCGGGAACTGAGCGCGGGACGGCACGACATGCGCCGCTACGGCAAGCACACCGACGAGGACGACGTCCGGGTCCGCCCGAACCGCAAGGGCAACCGGCCCCGTACGAGCATCCGCCCGAAGCACGAGGACGCAGCCGAGGGCATGGTCCTGACCGTGGACCGGGGACGCCTCACCTGCCTCGTGGACGGCCGCACGGTCATGGCGATGAAGGCCCGGGAACTGGGCCGCAAGGCCGCCGTCGTCGGCGACCGGGTGGGTCTGGTCGGCGATCTGTCCGGCCGGAAGGACACGCTCGCCCGCATCGTGCGGATCGAGGAGCGCGGCTCCGTGCTGCGACGCACCGCCGACGACGACGATCCGTACGAGCGGGTGGTCGTCGCCAACGCCGACCAGCTGGCGATCGTGACGGCCCTCGCCGATCCCGAGCCCCGCCCCCGGCTGATCGACCGCTGCCTGGTCGCCGCCTACGACGGCGGCCTGGAGCCGCTGCTGGTGCTGACGAAGTCGGACCTGGCCCCGGCGTCGACGCTGCTGGACCTGTACGGCGCGCTGGACATCCCGTACGTCGTGACCTCGCGCGACGAGCTGTACGCCGGCGAGGCGGCGAACGTGGTGCGCGAACACCTCGACGGCCGGATCACCGCGTTCGTGGGCCACTCCGGCGTCGGGAAGACCACACTGGTCAACGCGCTGGTCCCGGAGGGGAAACGCCGCACGACCGGGCATGTCAACGCCGTCACCGGCCGCGGCCGGCACACCACCACGTCCGCCCTCGCCCTGCCGCTGGCGGGCGCCGGCGGCTGGGTGATCGACACTCCGGGCGTACGGTCCTTCGGGCTGCACCACGTCGACCCGTCCCGGGTCATCCACGCCTTCCCCGACCTGGAGCCCGGCACGGAGAACTGTCCGCGCGCGTGTTCGCACGACGAGCCGGACTGCGCCCTGGACGCGTGGGTGGGGGAGGGACACGCCGATCCCGCGCGCCTGTACTCCCTGAGACGGCTGCTGGCGACCCGGGAGCGACGCGAAGGCGACTGATCCGGGCACGTTTGCTGGCAGCCGCGACCGGCAAGTGCATAATCGCACCAAGCGAGACGAAGCAGTCACAGGGCGCGGGACCGGGGACGCGGGAGGCACTGACCATGGCGTGGCTGCTCGTGATCGTCGCCGGATTCCTGGAGACGGGGTTCGCGATCTGCCTGAAGCTGTCCCACGGCTTCACCCGGCTCTGGCCGACGATCGCGTTCGCGGTCTTCGCGATGAGCAGCTTCGGACTGCTGACGCTCGCCCTGCGCAAACTCGACGTCGGCCCCGCCTACGCGGTGTGGACGGGTATCGGGGCCTCGGGCACGGCGATCTACGGGATGATCTTCCTCGGCGAGGTCGCCTCGACGCTGAAGATGGTCTCGATCGGGCTGGTGATCGCGGGCGTCATCGGTCTGCAGCTCTCCAGCCCGGCCCACTGAGAGCCGCACGGACCAGCCGCCCCACCCCTTCGGCCGGGCCCGCGACCACGCAGGAGAGCGCCAGCCGCACCGCCAGCTCGCAGCGCTCGGCGGCCTCCGCCTCCCCCTCGTCCGTCCGGCGGCCGAGGCCCGGCTCCAGCGCGGCGAGCGTACGGTCCCGTACCGCGGCGACCAGTTCGCCGGGGGCGGGGTGACCGGCGTCCGCGCGCCGCTGGGCGGGGACGCCCGAACCACCGCCGGACCGGGCGACGGGCCTCGGCGCGGGGAGCCCCTCGTGCCAGAAGCCGGTGAGCAGGGCGCGCAGCAGGGGGCGGGCGCCCGCCTCCGCCACCGTCCACTCGGCCAGGCGGACCAGCTGCTCCGCGTCCCCCGCCCGCTCCGCGAGCACCCGGTCCACGCCCTTGAGGTAGATGTCGGCCTCGCGCCGCACCAGCGCCCTCGCGAGGCCGTCCTTGCTGCCGAACTCGTTGTAGAGCGTCTGCCGGGAGACGCTCGCGGCCGAGGCGACGTCGACCATCCGGACGGCGGACCAGGGCCGGCCCGCCAGAGCGGTGAGAGCGGCGTTCAGCAGCGCCTCGCGCGCTGTGGGCATCGTGGGCCTCCCGGGCAGGGCGCCTCCGGGGCCCCGCGGTTCTTCGCTCAGAGTTGACGCCCGGGTACCCGCTGTCAAGGGCACCTGCAGCGATCCCGGCGCCCTCCGGCCAGGACGGCCGGGACCGGACGGGCCGAACGGGCGGCGACGGCCCGGGGATAGAGTGCGGACATGGCCGACTACCACGATGATCTGCGTCTCGCCCATGTCCTCGCGGACGCCGCCGACGCGGCGACCATGGACCGGTTCAGGGCACTCGACCTCAAGGTCGAGACCAAGCCGGACATGACTCCGGTGAGCGAGGCCGACAGGGCGGCCGAGGAGCTGATCCGCTACCAGCTCCAGCGCGCCAGGCCGCGTGACGCGATCCTCGGCGAGGAGTTCGGCATCGAGGGCACCGGCCCCCGGCGCTGGGTCGTCGACCCGATCGACGGCACGAAGAACTACGTCCGCGGAGTTCCCGTGTGGGCGACGCTGATCTCCCTGATGGAGGCCGGCGAAGGCGGCTACCAGCCGGTCGTGGGCGTGGTCTCGGCCCCCGCGCTGGGGCGCCGCTGGTGGGCGGCGAAGGGCGCGGGCGCTTACACCGGGCGGAGCCTGTCCTCCGCGACACGGCTGCACGTCTCGAAGGTCGCACAGCTGTCCGACGCCTCGTTCGCCTACTCCTCGCTCGGCGGCTGGGAGGAGCGAGGGCGGCTCGACGGCTTCCTGGACCTGACCCGGGCGGTCTGGCGCACCCGCGGGTACGGCGATTTCTGGCCGTACATGATGGTCGCCGAGGGTTCGGTGGACATCTGCGCGGAGCCGGAGCTCTCCCTCTGGGACATGGCGGCGACGGCGGTCGTCGTACAGGAGGCGGGCGGCACGTTCACCGGCCTCGACGGGGTCCACGGGCCTCACAGCGGAAACGCGGCCGCCTCCAACGGCCTGCTGCACGGGGAGCTCCTGGAGTACCTCAACCGGGGCTGAGCCGAGACCGTCCACAGCGGTAACCGGCCAGTACAACTCTCGCACTCCCCCCGCGGGCGCCATGCCCCCTCTTGTTGCCCCGCCGAATCACTGCGACTCTGAGAGTCCCCCTATTTGTGAACTTGTGAATCCCTTCTCGTTGAAGGATTCATCAAGGAGGTGGATCCGTCCATGCTCGTCCGTGACGCCATGAGCACGGTGGTCCTCACCATCGGCCCCGCACACACCCTCAGGCAGGCCGCACGACTGATGGCCGCACGACACGTCGGGGCGGCCGTCGTCCTCGACCCCGACACCAGCGGCCTCGGCATCCTCACCGAACGCGACATCCTCAACTCGCTCGGCGCGGGCCAGGACCCCGACCACGAATCCGCCGCCGCCCACACCACCACCGACGTCGTCTTCGCCGCCCCCTCATGGACCCTCGAGGAGGCCGCGGACGCCATGACCCACGGCGGCTTCCGCCATCTCATCGTGCTCGACGCCGCAGGGCCCGTCGGCATCGTCTCCGTACGCGACATCATCCGCTGCTGGGCACCGGCCCGGCACCGGGCCGAGGCGACGTCCCTCGCCGGCTGACCGCGGACACGCGAGCGGGCCGGACCTTCCCCGGGGAAGGTCCGGCCCGCCCACCCACGACAAGCGATCCAGCGCTGGTTTCGTCAGCCGCGCAGGGCCTGGACCGCGGCCTCCAGCCGCTTGCCGAAGTCTCCGTCGGCCTGACGGAAGTTGCCGATCGCCCGTTCGGCGATGTCGTCCCGGGAGACCTTGGCGATGAAGCCCGCCAGGTTCTCGATCAGACGGCCCTTCTCGTCCTCGGACATCAGCCGGTAGAGGTTGCCGGCCTGGACGAAGTCGTCGTCCTCGGAGTGGGACGGGGCCTCGTGGTTTCCGGTGGCGCCGGAGACCGGGACCGGCTCCCACAGCGGCCGGTCCGTCTGGAAGGGGCCGCCGAAGCTGTTCGGCTCGTAGTTCTTGGCACCCTTGTGGCGGCCGTCGTAGAGGAAGCCGTCGCGGGAGTTGGTGCGCGCCTCGGTGGCGCGCGGGCGGTTCACCGGCAGGTGGTCGGCGTTGATGCCGACGCGGTAGCGGTGGGCGTCGCCGTACGCGAAGAGCCGGCCCTGCAGCATCTTGTCCGGGGACGGGCCGATGCCCGGCACGAAGTGCGCCGGCGAGAAGACGGACTGCTCGACCTCGGCGAAGACGTTCTCCGGGTTGCGGTTGAGTTCCAGCCTGCCGATCTCGATCGGCGGGTAGTCGTCGTGCGGCCACACCTTGGTGAGGTCGAACGGGTTGAACCGGTAGGCCGCCGCGTCGGCCGCGGGCATGATCTGGACCTGCACCGTCCACGACGGGAAGTCACCGCGCTCGATGGCCTCGCGCAGGTCGCGCTGGTGGCTGTCCGGGTCCTCGCCCGCCAGCCTGTTGGCCTCGGCCTGGGTGAGGTTCCTGATGCCCTGGTCGGTCTTGAAGTGGTACTTGACCCAGAAGACCTCGCCGGCCTCGTTGCTCCACTGGTAGGTGTGCGAGCCGTAGCCGTTCATGTGCCGGTACGAGGCGGGGATCCCGCGGTCGCCGAACAGCCAGGTCACCTGGTGGGTCGACTCGGGCGACAGACCCCAGAAGTCCCAGACGTTGTCCGCCTCCTGACTGCCCGTGTACGGGTCGCGCTTCTGCGTGTGGATGAAGTCCGGGAACTTGACGGCGTCCTTGATGAAGAACACCGGGGTGTTGTTGCCGACGAGGTCGTAGTTGCCCTCCTCGGTGTAGAACTTCAACGCGAAACCGCGGGGGTCCCGCACGGCGTCGGCGGCGCCGAGGTTGCCCGCCACGGTGGAGAAGCGCAGGAACGTCCCGGTCTGCTTGCCGACCTCGGAGAGGAACTTCGCCCGGGTGTAGCGGGTGACGTCCGCGGTCACCGTGAACGTGCCGTAGGCGCCGGCGCCGCGGGCGTGGACCACCCGCTCGGGGATGCGCTCGCGGTTGAAGTGCGCGAGCTTCTCGAGCAGCAGTTGGTCCTGCACCAGGACCGGTCCGCCGGGGCCCGCGGTCTCGCTGTTCTGGTTGTCGGCGACCGGCGCGCCGGCCTCCGTGGTGAGCGGTCCCTGCGTCACGTGCGCCTCCTGCGAAAACTGCGTCATTCCCGGCCAGTCCTGTCCTTGGCCAATGATGTTTTCGACCCTACAATAGACATTGTCTAAGTCAAGCAGTCATCCAAACTCACATCCGTTCGGGGCCAGCTCCCCCGACTGTTAGGCTGATACACATGAGCGACCTCTTGGAACGACTGCGCGGACGCGGCTGGCGTATGACCGCGCAGCGGCGCGTCGTGGCCGAGGTCCTCGACGGTGAGCACGTCCATCTGACCGCCGACGAGGTGCACGCTCGTGCCGTCGAGCGGCTCCCGGAGATCTCCCGGGCCACGGTGTACAACACACTGGGTGAGCTCGTCTCACTGGGCGAGGTCCTGGAAGTGGCCACGGACCACCGCGCCAAGCGGTACGACCCGAACGCCCACCGTCCGCACCAGCACCTGGTCTGCGCACGCTGCGGCGCGATCCGCGACGTGCACCCCGACGGCAATCCGCTCTCGGACCTGCCCGACTCGGAGCGGTTCGGCTTCACGATCTCGGACGTCGAGGTCACGTACCGGGGCATCTGCCCGAACTGCGCGAGCGCCTAGACGCACCGACCCGCGGAGCTGATCACGCAGAGTCGATCACGAGGGGCGGCGCCCGAGACCGTCCCACGGGCGGGTCGACCCACGGCCCGCCCGCTGCTCTTCCCTCGACTCTCCGGGCGGTCCTGCCGTCCGACCACCCCGCGCCGGGGCCCTTCAACTCCACCACGCCCGGGCCTTGGCCGCGGCCCTGCCGAGAAACCGCCCGGGGAACACCGATGGCCCGGATCCACTGGATCCGGGCCATCGACCTTCAGTAGCGGGGACAGGATTTGAACCTGCGACCTCTGGGTTATGAGCCCAGCGAGCTACCGAGCTGCTCCACCCCGCGTCGGTGAACCCAACAGTACGTCACCCCGCGGATCAGAGCAAATCCATATCCGTTCAGCCGTTCGGGCTGGTGAGCGGGGTGTCGCACCCTCCCTCAGGCCGTGAGCTCCTGGTGCAGCGCCTCACGCAGCGCAGCCGCCCGGTCGGCGACCTCGGCGGGCCCCAGCTCCACCGCGCGGGCACACCAGCGCTGCCCCTCGGCGAGCTCGCCCCGGCGCGCGGCCAGCAGGGCCAGACGCAGCGCGGCACGTCCGTGCCCGGCGCGGGCGGCGCGGGCCCACCACAGGGCGGCCTCGCGCTCGTTGCCCTCGCGGGCGAGCAGCAGCCCCAGGTTGAACGCGCCGTTGCGGCTGCCGGCCTCCGCCGCCTCCCGGTACCAGCGGACGGCCTCGGCCACGTCGCCACGGGCCGCGGCGAGCATGCCGATGCGCACCTGGGCCCGGCGGTGCCCCTGCTCGGCGGCGCGCTCGTACCACTCCTCGCACTCGGTCTTCTCGCCCATGGGCTCACCGAGCGCGGGCGCGCCCGGCGGCGGCTGGCGCGCGTCGAGCAGAGTCGCGAGCCGGAACGCCGCCTCGGCGCTTCCGCTGCCTGCGGCACAGCGCAGATGACGCTCGGCCGCCTGCTCGTCGCCGTCGCGCAGACAGGCGATCCCGACCTGCAGGGCTGCCTCGGTGTGCCCGGCCGCGGCAGCCCGCTCGTACCAGCGCAGCGCCGTACGGTCCTCGTCCCGGCCGGCGTACAGGATGCCGAGGTTGAACGCGGCGTCCACGCTGCCCGCCTCCGCGGCCTTGGAGAACCAGGGCTCGGCACCCGCCGGGTCCCCGGCCTGCAGCAGCAGGACGGCGAGCGCGTTGGCGGCCTCGCGGTGCCCGGCGTAGGCGGCGCGGCGGTACCACTGCTCGGCCTGGCCGGTGCGGCTCTGGGCCGCGCACAGCAGACCGAGGTTGTACGCCCCGTTCACATCGCCCGCGTCCATCGCGGCGCGGTACCAGCGCTCGGCGGACTGCTGCTCACCGCGTGCAGCGTGCAGCGCACCCAGCGCGTTGGCAGCGTTGCCGTCGCCGTCCTGGGCGGCCCGCAGCCACCACACGGCGGCGCTCTCCTCGTCGCCGGTGTCCTTCAGCAGGAATCCCAGCGCGCAGGCGGCACGCGCCTCCCCGTCCTTGGCCGACGTGAGGTACCAGCGCGCGGCCTCCTTCAGCTCGCCCCGGCGCTCCAGGATGCCGCCGAGGTGCAGCGCGGCCCGGCGGTGCCCGCGGGCGGCCGCCTGCCGGTACCACTGCTCCGCCTCGTCCGGATGCCCGGACGCACCGGGTACCGCGTCCTCGGCGGTGCCGGGCGGCGCCACGGGCGCGGTCGCCGCGGAAGGCTCGGCGGCGCGGGCCGCGGGAACGCGGGCCGCGGGAACGCGGGCCGCCTCCGCGGCGCGGCCGCCCGTCTCCACGTGCGCGGACCTGCTCGCGTCCTTGGACCGGCTCGCGCCCTTCGCCTTCTGCGCGTCCCGGGCCGCACCCGTGCGGCCGGCCGTGCCGGAGCCCTCGGCCGCCTCGGCGGGGCCGCCCTTGCCCTTGGCCGCCGCCGCGGTGGCAGGGCGGCGGGCCCGGGGAGCGGCCCCGTCCGGGGACCGCCGCTCCAGCACGCGCGCCAGCCGGTAGGCGGCCTCACGGTGCCCCTGCTCGGCGGCCGCGCGCAGCCAGCGCTCGGCGCCCTGCTCGCTGCGGTGCTCCAGCAGATCGGCCAGGGCGTAGGCGCCGAGGGCGTGCCCCTGCTCGGCGGACTGACGCAGCCAGTACTCGGCGGCCGGCTCGTCGCCCCGCTCCCGGAAGTGCCGGCCGAGCGCATGCGCCGCCGCCGCGGAACCGGCGACCGCCGCGATCCGCCACCAGCCCGCCGCCTCGTCGGCGTAGCCGCGCTGGTGCAGCAGCACACCCAGGTTGTTCGCGGCGGCGCGGTCGCCCTCGGCGGTGGCCGCGCGCAGATGCGGCTCCGCCCCGTCCAGGTCACCCCGGCGCAGGAGCATCGCCCCGAGGACGCTCATGGACGCCACGTCCCCCGCCTCGGCGGCACGGCGGTGCCGAGCCTCGGCCTCCGCCTCGGCGTCCGTCACGGGCAGGGGTTCCATGGGGGTCAGGGACTCGAGCGGGTCGACGGCGTCGATCGCCATCGCATCGGCCGCGGCCACCGCGGCCACCGCGGTGGCGGCGTGCTCGTGCACAAACCGCCCCGTTTCCAACAGCGTTGTCCCGTCCCCCATAAATTCCATCGTCGCACCACCCGCAACCCGCGTACACCTGGTATACCGCAGCCAGTGAGGTCACTTCAGCGTTTTGTCGACATGCCCACAGAGAGACAAGCCAAACACCCGCCACCTCAGGACGCCGGACTCAACTCGCCCCAAACGGGACACGCTTCGGGAACAACCGCCCTTGACACACGCCGAGGGCCCGGATCCTGATGGATCCGGGCCCTCGATCTCAGTAGCGGGGACAGGATTTGAACCTGCGACCTCTGGGTTATGAGCCCAGCGAGCTACCGAGCTGCTCCACCCCGCGTCGTTGTGTACCTACAGTACCACGGTGCGGGGTGGAGCCCGTCCGGCAAACCACCCGTTCGGTCAGCCTCCGGGTTTACGCGACGGTGCGCCGGGGGCCTGCGACTGTGCTGCCGCCGCCCGTTCGAGCGCCGCCTGGAGATCCGCCTGGGCCTTGCCGTACGCCGTCCAGTCGTTCTTCTTGAGCGCCTCCTGGCCCGCCTCGTACGCCTTCTGGGCGTCCGCGATGGCCTGCTTCAGCGCCGCGCTGCCCGTCGCCGGCGGCTGGGGCGTGGTGTCACCCGGCTCCGTCGGCGGCTGCGTCGTGGGCGGCGGCTCGGCACCCTCCACTCCGAACACCGAGTTCAGCGCCTCCGTCAGGCTGTCCTTGAAGACCGGCTTGCCGCCGTAGGACACCGCCACCTTCTTCAGCAGCGGGTAGTTGGCGGCGCCGCCTCGGGCGTACACCGGCTCGACGTACAGGAAACCTCCGTCCAGCGGGACCGTGAGCAGGTTGCCGTAGTCGATCTCGGAGTCGGTGCCCCGCAGGTCACGGACGAACGTCGCGACCTCCGGAACACTGTTGAGCTCGCTCTGCACCTGCGAGGGGCCCTGCACGGTCGAGGTCACCCTCAGCAGTCTGATCGAGCCGTACCCCTTGCTGTTCGCGTCGGCGTCGACGGCCATGAACGCGCCCAGGTTGGGCCGTCCGCTGGGCGTGAACGTCGTCGTCAGCGAGAACTTCTGCTCCTGCTCGCCCGGCATCTTCAGGCTCAGGTAGTACGGCGGGACCGCGCTGCCGTCCTTCTGCGTCGGGTCGTTCGGCACCTGCCAGGCGTCACTGCCGGTGTAGAACTGCTCGGGGTCGGTCACGTGGTACCGCGTGAGCAGCTCGCGCTGGACCTTGAACATGTCCTGCGGGTACCGGAGGTGGGCCAGCAGGTCCGGCGCGATCTCGTTCTTCGGCTTGACCGTGTCCGGGAAGGCCTTCATCCAGGTCTTCAGGACCGGGTCCTTGGTGTCCCACTGGTACAGGTCGACCGTGCCGTCGTAGGCGTCGACGGTGGCCTTCACCGAGTTGCGGATGTAGTTCACCTGGTTCTGCTGCGCGACGACGGCCCGCTGGCTGTCGGTCAGCGAGTCGGCCGTGGTGTCCCCGAGCGTCGTACGCGACGCGTAGGGGTACCCGTTCGTCGTGGTGTAGGCGTCGACGATCCACTTGATACGGCCGTCGACCACCGCCGGATAGGCGTCCCCGTCGATGGTGAGCCACGGGGCCACCGCCTCGACGCGCTCCTTGGGCGTGCGGTTGTAGAGGATCCGCGAACCGTCGCCGATGGCCCCGGAGTAGAGGATCTGCGGCTCGCTGAACGCCACCGCGTACGCGGCCCGGTTGAAGGGTCCGGAGAGGTCGACCCCGCTCTTGCCCTTGAAGCTGGTGGTCACCTCACCGTTCTTCTCGTAGTCCAGTTCCTTCTGCGGGCCGCCGACGATCGAGTACTGCTCGGTCTTCTCGCCGTAGTAGACCCGCTGCTCGTACGTGCCGAGCTGGCCCTTGGTGGGCAGGCCGGACTCGATGAAGTCCGGGGCGCCGACCGTGCCCTGGTCCTCATTGGTGATCGTGTTCGTGCCCTTGGCCGCGATCGCGCCGTAGCCGTGGGTGTAGGTGAAGTGGTCGTTGATCCAGTTGCGCTTGGGGATGCCCTTGATGTTGAGCTCGCGCAGACCGATGACCGTGTCCTGCGGCTTGCCGTCGGGGCCGGTGTACCGGTCCACGTCGAGGGTCGCCGGGAACTGGTAGTACTTGCGCTCCTGCTGGAGCTGCTGGAAGGCGGGCGAGACGATGTTCGAGTCGACGAGCCGGTAGCTTGCGGCCGTGGCGGCCTGCTCGCGCTGCTCGGTCTTCCGCTTCGGGTCGCCCTTGCCCCCGTAGTTCTCGGACTTCGCCGCGTCGATGCCGTACGCCTTGCGCGTGGCATCGATGTTCTTCTTGATGTACGGGGATTCCTTGGCCTGCTCGTTCGGCTGGACCTGGAACTTCTGCACGATGGCCGGGTACAGGCCGCCGATGAGGATGGCCGAGAGCACCATCAGCCCGAAGCCGATCACCGGCAGCTGCCAGGTGCGCCGCCACAGCGTCGCGAAGAACAGCACGGCGCAGATGACGGCGATGCAGAACAGGATCGTCTTCGCGGGCAGATACGCGTTCGCGTCCACGTACCGCAGGCCCGTCCAGTTGCCCGCGGCCTTGAAGTCACTGGACTTCACGGCCAGGCCGTAGCGGTCCAGCCAGTACGCCACGGCCTTGAGCGCGACGAAGAAGCCGAGCAGCACCGAAAGGTGGCCGGTGGCCGCTGCGGTGGCCCGAGCCCCCGGGCTGGTGACGCGCAGCCCGCCGTAGAGGTAGTGGGTGAGGACCGCGGCGATCAGGGAGAGCACGGCTGCGGCGAAGCCGAAGCCCAGCAGGAACCGGTACCAGGGGAGGTCGAAGGCGTAGAACGCCACGTCCATCCCGAACTGGGGGTCCTTCTGGCCGAACGGCACGCCGTTGACCCACATCAGCCATGTGCGCCACTGGGAGGACGCGGACGCTCCGGCGATCAGCCCGACGAGCGCGGTGACCCCGAGGAGCACCCACTGCTTGTACGGGGCGATGCCCATCCGGTACCGGTCGAGGCTCTGCTGCTCGAGCGACATCGCGCTCAGCGGCGGCCTCAGCCGGTGCGCCAGCCAGATGTTCAACCCGACCGCGGCGGCCATCAGCAGGCCGAAGACCGCGAACAGACCGATCTTGGTCCAGAGGGTCGTGGTGAACACCGACGAGTACTTCACCGAGCGGTACCAGAGCCAGTCGGTCCAGAACCCGGCGAACATGACAAAGGCCATGGCGAGCACGGCCAGCACGCCGAGCGTCATCAGCAGCGTCCGTACGCGCCGGGACGGCCGGCCCACTCTGATCCGTGGCCCGGTCGGGCCTCCGCCGCGGTCCGGCATCTGGAAAGCCAACGTGCGCCCCTCGAAGTCGCGGTCGTGTAATGCGTTGTCCGGGTGCCGTCCCATGCGTCCGGCACCCTGTGCGGTAGGCCCACGCGATCGTAGAGCCCACTCATGCAACTTACTGAGGCTTTACCTAGTTCCCGACTCCGGGGCCGAAGGAGGCAGGATATTGAGCATGTCCAATGTTTCCCCCGGCGGCCCCCCGATGGCCGCGAGCCCGCTGACCCGCGCGGTGCTCGAAATCGACGAGTACGCGTCCGGCCTCGGCTGGGACCAGCCGGCCCGGCTCTTCGCCCTCGTCGACACCGCACAGCTGCGCACCCAGGAGCCGGACCTCGCCGCCCAGCTCGGTCTCGACGACGGGGAAGCGGCCGCTCCGCTGACCCCGGTCGAGCAGGACGAGATCCCCTCCGGCGCCCCGCTCGACGAGTTCCTCGGAACGATCGCCTGGCCCGACGCGGTGGCGGGATGCGCACTCACCGTGGAGCGACTGATGCTGCCGCCGTCGGCGGAGACCTCCGTCCCCGAGGGCCTCGACGAGGCGGGCCTGGCCCAGTGGGTGGCCGCGCATCCGGACCGCCAGGAAGTCCGGATGACCGTGGCGGTGCTGCGGGACGGCGCCCGTGAGTCGGCACTGCGGCTGCGGGAGAAGGACTCCGCAACCGAGGTGCTGACCGGTGCGGACCTGGTGCCGGGGCTGGCGGACGCCCTCTCGGCCACGTTCGAGGCGTAGCAGCGCGGAGGGGGCGCGCCGTGGTCGCGGCACGCCCCCTCCCTCCTTGCGCGTTCCGTCCCCGCGGAACCCGGTCCCGCGGTACCCCGTCCCCGGGCGAGTTCCAGGGGCTCTTCTCAGCTCTTGGAGCAACTGGGCAGACCGGCGGTCCTCCCGCTGCGGATCTTCTTCAGGGACTTCGTCGCGTCGTCGATGGTCTTCACCCTGACCAGCGTCAGACCCTCGGGGATGTCGGAGGCAGCCGCGGCGCAGTTGTCGCTGGGCGTCAGGAAGTACTCCGCACCCGCGTTCCGCGCGCCGACGAGCTTCATCTCGATGCCGCCGATGGGGCCGACCACGCCCTGGTCGTCGATCGTGCCCGTGCCGGCGATGAACTTGCCTCCCGTGAGGTCGGCCGGGGTGAGCTTGTCGACGATGCCGAGCGCGAACATCAGCCCGGCGCTCGGGCCGCCCACGTCCGCCAGCTTGATGTCGATGGCGAACGGGAAGGTGTGGTCCGTACCGGCCGTGATGCCCACGATCGTGCGCTTGGCCTGCTTCGAACGCACCGTTCCGACCTGCACGTCCTGGGATCCCGTCGGCTCCTTGCCGGCCTTCTCGGCCGCGGCCGCCTCCTTGGCCGGGACGATCGTGAAGGTCACCTTGTCGCCGGGTTCGTGCTTGACGACGGCCTTCGAGACGTCGTCCGGCTTCTTCACCGGCGTGCCGTCGACGGCCTTGATCACATCGCCCGCGTGCAGCGTGCCCTGCGCCGGGCTGTCCTTGCGGATCGAGGAGACGACGACACGGGACTCCACCGGGATCCCCAGCTCGCGCAGGGCCGCGACCTTGGCGCTCTCCTGGGACTGGCTGAACTCCTCCGCGTTCTCCTGGTTCGACTGCTCCTCGGTCTTGCCGTCCGGATAGAGCGTCTCGTGCGGCACCACGACGTTGTCATGGGCCAGCCAGCCGTACACGACCTCGGCCAGGTTCATCCGGTAGTCCGCGCCCGTGACCCGGACCGTCGTCATGTTGAGGTGTCCGGAGGTCGGATGGGTCTTGCGGCCGGAGATCTGCAGCACCGGCTCGCCACCGGAGTCACCGAGGGTGTTCACGGTGGGACCGGGTGTCATCTCCGAGTAGGGCGGGGTCATGAGCACGCCCACGCAGAGCAGCACGATGAGGACCAGGGTGGAGGCGAGCATCGTCGCTGTGCGGCGTGGCATGGAACGACAGTACGGGACCGGTCCGTCAGTGCACCCGTCGGGCCGGTCCGTACGGGGCCCGACGCGGACTCGCGACGGGGCGGCCGGCGAGGCCCCCGGGGATCGGTGGCGTCAGACGGGGTCCGTCCCGGAATGGGACTTCTCCATCGCGTCCCGGAACCGTGCGTAGCCGGCGAGTTCCGCGACATCGCCGGTGGTCCGGTTCCTCGATGCCCAGCTTCCCCATATCGCCGCGCCGATGGCAGCGAAAAGCGGGATCAGCAACCAAGCGAGTGCCGCCATCACGACCTCCCTACCCCATGAGCTGGAACAACTGCCCGTACAGCCGACCGATCAGCAGATTAACCGTTTGTCGCTTCAACGCTCGTGCCGGGGGGGTGGTTGCGCAAATCGGGCCCGGGGCCGCTGAACGGCGCGATTACGCGCCGACCCACTCCTCCGTGCCGTCCGAGAACTGCTGGTGCTTCCAGATCGGGACCTCGTGCTTGAGGTCGTCGATCAGCTTCCGGCACGCCTCGAACGCCTCCCCCCGGTGCGGGCACGAGACGGCGACGACCACGGCCAGGTCCCCGATCTCCAGGTCGCCGACGCGGTGGACGGCCGCCAGGGCCCGGACAGGGTATTCGGTGACGACCTTCTCCGCGACACGGCGCATCTCGGCCTCGGCGGTGGGGTGGCACGAATAGCCCAGCGCGTCGACGTCCGCGCCGCCGTCGTGGTTGCGCACGGTGCCCACGAAGAGCGCCGTGCCACCGGCAGCCGCATCGGCCACGGCGCGGAACACCTCGTCGACGGAGAGCGGGGTGTCCCTGATCGCCAGCAGCCGGATCGGGTCCTCCGCCGCCTGCTCGCCCGGGTGATCGTTCGTGCGTCCCATGCAGCCATCGTGCCGTACACCGCCGACAAGGCGGAATAGCGCTTTCGACCGGCGGGCGGCGACGGGGGTTGGAGCCTCCTACAGCAGGAGCCCGGCCCGGGGCGGCAGCCGCTAGAGCCCCCGGCGCTTGCGGGCGCGGCGTACCAGGGCCGCCGTGCCCAGCAGGGCGACGGTCGCGCCCGCGGCGCCCGCCGCGGCGGTGGCGTCCTTGCGGCCGAGACGGCGGCCCGCGACGGTGTGCCGGCCCTGGACCTCCTCCAGCAGCGCGGCGAGCACCTCCTCGTTGGTCCACTGGGGACGCCAGCCGGCGTCGTGCAGCCTGCCGACGCTGACGACCCACGGGTGCATGGTGTACGCGAGGTCGCCCGCCGGCGAGGGGGTGAGGCCGATCCGGTGCAGCCGCGCCGCGGCCCCGAGGGCGACCGCCGAGGGCAGCTCCATGCGCCGGATGCCGCTGAGTTCCTCGATCTCCTCCTGCTCCAGCCAGCCGTCGCAGCCGACCGCGAACTCCCCGTCGACCTTCTCCAGGGCGGCGTACTCCAGCGCGCTCACCAGGTCCTCGACATGGCAGAACTGCCAGGTGGGGCGGGATCCTGCGACGACGAGGAGCCTCGGCGACTCGAAGTAGCGGGTGAGCGCCGTGTCGGTGCCACCGACCAGCACGGTGGGCCTGGCGACCGTGACGTTCAGGCCGGGATGCGCGCGCGGGGCGCGGCGGCCCAGGCGCTCGATCTCCAGGAGGTCGCCGACGCCCGTGGCCTCCGCCGTGGCGCGCAGTTCCGCGTCCTCCGAGAGCGGGACGTCGTTGTCGGACAGCGCCCCGTAGACCATCGCCGAGGTGCACAGCACGACCCGGTGGACGCCCGCGGCCGCGGCGGCGGTGAGCACGGTCTGGGTACCGCGTACGTTGTACGCGCTCCGTGCCGCCGCGTCGGTCTCGAGGTCCAGGTCGAGCGCCAGGTGCACGACGACGTCGGCGCCGCGGAACTTCTCGGCGATCGCCGGGTCGCGCACGTCCAGGACGTGCCAGTGCGCCTCGGGCACGTCGCCCCGGCGTTCGTCGACCGCGATGACCCGGCCGATGTCGTCCGACGCGACGAGGCGCCTGGTCAGCAGGTCACCGACGCCGGAGGCGGCGCCGGTCACCGCGACCACGGGGCCGCGTCCCGTGACCGGGGTCGAAGGGTTTCGCGTAGCGCGAACCTGCGGATCTGGGGAACTCACCGGGCGTCTCCAGCGGTTGTCTTCAGTACGTGCGCGGACAGACGTGTACGTACGAGGTGGCGTCCATCCTGCCGCAGGCCGTGAGCCAGTGGAGCATCCAGTCCATGTCCGGCTTCACATGTCGACGCCTCCGCCGCCGGCCGGGCGCCGCTTAGGCTGGTGGTGTTGTCGGGCATTCGCCGCCGGCGGGAAGCCGGTGGCCCTACGAGCCGAGGAAACCCGTGAGTGACACCCCATTCGGATTCGGCCTTCCGCCGGAGGAGCCGGAGAACGGCGACGAGGGCAAGAAGAAGGACCCCGCCGGAGGTGGGCAGGGCTCCGGCGGCCAGGGCGGCCCGGCCAACCCCTTCGGGTTCGGGTTCCCGGGCGGCCCGGGCGGCGGCGCGGACAATCCGTTCGCCGCGATGTTCGGCTCGCTGAACCCGACCGACCTCGGAGCGGCCTTCCAGCAGCTCGGCCAGATGCTGAGCTACGAGGGCGGTCCGGTGAACTGGGACATGGCGAAGCAGATCGCCCGGCAGACGGTCTCCCAGGGCACGCAGGAGGGCACGAAGGACTCCAGCGTCGGCCCCGGTGAGCGCGCCGCGGTCGAGGAGGCCGTACGCCTCGCCGATCTGTGGCTCGACGGTGCGACGTCCCTGCCCTCCGGCGCCGGCAGCGCCGTGGCGTGGAGCCGCGCGGAGTGGGTCGAGGCGACGCTTCCCGCGTGGCAGCAGCTCGTCGACCCCGTCGCCGAGCGCGTCGGCGTCGCCATGGGCGATGTGCTGCCCGAGGAGATGCAGGCCATGGCCGGACCGCTGATCGGCATGATGCGCTCCATGGGCGGCGCCATGTTCGGCCAGCAGATCGGCCAGGCCATCGGCGTGCTGGCGGGCGAGGTGGTGGGCTCGACGGACATCGGCCTGCCGCTGGGGCCGGCCGGGAAGGCCGCGCTCCTCCCGCTGAACATCGAGGCGTTCGGCAGGGACCTGGGCGTCCCCAAGGACGAGATCCGGCTGTACCTGGCGCTGCGCGAGGCCGCCCACCAGCGGCTCTTCGCCCATGTTCCGTGGCTGCGCTCGCACCTCTTCGGCGCGGTCGAGGGGTACGCCCGCGGGATCAAGGTCGACACGTCCAAGCTCGAGGACGTGGTGGGGCAGTTCGACCCCGCGCACCCCGAGCAGGTGCAGGAGGCGCTCCAGCAAGGCATGTTCCAGCCGGAGGAGACCCCCGAGCAGAAGGCCGCGCTCGCCCGTCTGGAGACCGCGCTCGCCCTGGTGGAGGGGTGGGTGGACGCCGTGGTGCACGACGCGGCCAAGAACAGGCTGACGTCGGCGGGCGCCCTGCGCGAGACCCTTCGCCGGCGCCGCGCCTCGGGTGGCCCCGCCGAGCAGACGTTCGCCACGCTCATCGGTCTCCAGCTGCGTCCGCGCCGACTGCGGGACGCCTCCCGGCTGTGGGCTTCGCTCACCGACGCCCGCGGCATGGACGGCCGCGACGGCCTCTGGGCGCACCCGGACATGCTGCCGACGGCCACGGACCTCGACGATCCGGACGGGTTCGTCCACCGTGAGCAGCTCGACTTCTCGGAGCTCGACAAGATGCTCGGCGAGGCGGCCGAGGGCCGGGACGGGGACGACACCGACAAGTGAGCCTGTACGACGACGCCGTCCGTGTGCTCGAGGAGTACGACGGCGGGGAAGAGCTGCGCCGGACGTACCTGGACCATCTGGCAAACCATCCCGACGGCATGTGGAAGGCGTGCGGCGCCGGGCATCTCACGGCCAGCGCTCTGGTCGTGGACCCGGCGCGGGAGCGGGTGCTGCTGACCCTGCACAGGAAGCTGGGCAGGTGGCTGCAGATGGGCGGCCACTGCGAGCCGGGGGACGCCACGCTCGCGGACGCGGCACTGCGCGAGGCGACCGAGGAGTCGGGCATCCCCGGGCTGACCCTGCTGCCGGGCGGCCCCGTGACGTTGGACCGGCATGCGATCCCGGCGCCGTGCCACTGGCACCTGGACGTGCAGTACGCGGCGCTGGCGCCGCCCGGCGCGGCTCCGGCGATCAGTGACGAGTCGCTCGATCTGCGGTGGTTCGGCTACGAGGAAGTGGCGAGCGTCGCCGACGCGTCGGTCCTACACCTCCTGGAGCGGACCCGGGCGCGGCTCTGACCAGGGCCCGGCTCCGGAGACCGTCTGCCCACCGGTCCCGCTCCCCGGGGCCGGGGATCGGGACGGCGCGGTACCGGTCCGCGAGCATGCCGTCGCGCCGGGGCCCGGGCAGGTCGGGATGCGACCGGCCGCCGCTGGACCGAGGCGGACGGACCGAGACCGGACGGATCGGTGTCCGACCGGCCGGGGCTGTCGTCCTCGCGGACCGCTCCGGCCGGTCGCCGTGCTCAGTTCCAGACGTTGCTTTGGTTCTGGCTGTGGGATCCGTGCTGGCCCATACCGAACTGGGCCCGTGCACCCTGGCCGACCTGGGAGTGCTGCGGCGGCAGGACCTCACTGGGCTGGACGAGGGCGAACCCCTGACCGAGGAAGCTCAGTTCCCAGCCCTCTCCCGTGCTGCCCCGCCGCCGCCAGACGCCGGTGGAGTGGGTCTGAGCCTGCATCTGCACCCGCAGCGAGGACGACCAGGCGACGATCGCGTCGGCGTCCACGTTGACGTACTTGTCCGGGGTGACCTGCATCATGAGCGGCTGTCCCGAGGTCATCAGCGCGACCTTGCCCCGCCCCGAGATGTTGAGCTGGTACTTCCCGGAACCGGAGATGCCGTACTGACTGTCCACGGCGATGACCTCCGTGTTCAGCGTGGAGTCCAGCGCCAGCACGTAGGCGCTGTCGACCGTCATGCCGTCCTGATCGACGTCCACCACGTGGACGTACTGGGCGAGGTTGGCGAAGTAGACCGTGCCCTGCCCCGAGCAGCGCATGAGGTCGAGGCCCTCGCCGGTGCGCGCACGGGCGTTGCGCTGGTTCCTCGACTCGTACTCGCCGTCGAAGTCGATCAGTCCCTGGTAGGCGACCATCGCGCCCTTGCGGGCGAGGACGTCGTCGTGCCCGGTGAGCGCGACCCGCAGGAGCTGCGGGTTCTGGACGACGTAGCGCTCCTGGGACTGCTGTTCCGCGTGGCTGAAAAGCGGGCTCTGCATGATGTGTTCTCGCTCCCCCTCAGCCCCGGACCCGCAGTCGGTCGGTGCTGTCCTCACTCGGCTGTACGACGACCATGCCCTGGCCCGAGAAGGCCATCTGGTAGGCCTCCCCACTGCCCCGCCCGATGAGGGAGGAGGCCTTGAAGCTGCGCTTGCCCTTCACCTTCAGGTTCGGTGACCAGGCGACGAGGGCGTCCGGGTCGACGTAGGTCTCGTCCTCGCCGCTGCCGCAGTCGACGACGATCGGTGTGCCGCGCGAGGTGATCGCGACCCACCCGGTGCCGGCGACCGTGACGTTCCACAGCCCCTGGCCTGCGAACTTGGCGAGGCCCTTGACCCGCTCGACGCCCCACTGCAGATGCGCGTCGAAGGCGAGCAGGTTGGTGCCGTTGACCGAGATCGAGTCGTTGTCGAGGTTGACGACCACGACGTCCGCGCCGTAATCGGCCAGGTAGAGCAGCCCGTCACCGGAGCACTTCATGATGGGCGCGCCCTCGCCGGTGACCCACTGGCCGGCGACCTGCCGGACGGCGGCCGGGTTCGGCTCGTACTGGACGAAGCCCTCGTAGGCGACCATCGAGCCGGCACGGGCGAACAGGTCCTGGCCCGAGGCCATCGCGACCTTGAGCATGGTGCGGCCGTGGTTCTCCATCCGGGCCGCCACGGGTGTCGGGGCGAAGCCCGCGAGTTGCTGGTTCATTCTCCGGGCTCCCTCAGACCTCGTAGGGCTGGACGACGATGAAGTTGCCGGGGGCGCCCCGGAACTGGAGGTTCACGGTCTCCCCGCTGTGGCCCGGGTAGGCGTTGCGACGCAGTCGCACCTGGCTGGAGAGGATCACCTGGGAGGCCGCCGACCAGGCCACGACGGCGTTGGAGTCGGCGAACGTGGTGGGCGTGACCGGGAGGACCACCGGGATGCCGTGGGTCTTGACGACGACAGTTCCGGTGCCCTGGAACTGCATCGTGAACAGCGCCCCGCCGGGGATGCCGTGTCCCTCGATGCGGCGGACCTCGTGCTGCAGCGACTCGTCGAAGGCGAGCACGTTCTCCGCGGAGACGCAGATCGCGTCCCCCTGGAGCTCGATGGGGTGCAGATGCGCGCCCTCCTCGGCGAGGAAGACCTGGCCGCGGCCGCTGCAGCGCATCAGCTGCATCTCCTGGCCCGTGGCGTTGCCGACGATCCGGCCGGAGAAGCCGGCGCCCTTGTAGCCGAAGTCGACCTTGCCCTGGTACATGACCATGCTGCCCTGGCGGGCGAGCACGGGCGTGCCGCCCATGCCCAGGTCGACGCGCATGAGCTGCTGGTTCTGCGGGGTCCACCGCTGACCGGTGGGCAGCTCCTTGTAGGGCTGGAGGGCCGCCTGGAGGCCCGCGCCGGTCTGCGGGACGCCCTGGGGTGCACCAGGCTGACCGTACGGGGCTGCGGGCTGCTGCCCGTAGGGGGCCGGCGCTCCGGGCACCTGGGCCGGCGGCGGCCCCGGGACGTGCCCGAACTGCGGCTGCTGCGGGGGCTGTCCGTACGGGGACGGTGGCGCCTGGGGCGGTACCGTGCCGGCGGGCGGAGTCATCGGGGCCGCGATCGTCGGCGCCGCGTGCATCTGCGGGTTCGCCGCGGTGGGTGCGGGAGCCGCCGGCGCGCCGAACGCGGGCCCGGGCTGCGGCGCCTGGGGAGCCTGCGGGGCCGGGGGGCCTGCGGGGACACCGAACGACGGGGCGGGAGCGGGAGCGGCCGGCGGGGCGAACCCGGGCACGCCCTGCTGCGCAGCGGGCTCCTCCTCGGCCACCTCACCGCCGAAGTTCTTCAGCAGCGCGTCGAGACCGCCGTCGAAGCCCTGGCCGACGGCCGCGAACCGCCATACGTCCTTGAGGTAGAAGTCGCCCAGCATCACGGCGCGCTCGGTGGAGAACTCCGAGCCGGTGAAGGAGTACCGGACGACCTCCTCCCCGCCCGCCACGATCCGGATGTAACCGGGGCCGATCTGCGACATCTGACCGGTGCCGTCGACCGTCGCGGTGAACGACAGCTTGTGGATGTGCGCCGGAACCCGGTCGAGCGTGACGCGGAACGACTCCGTGTCGCCGGCCTGCGAGCCGAGCAGCTGGACGGACTCCTCGGGCGTTTTCGGCTGGTTGAAAAAGACGAAATAACGGTCGTCCGACAGCTGCTCGTTGGCGTCGAGACCGAAGCAGCTGATGTCGAAGGACAGCCCGGGAGCGGAGATCTGCACACCCACGTACAGATCGGTCCCCGCCGTCAGGTCACTGATCTTGGCCTTGTGGCCGCGTTGGAATTCCCTGGCCATGCGTAACGACCGTCCCCCATCCCGACGAAATGCGATTGCGTCGCGCCAGGCTAACCGCTTGCGGCGACATTGAGCCAAGCCGGGACGCGTTCGGTACAGGATCGGCGGGACTCACTCTCCGCGGGCGACAGGGAGATGGGGCAGACGGTCCGCGGCGACCACGCCTTCCAGGTAGCCGCGGGCCCGCTCGGTGCGCGGGTACGACTCCAGGAGCCGCCAGAAGCGGGGCCCGTGGCCGGGCACGAGGAGGTGGGCCAGTTCGTGGAGGAGCACGTAGTCCACGACGTACTCGGGCATGCCCTTCAGCCGGTGCGAGAGGCGGATGCTGCCCTCCGCGGGGGTGCAGGATCCCCAGCGGGTGTTCTGGTTGGTGACCCAGCGCACCGACGCCGGTCCTGCGCGGCCATCCAGGTACTGCTCCGACAGCCGCCGGGCGCGCTCGGCGAGTTCCCCGTCGCCGAGTGTCCGCTTGCTCTCCTGGGCGGCGAGCTTGTCCAGCATCAGCGTCACCCAGCGCTGTTCCTCCGCCTCGGACATCCGGGCCGGGATCAGCACCACGGTCCGGTCGCCGTCCCGGTAGGCGGAGACCGTTCTGCGGCGCCTGGCGCTCCGGCGGACCTCGACCGCGCTCGTCGCGGAGTGGTGGGGCGGCTGGGCGGTCGTGCTGCGCTGCTGGCTCCGGGCACGGAGCGGTCGGTCGGCGGACACGCCCCGACGGTACCCGTTGGAGCAGGGGAAGTCCCGCCCCCGGGCGGTTCGGGGCCGGCCGTCGGAACGACCCAAGCTTGATCAACAATATGGGACGCCTCATTTGGATGACTAATGCCCCACACCTGTGGACAACTTTTTCCGCCGCACGGTACGGACGTGCATTCTGATGCCGTACGAGATGGATCCCGCCGGACTCGGCACCGGCGGGACGGGCGAACGGAGCGCGCACGGAGCATGAACCGAGCGCGTACGGAACGGCGTGCGAACGGGGGCGGATGTGCATCCGGTGGTGAAGCCTGCGCTGCGGCAGGCATGGCGGGACCTGCGAAATGTGCAGTTCGGAGTGACGGCGGCGCATGCCGTGGTGCTGGGGCCGGTGGACACGGCGACCGGAAGTCTGCTGTCGCTGTTCGACGGCACGCGGGGGCTGCCCCGGCTGTGTGAAGAGGCCCGGGCGATAGGACTTCCCGACGGCCATGTGGACGCCCTGCTGGAGCGGCTGGCGGAGGCGGGCCTGGTGGACGACGCGACGGGCGGCGGCCCGGCGGCCGCAGCACTGCGGAAGCGGACGGGAGCCTACGACCGGCTGCGCCCCGACCTGGCGTCGCTCTCGGTGGTCCATCCCGAACCGGGCGGCGGTGCGGCCCGGTTGGCCGCCCGGGGCGCCGTGCGGGTGCAGGTGCGGGGTGCGGGACGGGTGGGCGCGGCGGTGGCGGCCGTGCTGTCCGCCTCCGGGGTGGGGCAGGTGGAGGTGCTGGACGGGGGCCGCGTGGAGCCGTGGGACGTGGCGCCGGGCGGGGTGCCCGCGGAGGCGGTGGGCGAGCGCAGGGCCGTGTCCGCTCAACAGGTCGTGCGCCGGTCCGCCCCGGGCAGAGCGCCGCGCGCTCCCCGCCGGTCCGACGGCGGGCCGGCGGAGCCACCGCCGCTCTCGCTGGTGATCGTCGCACCGCGCGACGGCCTCGCGGCGTATGTGCCGGATCCGGCGACCGCCGAGGACTGGCTGGCCACCGGGACTCCCCATCTGTACGCGGGTGTTGCCGAGGCGTCCGGCGTGGTGGGTCCACTGGTGCTGCCCGGGGGCACGGCGTGCGCCGGCTGCCTGGCGCTGCGCCGGGCCGACCGGGATCCGGTGTGGCCGCGGATGGCGGCCCAGTGGCGCACGCCCCGCCACCGGGAGACGGGCCCGGGGCCGTGTGACCTCGGACTCGCCACGACGGTAGCGGGTATGACCGCCTCACATGCCCTGTCGTTCCTGGACGGTGAACTGCCCGCCAGCACGGGGACCCGGTGGGAGGTGTCGCTGCCGCTGCTCGAGTGGCGCTCGAGACGCATCGAGGCCCACCGTGACTGCCCTTGCGGGGCGGCTGGGCAGACTGAGGGGGAGCGCGCCTCTGGGGCGGGGACGACACACGACACAATGGCCGGGGCAGCGGCGTCGACGGAGTGCCAGATGGCCGACACGGCACGGCAGCTGGGAAATGGAGGGGCACATGTCTGATCTTCCCCGGAAGGCGGTCACCCGTACGGCCAAGCTGGCTGCTCTGCCGCTGAGTTTCGCCGGCCGTGCCACCTGGGGCCTGGGCAAGCGGATCGGCGGCAAGTCCGCGGAGATCGTGGCTCGCGAGCTGCAACAGCGCACGGCGGAACAGTTGTTCAAGGTGCTCGGCGAACTGAAGGGCGGCGCGATGAAGTTCGGGCAGGCCCTGTCCGTCTTCGAGTCGGCCCTGCCCGAGGAGGTGGCCGGGCCCTACCGGGCCGCACTGACCAGACTCCAGGACGCCGCTCCCCCGATGCCGACGCACACGGTCCACGAGGCACTGGCCGAGCGGCTGGGCGAGGACTGGCGTGAACTCTTCCTGCAGTTCGAGGACAAGCCGGCGGCGGCCGCGTCCATCGGCCAGGTCCACCGCGCCGTCTGGCACGACGGGCGCGAGGTCGCGGTGAAGGTCCAGTACCCCGGGGCCGGAGCGGCTCTGCTTTCGGACCTGTCCCAGTTGAGCCGGTTCGCCCGCCTGCTGGGACCGCTGATCCCGGGGATGGACATCAAGCCGCTGATCGCCGAATTGCACGACCGGGTCGCGGAGGAGCTGGACTACGACCTGGAGGCCCGGGCCCAGCGGGAGCACGCGGCGGAGTTCGCGGGCGACCCGGACGTGGTGGTGCCCGGCGTGGTGCACCAGGCAGACCAGGTGCTGGTCACGGAGTGGATCGACGGGACACCGCTGGCAGAGGTGATCAGCGACGGCACCCAGGAGCAGCGCGACCGCGCCGGCCAGTTGCTGGCCCGGTTCCTGTTCTCCGGCCCCGCGCGGACGGGGCTGCTGCACGCCGACCCCCATCCGGGGAACTTCCGGCTGCTCCCCGCGGCCGGTGCCTCCGAGGGCGAAGGGGATCCGGCCGAGTGGCGGCTCGGTGTCCTGGACTTCGGCACGGTGGACCGGCTGCCCGGTGGACTGCCCAGGACCATCGGCGACTCCCTCCGGATGACGCTGGAGGGAGAGGCCGACGCGGTCTACGGGGTGCTGTGCGAGGAGGGTTTCGTCAAGGAGTCGGTCGACCTCGACCCGGACGCCGTGCTGGAGTACTTGCTGCCGATCATCGAACCCGCGGAGGCGGACCGGTTCACCTTCACCCGCGGCTGGATGCGGACCCAGGCGGCGCGGATAGCCGATCCGCGGTCTCCCGCACACCAGTTGGGCAAGCAGCTCAACCTCCCGCCGGCCTATCTGCTGATCCACCGTGTGACGCTGAGCACGATTGGCGTGCTGTGCCAGTTGAACGCGACCGTACGGCTGCGGCACGAACTGGAGTCCTGGCTGCCCGGTTTCCTGGCCGGCCCCGAGTCCGGCACCGGCACGGAGACCTCCGCCGACGCGGACACCGGGGCCGGCGACGTGGCGGCGGAGGTCTGACCTTCCCGGGCCCCGGTCGGGCGCGGCACGGGCTCCCCCGGTCGGGACCGGGCGGGTGGGTCCGGCCCGGAGCAAGGGGCCCGGCCCGAGGGACGCTCACCACCAGGACGAGTCGAGCCGTCCCTCGATGGCCCTGATATTGGCCCGGGCGCACTCCTCGCAGAAGTAGTGCCGTCGGCCGTTCTCCACGGAGCAGATCCAGGTGGGAGGAGTACCCTCGGCGACCGCGCCGCACCGGGAACACACGACGTTCTCGGCACCCGGCTGGGCAGGGTGATGAGTCTGTTCGTCCACCACGCGACGATAACCCCGCAGGGCGTACGGGAGGGGACAACGCACCGCGGGGGCCGGTCCCTCGGACCGGCCCCCGCGGGAGGCACTGATTCATCGGATGGTCGGGCCGCAGTCGGTGGCGGCGGCCCGACTCCGGATTACTGCATGACGGCCATGGCCAGCGCACGGCGGGCGCGCAGGGACGCGCGCTCGGCACGCCGGTGCATCCGCCGAGCAGCCACCAGGCGCATGGCCCGGCGCTCCGCCTCGGCTTCCCGCAGGCGCTCGTGCATATGCGCACGGGCCAGGGCTTCTGGGATGAGTTGCATCTCACGGGTCCTGTTCTGACGCGAGGCGTTCGCGCCGATGGTGGTGACGTACGGGGTCGCGGAGCCGGACGGCTCGCTGGTGGAAGAGGTCATCGGGGCCTGCTTCTGGGGATCGTGCTTGAGGGGACGGTCGACGGTGCCTGGGTGCGCGATCATGCCGCGACCGGGTTCTTGCGCGGACGGCCACGCGGCCGCTTGCGGGCGACGACCACACCCTGGACGAAGAGCTCTCCGCCCCAGACGCCCCAAGGCTCACGCCGCTCCTTGGCGCCGGCGAGGCAGGCCTCGACCAGGGGGCAGGTGCGGCAGAGGGACTTGGCGTACTCGACGTCCGCCGGCGACTCGGCGAAGAAGACCTCCGGGTCGTATGAACGGCAGGGAACGGGGACGCCGAGGTTCTCGATGGCGTCGTCGAGCGCGGTGAGCGCAGTGAGGGGGGTCAAGGTGGAGTCCTCCGTGAGGCCGGGCGGGGGGATCGTTTCGGAAGGCGGTACGGACGGGGCGTGCGCTTCGAGTTGCACGGTGGTGTTTTCCTCGTCTGTTCTGTCCGGTCTGTGGACCGGGCTTCGGCTGGTACCGGGTCTTGCTGGTCCCGAGGCCCCTTCGCTCTGTTTCCTCATCGGGGAAAACAGAAGGGCCGCGGATCCCGGGTGGGGTTCCGCGGCCCTGAAGGCGCCGGCCTGATCCTGGATCAGGCTGGATCACTCCAGGGTTCGAGCCCACGGAAGGCCCACATCGTGTGGTGCTGCGTCGTCTGCTTCTGGGTTCCGGCACTGGCCGCCGCGAGAGCGCAGGCCTTGGCCTCCGCCGCCACTGCTCCTGCTTCCAGTGCCTTGGTCGGTCGCTCATTGCGCTCCCGGACGGGCAGACCCGCGCCGAGGGCGACCGGCCGACCGGCCGCGTAGCCGGACAGACCGGTGGCAATGAACGCCGAACCGGAGAGGTCGAGCGAGCAGGCGGAGACGACCGAGCGATCGGTCATTTTGACGGTCGTACGGATGGAGCTGGTGTAGATGCTGATCACTGGAATCGCCTCCTCTCGGCGTCTCGGGGACCGGCCGGGGCCGATCACATGTATTCGGATAAGTACAGCACGGCAACAGGGCTTCGGAGAAGCCGCCGTTCCCGTGGTTAAGAACCTATGGGGATGACTGGCGCGCGCGCAAACTATTTTCTCGACGAGTTTGCATCAGTCGTCCTCGTCGCTCCCACCGACCTCCTGGCCTGCGCAGATGGCCAGGACATCGGCACCGAAGCGGCCCAGCTTGCGTCCGCCCACGCCCGAGATCCCCGCGAGCTCCCCCTCGCTGCCGGGCACGGCCTCGGCGATCGCCATCAGGGTCTTGTCGGTGAAGACGCAGTACGCCGGCTGGCCCAGCTCCCTGGCCTGCTCCGAACGCCACTCGCGCAGCCGCTCGTACAGCGCCTCGTCCATGTCGGAGGGGCAGTCCTCACAGCGCATCAGCTTCATCTCGCCCGCGTCGGTGAGCGTCTTGCCGCACACCCGGCACAGCACAGGTCCGCGGCGCTTCCGCCGTCCTCCGGCGCCGCGCTCGATTCCTCCGGCACCACCGGCCGTTCGGGTACCGGGGGCCGCGGAGCCCGGCCTGAGCCCGTTCAGGAAGCGGGTGGGGCGGCGGGAGGCGCGGCCCCCGGGCGAGCGGGACAGCGCCCAGGAGAGCGACAGATGGAGTCGGGCGCGGGTGACGCCGACGTACAGGAGCCGGCGTTCCTCCTCGACCTGCTCGTCGGTCTTGGCGTAGGTGATCGGCATCATCCCCTCGGTGAGTCCGACCAGGAACACGGCGTCCCACTCCAGGCCCTTGGCCGAGTGGAGCGAGGCCAGGGTGACGCCCTGGACGGTCGGGGCGTGCTGGGCGGCGGCGCGCTCGTCGAGCTCGGCGACGAGGTCGACGAGTCCGGCCCCGGGCCTGGCACGGGCGAAGTCCTCGGCCAGCCTGACGAGCGCGGCCAGCGACTCCCAGCGGTCGCGCACCGCGCCCGAGCCGGCGGGGGGCTCGGTGCTCCAGCCCTTGGTGGACAGCACGGCCCTGACCTGCGAGGGCAGGTCCTCCGCGTCGTCCAGCAGGGCGTCGTTCCCCCCGGCGCGAGCCGCTCCCCTGAGCGCGACCCCGGCCTCCCGGACCTCGGCGCGCTCGAAGAACCGCTCCGCGCCGCGCAGCTGGTACGGCACGCCCGCGTCGGCGAGGGCCTGCTCGTAGACCTCGGACTGGGCGTTGACCCGGAACAGCACGGCGATCTCACCGGCCGGGACGCCCGCGGCGATCAGGTCGCGGATCCGGCGGGCGGTGCCCTCGGCCTCGGCGGGCTCGTCCGCGTACTCCGTGTAGGAAGGATCCGGGCCGGGGTCGCGCTGCGAGACCAGTTCCAGCCGGTGCTCGGCGGCGCGGCCGCGCGCCTGCCCCAGCAGACCGTTGGCCAGGTGGACGACCTGGGGGGTCGACCGGTAGTCGCGCACGAGCTTCACCACCGTCGCCCCGGGGTGACGGGTGCGGAAGTCCAGCAGATGATCGGGGGTGGCGCCGGTGAAGGAGTAGATGGTCTGGCTGGCGTCGCCCACGACGCACAGGCTGTCCCGGTCGCCGAGCCACAGCTCCAGCAGCCGCTGCTGGAGCGGCGACACGTCCTGGTACTCGTCGACCACGAAGTGCTGGTACTGGCGGCGGATCTGGTCGGCGATGTCGTGGCGGTCCTGGAGGATACCGACCGTGAGCAGCAGGACGTCCTCGAAGTCGATCACCGAGCGGTCGCGCTTCAGCTGCTCGTACAGCGCATAGATCTGGCCGATCTCCGCCGGGTCACGAGGCGCGTCCCTGAGGGACTTGGCTACCGCGGCCGGATAGTCGGCGGGGACGGTCTGGGTGACCTTGGCCCATTCGATCTCGCTGGTCACGTCCCTGAGCTCGTTGCGGTCGAGCCGCACACGGCAGCGGGCAGCCGCCTCGGCGACGAGCTGGATCTTGCGCTCCAGCAGCCTCGGCAGCTCCCCACCGACGGCTTTCGGCCAGAAGTACTGGAGCTGGCGGAGGGCCGCCGAGTGGAACGTGCGGGCCTGCACCCCGCCCGCTCCGAGCTGCCGCAGCCGGCCTCGCATCTCCCCCGCGGCGCGGTTGGTGAACGTGACGGCCAGCACACTCGCAGGCTGGAGTATCCCCGCACGCACTCCGTAAGCGATGCGATGGGTGATCGCCCGCGTCTTGCCCGTACCTGCGCCGGCCAGGACGCACACCGGGCCGCTCAGGGCGGTCGCCACCGCCCGCTGCTCGGGGTCGAGCCCGTCGAGCACCGCGTCGGCGGACTCGGGGACCTGAGGGAAGAGGGAGGAGTGCGTTGCTGCTGTCACCCCGCCATGCTGCCAGGTCCGGCGAGATCACCGGGACGGTTGTCCACAGGGGACGGGATCGGTCATACCGCTGGTACTGGTAGTACCGGTACCACCGGGAATGGGGAATGGCGGCGGGGTCGCGTACGTTCAATCCCCGGAAACCCCCGTGGGGCACCCACCCCCACCGGCCCAGAGGAGCGGGAGACATGCAGGGAACTCTGACGATGTACAGCACCACCTGGTGCGGCTACTGCCGGCGGCTGAAGAGCCAGCTGGACCGCGAGGGGATCTCGTATGTCGAGATCAACATCGAGCAGGACCCGCAGTCGGCCGCGTTCGTCGAGAAGGCGAACAACGGCAACCAGACCGTGCCGACCGTCCTCGTGGTGCCGCCGAACGGCGGCGAGGACATCGTCATGACGAACCCCAGCCTGGCTCAGGTGAAGCAGGCCCTCGCGATCTGACGCACCGGCCCCGCACCGACGAAACGCCCCCTCGGGTGGAGACCACCGGAGGGGGCGTCGTCGTGCCGGAACGCACGGCCCGGGCCGCACCGGGCACAGACGGCGCGGCCCGGCGGTGGCACGGAAGTCGGGGCGGCCTCAGGTGGGCGAGCCCGGCTTCGGCAGCGGCTTTCCGTACCAGAGCTCGATCAGCCGTGAGGCGATCGAGATCCCGTAGGGGGGCAGGACCTCCCCGGACTCGAAGGCGGCGCACAGGTCTTCCCGGGAGAACCAGCGGGCCTCGTGGATCTCCTCGCCGTCCACGGAGATCTGCGACGAGGTGGCACGGGCCATGAAGCCGAGCATCAGGCTGTACGGGAAGGGCCACGGCTGGCTGGCGACGTACTCGACCTCGCCGACGGTGACGCCCGCTTCCTCGTACGCCTCCCGGATCACCGACTGCTCGATGGACTCGCCGGGCTCGACGAAGCCGGCGAGGGTGGAGAAGCGGCCCTCCGGCCAGTGGACCTGGCGGCCGAGCAGCGCGCGGTCGTCCTCGTCCGTGACGAGCATGATCACGGCGGGGTCCGTGCGGGGATAGTGCTCGGCGCCGCAGGCCGGGCAGCGGCGGATGTGCCCGGCGGCCGCGATGACGGTCCGCTCGCCGCAGCGTGAGCAGAAGCGGTGGAGCCGCTGCCAGTTCTCCAGGGCCACCGCGTGCACCATCAGTCCCGCGTCCCTCGGGGACAGCAGCAGACCGGCCTCGCGCAGCCCGGCCGGGCGGGCGGACTGGTCCATGCGGCCGGGGAGCGAGTCCTTCTGGAGGGCGAAGTAGCTGACGCCGTCCTCGTCGGTGCCGAGGAAGTAGCGGTGGGTCTCGGTGGGAGGCGCCTCGAAGGCCGGGGTCGTCACCAGTTCGGTGCGGCCGTCGGGGGTGTCGTCGATCAGCACCTGACCGCCGGAGACGACGAACACACGTGTCGTCGGGTGGCTCCAGGCAGCCGCCAGCCAGGCCTCGTCGAGTCGGTGGTGTGCGGCGCGGTCGATGCCGCTGGGCGCCGTCAGGCCGATGGAACGGCCGTCGGCGACGTGATCGAAGGTGCTCACAGGTGCTTCCCACTCCCCCGGGTTGACCGGTTTTCTGCGGATGACCGGTTGTCTCTCACTGGAGGGCGCCGGCCAGGTCGCCCCACAGGTACGCGGCGGTTTCGACGCCCTTCAGCAGCAGGGCCAGTTCGACCTTCTCATTGGGCGCGTGCCAGCCGTCGGACGGCACGGAAATACCCAGGAACAGCACCGGCGCACCGAGCACGTCCTGGATGTCGGCGGCGGGCCCCGAACCGCCCTCCCGCGTGAAGCGGATCTTCTGCCCGTCGAAGGCACGGCTCATCGACCGGGCGAGCGACTGCAGGGCTGGGTGGTCCAGCGGTGTGAGGCAGGGCCGGGTCGCCGCACCGAAAGCGATCTCGTGGCGGATACCGGCGGGGACCCGGGACGCGACCCAGGTGCGGACCGCTTCCTCCACCCGGTCCGGATCCTGACCGGCGACGAGCCGGAAGGAGAGCTTCAGCCGCGCCGAGGCCGGGATGATCGTCTTGCCCCCGGGCCCCTGGTAGCCGCCGCCGATACCGTTGACCTCGGCGGTCGGGCGGGTCCAGATGCGCTCCAGGGTGGTGTGGCCCGCCTCGCCGAACGTCCCGTACGACTTGGCCGTACGCAGCCACTCGGACTCGTCGAACGGCAGTTCGGCGAGGAGTTCGCGTTCCGTGGCGGTCGGCTCGCGGACACCCTCGTAGAACCCGGGGACCGCCACCCGCTCGTGCTCGTCGTGCAGGGCCGCGACGATCCGCGCGGCGACGGTGGCCGGGTTGGGCACGGCGCCGCCGAAGGAACCGGAATGGATGTCCTGGTCCGGTCCGTACAGCGCGATCTCGCAGTCTGCGAGGCCGCGCATGCCGGTGCAAACGGTGGGGGTCGTCTCCGACCACATCCCCGTGTCGGAGACGATCACGACGTCGGCGGCGAGCCGGCTCCGGCGCTGCTCGACCAGGGCGCGGAAGTGCGGCGATCCGGACTCCTCCTCGCCCTCGACGAGGAGCTTGAGGTTGACGGCCGGGCTCGTACGGCCGGTGGCGGCGAGGTGGGCGCGCACGCCGAGGGTGTGGAAGAAGACCTGGCCCTTGTCGTCGGCGGCGCCGCGGCCGTACATCCGGCCGTCCCTGACGACCGGCTCGAACGGATCGGTGTCCCAGCCGTCCTCCCGGGCAGCGGGCTGCACGTCGTGATGTCCGTAGACGAGCACTGTGGGGGCGTCCGGGTCGGTGGACGGCCATTCGGCGAAGACCGCCGGAGCTCCCTGGGCCTCGCCCGGCGCGGCCGGGGGGACCTCCCAGACCTCGGCGGTGGGGAAGCCGGTCTCCGTGAGCTTCGCCGCCAGCCATTCCGCGCTGCGCCGTACGTCCTTGTCGTGCTCCGGCTGCGCGGAGACGGACGGGATGCGCAGCCACTCGGCGAGGTCGCCGAGGAATGCGGCGCGATGCTCCGCTATGTACGTACGGACGGCGTTGTCCGGGGTGTCGCTCATGGCATCGAGCCTATCCGGCGCCGGGGGCCGTCTCGCCGACCGCCCGGTCGGGCACGGGCCGGGGCCCGCTGCGGGCGGGCCCGGGACCGCCGGGCCGAGTGGCGCCCGGGGCGGGTGAGCCTTCCCCGGCCTCTCCGGCCGCCCTGCCTTCCGTGTCCTCCCCGTCATCCGTACCGTCCGTACCGTCCGTGCCGGACGTGCCGCTCATGAGGATCCGTTCGAGGCCGGCCCTGCCGGGCAGCTCGCCGGGGCGGACGACCTCTCCGGTGCGCACGTAGACGAACGCGGCGCCGACCGACTCGGGAGGGAGGCCGTGCTGCTCGGCCCAGGCCAGGCGATAGACGGCGAGCTGAAGCGGATCCGCGTCGCGGCCACGGCCGGTCTTCCAGTCCACGATCTCGAACGCGCCCGTCGCCGCGTCACGGTAGACGGCGTCGATCCGGCCCCTGACGACCCTGCCCGCCAGGGTGACCTGGACGGGCGCCTCCAGCCGGTACGGGACACGGCCTGCGTACGGCGTGCGCTCGAACGCCTCCTTCAGTGCGGCCAGCTCCCGCTCGTCCTCGATGCCCGCCCCGTCCCGGTCGCCGCCCGGCAGTTCGTCGGGCCCGAGCATGGGCAGCGGCAGTTCCTCGAAGCGCGATTCCACCCATGCGTGGAATCGCGTGCCCCGGCGGGCTGCGCGCTGGGGCGGACGGGGCATGGGCCGCGCCAGCTCCCGCGCGAAGCCGTCCGGGTCCGCTGCCAGCCTCAGCAGCTGGGACGCGGACAGCGCTGCCGGGAGGGAAACCTCGCGCACGGATTCGCGGGCGCGGCGGAGCTCGCCGGTGAGCGCTTCGAGATCGCGGTCCCAGGAGGCGATCACCCTGGCGTCCTCGGGAGTGAGGGGTTCGGCGCGCTGAGCGGGCAGCCTGGGGTGGCGCAGCGAGCGGGCGTCCGGAACGGAACCGGCCCCGTCGTGTGGGACCGGGGCGGACGCGGCGGGGACCGAGGCGGGGCCGGACGCCGGGGGGACGGGGGCGACGTCGCCGGACGCGGGCCCGCGAGGCGCCGGGGGGCCCGGCGCGCAGGCCGAAGGCCCGTCGTCCTGTCCGGGGCCCGCGGCGAGTGCGAAGTCCCCCCGGGGCGTGGTGCAGGCGGGCTGCTCGTCCCCGCCGGGCGCGACGTCCGCCGGGTCGCCCAGCCCCTCCGGCCATGGCTCGTCCGGCCACGGTTCGTCGGCGGGGTCGTTGAGTTCCTCGGGCCAGAGGTCCTCGCCGGACGGGCCGTCGGCGAGGGAGCCGGTCGCTTCGGCCGAACCCGACCCGTCGAAGGGAACGCCCTCGCGGTCGTGCGGTCCGGTACGGGCACCGTGGAGCACGGCCCCGGGCCGCCCCGGCGCCGTCGCGTCCCCGGGGCCGGTGATCAGCGACAGATGGGCCAGCACCGTGTCCGCGGCCTCCCTCCGGCGCGCGGTCGCCGTGGGATCCAGCGGGAGCGGCCACGCCTGCACCGCCGTCGCGGCGTGGAGCGCCGGGTTCTCCGCGTCCTCCTCCGGTTCCTCGGCCCATGCCTCGATCTCGCCGAAGCCCGCGGCACAGTGGTCGTACAGCGCCTCCAGGAACGCGGACGGGCCGCGGCGGCGCTTCTGGGTGGGGCCCCACCAGTGGGCCGAGCCGAGGAGCAGCGAGCGGGGTCGGGTGAACGTCACGTAGCCCAGCCGGAGCTCCTCCGTGTGCTGGTGCTCCTTCATCTCCTCCTTGAATGCCTTGAGTCCCTTCGCGTCCCAGGAGGTGATGCCGGGCAGGGTCGCGGAGTCGCCCCGCAGCGCATGGGGCAGGACCTTCGCCTGGGAGGTCCACGACTCACGCGAGCGGGTGCTGGGGAACTGGTCGGCGACCAGGCCGGGGACCACGACGACGTCCCACTCCAGTCCCTTGGACTTGTGGGCGGTGAGCACCTTCACCGTGTTCTCGCCCCCGGGCAGCGCGTTGTCGAGGCCCTTCTCGTACTGCTCGGCGGTCCGCAGGAAGCCGAGGAAGGCCAGCAGCGTCGCCTCGCCGTCGAGTGCGGCGAAGGACGCCGCGACGTCGAGGAAGCCCGCGAGGGTCTCGCGGCGCCGGGCGGCGAGGGCGTGCGGCGAGGCGGAGAGCTCCACCTCCAGGCCGGTGGTGGCGAGGACGCGGTGGAGGACGTCCATCAGCGGGTCGGCCAGGGAGCGCCGCAGGTCCCGCAGCTCGGTGGCGAGGCGGGCGAAGCGGACCCGGGCCTCGGCGGAGAACGGCAGGCCGTCGTCCGGTCCGCTCTGTTCCAGGAACGTGTCGAGGGCGTCGGCGAGCGAGACGACCTCGGCCGGGTCGGTGCCCTCGACGGCGGCGGCGAGCCGCTGGTCGGCATCCGCGTCGTCGTCCCCGGCGCGATGGACCAGCAGGCGCGCCCGGCGCCCGAGCAGGGCCAGGTCGCGGGCGCCGATGCGCCAGCGCGGCCCGGTGAGGAGCCGGACCAGCGGGGCGTTCGCGCCCGGGTCCTGGAGGACTTCGCAGACCGCGACGAGGTCGGCGACCTCCGGAAGGTGCAGCAACCCGGAGAGGCCGACGACCTCCACGGGGACGTCACGGGCGACGAGCGCGCCCTGGATCGCCGCGAAGTCGCCCGCCGTGCGGCACAGCACCGCGATCTCTCCCGGTTCCTTGCCCGTGCGGACGAGATGGGCGATCGAGTCGGCGAGCCAGCCGATCTCCTCGGCGTGGGTGGGCAGCAGCGCGATGCGCACGGATCCGTCGCGCTCCGCCCCTGGCGCGGGCCGCAGTGCCTCGACGCCTTCGTGGCGGGCACGCAGCGGCTCGGCGAGGCCGTTGGCGAGGTCGAGGAGGCGGCCGCCGCTGCGGCGGTTCTCGCTCAGCGAGAAGCGGGTGGCGGGGCGGCCGTCCGCGTGAGGGAAGTGCTCGGGGAAGTCGTCGAGGTTGGCGACGGACGCCCCGCGCCAGCCGTAGATCGCCTGGCAGGGGTCGCCCACCGCGGTCACGGGATGGCCCGTGCCCTCTCCCGGCCTGCCGTCCGGGGCGGCGCCCCTGCCGAACAGGCCGGAGAGCAGCAGGCGCTGGGCCACGGACGTGTCCTGGTACTCGTCCAGCAGGACCACCCGGAACTCGTCGCGCAGGATGCGGCCCACCTCGGGGCGGGTGAGCGCGAGCCGCGCGGACAGGGCGATCTGGTCGCCGAAGTCGAGGAGATCGCGGGAACGCTTGGCGTCGCGGTAGCGGACGACGAGGTCGAGCAGTTCCCGCCGGGCTGCGGCCGCGTCGGGAACCTTGCGCAGGTCGGCGTTGCCGAGCCTGACGCCCTCCAGGTCGCTCAGCAGCGCGGAGTCGTGGGCCCGGAGCTCCTCGGGCGCCACGAGGTGCTCCGCCAGCTCCGCGTCGAGCGCGAGCAGATCGCTGACGAGTGCCGAGAAGGACTTGGTCAGCGCGGGGTACGGGCCCGGGGCCTCGCGCAGCACGCGTGCGGCAAGCTGGTAGCGCGTGGCGTCGGCGAGCAGCCGGGAGGTCGGCTCCAGGCCGAGTCGGAGACCGTGATCCGTGAGGAGCCGTCCGGCGAAGGCGTGGTAGGTCGAGATGCCGGGTTCACCCGGCGGGTCGTCCGGGTCGATCACATCCGGGTCGGTGACCCCGGCCCGGACGAGGGCGGTTCGGACGCGGTCGGCGAGCTCAGCGGCGGCCTTGTTGGTGAAGGTCAGCCCGAGGACCTGCTCGGGGGCCACCTGCCCCGTGCCCACCAGCCACACCACCCTGGCGGCCATCACCGTCGTCTTCCCGGAGCCCGCTCCGGCCACGATGACCTGCGGCGCGGGCGGCGCGGTGATGCAGGCCGTCTGCTCCGGGGTGAACGGGATGCCAAGCAGCTCCTTGAGCTGCTCTGGGTCGGTGATGCGTGCGGACACCCCAGAGAGGCTAACGGCGACCACCGACAGCGCCCGCCACCGGTGCTCGCGTGCGGGCGAGCGGGCGGCCGTCCCCGCTCCCCCGCCGCGCCCGTGGGCCGTGGAGCCTCCGGCGTCGTCCGGCGTAGGGCGTCGTCCGGCGTCGTCCGGCGGTGTGGTGCCGGGGAGCTCCCGGCCGTCATTCGACGATGTGACGTCCTTCGGGCCTGGCGCTGCACGAGGAACGGAAGGCGCAGTGCTCGCACTGCGAGCCGGTGCTCGGGGTGAAGCGTTCGTCGAGGACCCGCCCCGCCGCGGTGGCGAGCAGGTCGCCGACCCATGCGCCGGAGAGCGGTTCCTGGGACTGGACGCGCGGGAGTGCGTCCCCGCCCTCCTTCTTCGGGGCGGCCTGGCGCAGGTGCACGAGTTCGGCGCCACCGGGTGCGGGGCGCCGGGCGTCGAAGGCCTCGTCGACGGCGCCCTCGCGGACGGCGAGCTGGTAGACCGCGAGCTGGGGGTGGCGCGCGACCTCGTCCTTCGTCGGCGTCTGCCTGCCGGTCTTGAAGTCGACGACGTACGCCCTGCCCTGTTCGTCCTGTTCGACGCGGTCCATGGAGCCGCGGATACGTACCTCGTACGGGCCGGCTTCCAGGGTGACGTCGAAGTCGTGCTCGGTGGCGACGGGGGTACGGCCCCCGCGGTCCATGACGTGCCAGCGGAGGAAGCGTTCGAGCGCCGCGCGCGCGTGCTCCTTCTCCTGGACGGACTTCCACGGTGCGTCGAAGACGAGGCCGTCCCACACGGAGTCCAGACGTTCCATCAGGACGGCCAGGTCCGCGGGGGTGCGGCCCGAGGCGACCTCGTCGGCGAGGACGTGAACGACGTTGCCGAAGCCCTGGGCGACGGTGGCCGGGGCGTCCGCCCTGACCTCGCGCCCCAGAAACCACTGCAGGGCGCAGGTGTTCGCGAGCTGGTCGAGGGCGCTTCCGGACAGGGCGACGGGGTGGTCGCGGTCGCGGAGGGGAACCCCGCTGTGCGTCGGGTCCTGCAGTCCCCACCAGCGGTAGGGGTGCGCTGCGGGCACGAGCGGCTGGCCCTCGTCGTCGGTGAGAGCGGCAAGCCGGGCGAGCCGTCGCGCGGCGGCGTCGCGGAGCGCGTCGGATGCCTCGGGGTCGACGGTGGTGGCCCTGAGCTCGGCCACCAGCGGGGCGACGGCGAGCGGGCGGCGCGGGCGGCCTGTGATGTCGCGCGGTTCGGCTCCGAGTTCGGTGAGGAAGCGCGAGGGCTGATCGCCGTCGTCGGAAGGCGCCTTGACGGCGGTGACCACGAGGCGGTCCCTGGCGCGCGTGGCGGCGACGTAGAACAGCCGGCGTTCCTCGGCGAGCAGGGCGCCGGGCGTGAGGGGCTCGGCGAGCCCGTCGCGGCCGATCCGGTCGGCCTCCAGCAGGGAACCGCGGCGGCGCAGGTCCGGCCAGAGACCCTCCTGCACGCCGGCGACGACGACGAGGCCCCATTCGAGGCCCTTGGACCGGTGGGCAGTCATGAGACGGACGGCCGCGGGGCGTTCGGGCCGGCGCGCGAGCGTGTCGGCGGCGATGTCCTGGGCCTCCAGCTCGTCCAGGAAGTTCAGCGCGCCGCGGCCGCCGGTGCGCTCCTCGGCGCGCGCTGCGGTCTCGAACAGCGCGCAGACGGCGTCGAGGTCGCGATCCGCGTTGCGGCCTGCCGGGCCGCCGCGGAGGGCGGTCCGCTCCAGGCGCTGAGGCCAGGGCGTGCCGGTCCACAGCTCCCACAGCGCCTCCTCGGCGGTGCCCCCGCCGTCGAGGAGCTCACGGGCCTTGCGCAGCAGTGCGCCGAGCCGCTGGGCGGCACGGGCGTAGGCGGGGTCGTGCGCGGTGAGCCGCTCGGGCTCGGCGAGGGCACGGGCGATGAGGACGTCGGAGGGGGGCGGCAGGCGGTTGCCCGCCGCCCGTTCCTCGTCGCGGAGGGCGCGGCCGAGCCTCCGGAGATCGGCTGTGTCCATACCGCCGAGGGGTGAGGTGAGGAGGGTGGCGGCGGTGTCGGCGTCAATGGGGGGTTCCTCCCGGAACGGCATACCGGGGCCGGTGCCCTGCCCGCTGCCCGTGCCCGCGTCCGATCCCCCGCCGGGAGCGGAGACGGCGTCCCCGCCGGGGCCGGAGGCGGCGTCCGGACCGGGACCCGCGACAGGGCCGCCGGCGGGGGCAGCGTCCGGACCGGGACCCGCGACCGCGCCGGGACCTGGGGCAGCGGCGGGACGTTCGGCCGTGTCCCCGCCGTCCGCTTCCCGGGCGCGGGCATTCCGGCCGTGGTCGTGCCGCCCGCCGGCGCCTCGGCCGTCCTCCTCCCGGTCTCCGTCCACGAACCCGTCGCCGTCGGCCTCGCCGCCCTCGGCACCGTCCCGGCCTCCGTCCCTGTCGCCGCCCCCGGCCCGGCCTTCCTCGCCCGGCCCGGAACCACTCGTGACGAGCGGCCTCGCGGCGGTGCGCAGGGCGGTCAGAAGGGGCGTCACCGCGGACTCGTGGCGCAGGGGGATGTCGTCGCCGTCCGTCTCTACCGGCACACCGGCCACGGTGAGCGCGCGCCGCGTCGCCGGGAGGCTGCGGTTGCCCGCGCGGACGAGGACCGCCATGTCGTTCCACGGCACGCCCTCCTCCAGGTGGGCGCGCCGCAGGATGTCGGCGACGTTGTCGAGTTCCGTGGAGGCGGTCGGGTACGTGTACACCTCGACCCGGCCGCCGGAGCGGGCGGCGGTGAGCTCGCGATGGGCACGGACCTTGTCCGCGGGCAGCCGGGGCAGCGGCATCCGCTGGGTGAGCAGACGGGTCGCCGACAGCAGGACGGCGCTGGAGCGACGGGACGACCTCAGTACCGCGACGGGGGCCTGGCGGCCGTCGCGACGCCGGAAGGCCGCGGGGAAGTCGAGGATGCCGTTCACGTCCGCACCCCGGAAGGCGTAGATGGACTGGTCGGGATCGCCGAACGCGACCAGGGTGCGGCCGTCCCCCGCCAGCGCCCTCAGCAGCCGGACCTGGGCGGGGTCGGTGTCCTGGTACTCGTCGACGAACACGGCGTCGTACCGCTGGGCGATGTGCTCGCCCGTCCCCGGCCGCTCGGCGAGGAGCGACGCCCGGTGGACGAGTTCGGCGTAGTCGAGGACCCCCTGGAGGTCCAGCACGTCCAGGTACTCGGCGAGGAAGGCCGCTGCCGCGCCCCAGTCGGGCCGTCCCGTTCGGCGGGCGAAGGCCGACAGCGCGTCCGGGCCGAGACCGAGCTCCCGGCTGCGGGCGAGCACCGCACGCACCTCGTCGGCGAAGCCGCGGGTGGTGAGGCATGCCCGCAGCTCGGCGGGCCAGCGCACGCCGGCCCGCCCCTCCCGTTCCAGGTCGAGCTGTCCCGCCAGCAGATCGCGGACGGTCACGTCCTGCTCGGGACCGGACAGCAGGCGCAGCGGTTCGGCGAACAGGTCCGCCTCCTGGTGGGCCCGCACCAGCGCGTAGCAGTAGGAGTGGAAGGTGGTGGCCTGCGGTGCCCGTGCGCCGCCGAGGCGCACGGCCATCCGGTCGCGCAGTTCGACCGCCGCCTTCCGGCTGAAGGTGAGCACCAGCAGCCGCTCCGGGTCGGCCCCCCGCTCGATCCTGGCGGCGACCGCCTCGACGAGGGTCGTCGTCTTTCCGGTGCCCGGCCCGGCGAGTACCAGCAGCGGCCCGCGCTCGTGGTCAACCACCGCGCGCTGGGCGGCGTCCAGGAGAGGGGGATCCACCGGGCCCGGCGAGGTACGCACCAGTCGGTACGCGCCCGGGGTCCGCCCCTTGTGGCCTTGCGGGCCCTGGGGGAACCCCTGCCGTACCCGACGGTGCGGTGTACGCCCGGTGGAGGAGGAGGAACTCACGTGGATCGCCGGTCCTGGTGGGTGTGCTGACGGTGGTGACGACGGGCCCGGTGCGGGTGCACGGGCGGGGCGGGCGGGCCTGGGGGCCGCTGGAGGACGTGGCCGGCAGCGCGGGCGCCGCCGGCGGTGGGGAAGACGCTACGCCCGCGGGTGCCCCCGCCGCGGACGGACCGCTCGGCACGGTCGTGGGCTGCTGCTTCACCACCGCCACGGACGGACCGCCCGGGACCACCGCGGACACGGGCCGCGGACTCCGGACCTCTCATCGCACCGCCGAATGGCGGAAGCTGTCAGATGTGAGCTCCTCCGCCCGCCCCGTCGGCCGGGTCGGCCCCGCCGTCCCAGCGCGCCCGCCGTATGTCCAGGCGCGGCACATGACCCTCCGCGCCGGGCGGCGCCTGCCGCAGCGGGGTGCCCTCGGCGCGGTAGTACTGCAGTGCCCGCAACTCGTGGCCGGCCAGCAGGGCACCGTCGGAGCGCACCACACGCCACCAGGGAACCGACCCTCCGTAGAGAGCCATCACCCGGCCGACCTGGCGCGGCCCTCCCTCACCGAGCCATTCGGCGACGTCCCCGTACGTCATGACCCGGCCGGGCGGGATGTGCTCGGCGACCTCGAGCACCCGCTCCGCGTACTCCGGCAGTTCCGGCACCTCATCGCTCATCCGGCCCATCTTGCCCCATGCCACCGACAGCGGGCCGGGGGCGCCGCTGATCGCACATACCAAGACATAGAAGGGCAAGCAGCGCAGCGCGTATCTCCGCGTCGCACCCTGATGCCATCCTCTGTCGGCTCGCCGTGCCACCATCGTCCGGGCGGTGACTGGTGATACGAGATCAAGAAGAGACCGACACGACGAAGGAGCTGGGCGTGCAGCCTCCCGCGGCGGCGAGCACCTCCGGCTCCGAGTCGCGCTCCGGAACCGCCGGGCCGCACCAGGAGCCCGCCAAGAACCGGGAGATCCCGCCGGCCGACCCGGCCACGGAGTCCTCCCCGGCCCCTTCCGGGGCCTCCCCCGCGCCCGGCGACGCCGGGGAGCGCACCCGGCCGGCCGGCTCCCCGCGCCCCGCGGCCGACTCCGGGCGCCGCCCGGCGGAGCGCGAACGGCAGCGCACGGACGGGGTCTGCGGTGACGGCGGCGACGTGGCCCACATCGACCGGCTCTCCGGCGACGAGCCCCTGCTGCCTGCCCGCGTCCACCGCCCCTCCGATCTGACGCGTCTGCTCGCGGGCATCCTGGCGATCGCCGTCGTCCTGGGTCTCGCCGCCTTCGCCCACGGCACGACCAGCGGCCTCGAGTCGGACATCTCCAAGGGCACCGGCCAAGCCCCCGACCTGCTGGTGAAACTCGCCGGACTGATGTCGAGCATCGCCGTGCTCCTCGTCCCGGTCGCCTTCGCCATCGAACGGCTGATCAAGCGGGACGGACTGCGCATCGCCGACGGCGTGCTCGCGGCCGTACTCGCTCACGGGGTGACGCTCGCCACCGATCTGTGGGTCGCCAAGGCCGCACCCAGCCAGATCCAGGACGCGCTGACCCAGCCCGCCTCGGGCGGCGGGCTCACCGACCCGGTCCACGGTTACCTGGCGCCCGTGATCGCCTATATGACGGCGGTCGGCATGGCACGAAGGCCCCGCTGGCGGGTCGCGCTGTGGGGCGTGCTCCTGCTCGACGCCTTCGCGATGCTCGTCGCCGGCTACACCACACCGTTCTCGATCATCCTGACCGTGCTGATCGGCTGGACCGTCGCGTACGGCACGCTCTACACGGTCGGCTCCCCGAACGTACGACCGACCGGCCAAACCCTCCTCGCCGGACTGCGACACGTCGGATTCCGCCCTGTCACGGCCATGCGGGCCGAGGACGTACCGGACTCCGCCGACCAGGGCGACAGGGGGCGGAGGTACCTCGTCACCCTGGAGGACGGCCCGCCGCTCGACGTCACCGTCGTCGACCGCGAGCAGCAAGCGCACGGCTACTTCTACCGGGTGTGGCGCCGACTGACGCTGCGGAGCATCACCACCCGTCGTTCCACCCAGTCGCTGCGGCAGGCGCTGGAGCAGGAGGCACTGCTCGCCTACGCCGCCATCGCCGCCGGCGCCAACGCGCCCAAGCTGATCGCCACGTCCGAGCTGGGCCCGGACGCCGTCATGCTCGTGTACGAGCACCTCGGCGGCCGCTCGCTCGACTCCATGCCCGACGAGGAGATCACCGACGAGGTGGTCCACGGGGCGTTCAGGCAGGTGCGGGCGCTGCAGTCACGCCGTATCGCGCACCGCAGGCTCACCGGCGACGCGATCCTGGTGGATCGTTCCGGCAGGGTCGTGCTGACCGATCTGCGCGGCGGTGAGATCGCGGCCGGCGACGTGGTGCTGCGCATGGACATCGCGCAGTTGCTGACCACGGTGGGCCTGCGCGTGGGGGCCGGGCGCGCGGTCGCCGCGGCCGTCGAGGTGCTGGGCTCCGACACGGTCGCGGCCTGTCTGCCCCTGCTGCAGCCGATCGCGCTCAGCCGCTCCACCCGCGCGACACTGCGGCGGCTCGCCAGGGAACGGGCGCAGCGCGAGCGTGAGGCGGTGCTCGCGGCAGCGGAGTCGGCGCGGCAGGCCAGGGCTGAGCAGGGCCCCGACGGCGCCGAGGACGACCGCAAGGCAGCCCGCAGGTCGCTGCGCGCCGAGAAGCAGGCCGAGAAGCGGGCCATGGACGAGGCGCTCGACGAGGCCCGCGAGGAGGACCTCCTTGCCCAGATCCGGCACCAGGTGCTGCTGATCCGGCCGCAGGCGCCGGTGGAACCGGCCCGGCTGGAGCGGATCAGGCCGCGCACGCTGGTCAGTCTGATCGCCGGGGCCATCGCCGCCTACTTCCTGCTGTCGCAGCTCACGCGGACCGATCTCGGAGTGGTCGGCCGGGCCGACTGGGGCTGGGTCGCCGCCGCGGTCCTGTTCTCGGCACTGAGCTATGTCGCGGCGGCGATGAGCCTGCTGGGATTCGTGCCCGAGCGGGTTCCGTTCCTGCGGACCGTCGTCGCGCAGGTCGCGGGCTCGTTCGTGAAGATCGTGGCCCCGGCCGCCGTGGGCGGAGTCGCCCTGAACACCCGCTTCCTCCAGCGCTCCGGCGTCCGCCCCGGACTGGCGGTGGCGAGCGTGGGCGCCTCGCAGCTCTTCGGCCTCGGCGCCCACATCCTGCTGCTGCTGGCCTTCGGGTACCTCACCGGCACGGAGAAGACGTCGTCGTTCACACCGTCGAGGACGGTCATCGCGGGACTGCTGACGGTGGCCGTGCTCGTGCTGGTGGTGACCGCCATCCCGTTCCTGCGGAAGTTCGTCGCCACACGACTGCGGTCCCTGTTCGCCGGGGTCGTCCCGCGCATGCTGGACGTACTCCAGCGGCCGGGGAAGCTCCTCACGGGAATCGGCGGCATGCTGCTGCTCACCGGCTCCTTCGTCATGTGCCTGGACGCCTCCATCCGGGCCTTCGGCAACGGCGAGCAGCAACTCAGCTACGCCAGCATCGCCGTCGTCTTCCTGGCCGGCAACGCGCTGGGGTCCGCCGCTCCCACCCCGGGCGGTGTGGGAGCGGTGGAGGGTGCGCTGACCTTCGGCCTCATCGCGGTGGGGCTGCCCGCCGAGGTCGCGGCCCCGGCGGTGCTGCTCTACCGGCTGCTGACGCTGTGGCTGCCGGTGCTGCCGGGATGGCTGTCCTTCAACCACCTCACCCGCAAGGGAGCGCTCTAGGCGTACGCGCCGGGCGCTCCGGCCGCCGGGCCTCGCCCGGCGGCCGCCGACAGGCGGCGCGCCGCGCGGGGCCGCAGGATGGGGTCATGCCGACCTCCCCCACCGGCCGCCACGCCGCCGGCCCCGACCCCGGCGGAGACGGCCGGGACACCGACGCCCCCGGCCTGCCGGCGGCGCACGGCCCGTACGGGGACGCCCCGGCCATTCGTCCTGGCGACGCGGCGCAGGACGACGCCGGCCCCGGCCTCGTCACCGCCGACGGCCCCGGGCGCCGTGGCGGCATCGCCGCACGGCGTGCCGGAACCCTGCTCGCCGCCGCGACCGCCACCATGCTCCTCGTCACCGCCGGCTGCTCCGACGGCGGAGGCGGAAACGGAAACGGGGAGCAGCGCGACCGCGACCTCGGCAGCCAGAACCTCGACTGGAAGCCGTGCCCGGCTCCCTCGGAGGCCGAGGGCGGCGGCACCGCGCCCTCTCCGCTGCCCGGCGGCACGAAGTGGGAGTGCTCCTTCATGGAGGTCCCGCGTGACTGGGCGAAGCCCGACGGCGAGACCATCGAGCTGGCCCTGATCCGGGCGAAGGCCCGTGACCAGGCCGACCGGATCGGTTCGCTGATCTTCAACTTCGGCGGCCCCGGCGGCTCCGGGGTCAGCACGCTGCCGGCGGCGGCACAGGACTTCGAGCGGCTGCGCGCCCGCTATGACCTGGTGAGCTTCGACCCGAGGGGCGTCGGCCGCAGCCAGCCCGTTGAGTGCCTCGACGACCCGGAGCTGGACCAGTACTACGCCCAGGACGCCACCCCGGACGACAGTGCCGAGGAGAAGACGTACAGCGACAACCTGAGCAGGTACGACGCGGCCTGCGAGGAGAACTCAGGCCCGGACCTGCCCCACGTAGGCACCACCAACGCAGCACGGGACATGGATCTGATGCGCCAGGTCCTCGGCGACGACAAGCTGCACTACTTCGGCATCTCCTACGGGACGGAGCTCGGCGGCGTCTACGCACACCTCTTCCCGGAGAACGTCGGACGGGCGGTCTTCGACGCCGTCGTCGACCCGACCAGCACCGCGGTGGAGGGCTCGCTCGGCCAGGCCAGGGGCTTCCAGCTGGCGTTCACCAACTTCGCGGAGGACTGCGTCGCGCGGGGTGACGCCTGCCAGCTGCCGGGCAGCACGCCTGAGGAGATCCAGCAGTTCGTCATCGACCTCCAGAACCGGCTGGAGAAGAAGCCGATCCCCGGCATCGGCGACCGCGAGCTCACCCAGACCCAGGCGACCAACGGCATCGCCCAGGCCCTCTACTCCAAGGAGTACTGGCCGCTGCTGGAGCAGGGACTCGACGAGGCGGACGGCGGTGACGGCTCGCTGCTGCTCGCACTGTCCGACGCGATGAACGGCCGCAACAGGGAGGGGCAGTACAGCAACCTCCAGGCGGCCAACGCGGCCATCAACTGCGTGGACTTCAAGGAGCGGTACTCGATGGAGCAGACGAAGGCCAGGCTCCCCGAGTTCCGCGAGGCCTCGCCGATCTTCGGCGACTACCTCGGGTGGGGTCTGATGGGCTGCAAGCACTGGCCGGTGCCCGGGCAGTGGGAGACGCCCGACGTCAGTGCGCCCGGCGCGGCCCCCATCCTCGTCATCGGCAACACCGGCGACCCGGCGACGCCGTACGAGGGCGCCCGGGCCATGGTCCAGGCGCTCGGCAAGGGCGTGGGGGTCGAGCTGACGTACGAAGGCGAGGGCCACGGCGCCTACAACAGCGGCAGCAAGTGCGTGGCGGCCGCGGTGGACCAGTACCTGCTGAACGGGAAGGTCCCGGCTTCCGGAACCGTCTGCCGGTGACGGACGGGCCGCACGGTGCGCGGGTCGCCCGGCGAGCGGCCCGGCACCGGCCGGGCTTGCCCGGGCTCCCTCGTCACTGTCAGTGACGGCACCTAGGATGGCTCAGCAGTGGAGCGGACAGGCGATGCACGGGGGGCAAGAATGTCTTTGCTGACGAGGCCGGCCGCGGCGGCCGTGGCGCTGGCGCTGGCCGGCGGGGCGCTGGCGGCCTGTGACACGGGCGGTGGTCCGGGGGCGGACGGCGGGGGCCGCCCCGCGGCATCCCTCCCGGTGAGGCAGGGCGACGCCGCCCACGGTCTTCCCGACGCGCTCACGAAGCAGCGTCCGCGATGGGAGCCCTGCGCGGGCGCGGAGGGCTGGACCTGCGCGTCGGTGAAGGTCCCGCTCGACTACGGCGCCCCGGAAGGCGAGACGATCTCCATCGCGCTCATCCGCCGCCCGGCGCGGGACGAGGACCGACGCCTCGGCTCGCTGCTGTTCAACTTCGGTGGCCCCGGAGTCTCCGGCGTCGATCTGCTGCCCCGTGCGTCGGTGGAGTACGAGAAGCTCAACTCGCGCTACGACCTGGTGGGTTTCGACCCGCGCGGGGTGTCGGGGAGTGCGGGCGTGGTGTGCCGCGACGACGCGGGCACGGAGGAGGCCGCCGAGCGCGTCGACCTCACCCCCGACACGACCGCCGAAGAGGCGGCCTACTTCGCGGACGCCAGGGACTTCGGCGAGGGCTGCGCGCGCCGCGCCGGAAAGCTCCTCGCCCATGTGGGCACGGCGAACGCCGCACGCGACATGGACGTCGTCCGCCATGTCCTGGGCGACCTCAAGCTCAACTACTTCGGCATCTCGTACGGCACCCAGCTCGGCGGCACGTACGCCCATCTCTTCCCGGAGAACGTGGGACGGACGGTGCTGGACGCGGCGGTCGACCCGACGGCGGACACCGTGGGGCACGCCCGCAACCAGACCACCGGCTTCCAGCGCGCCCTGGACAACTACCTCACGAGCAGGGGCGAGGACCCGAAGCGGGGCACGGCCCGGATAGCGGCGCTGCTTGAGCGGATCGACCGGAAGCCGCTTCCGGCCGGCGACGACCGTGAGCTGAACCAGAGCCTCGCGCTCACGGGAATCGTGCTGCCCCTCTACTCACAGACCATGTGGCCCACTCTCACGGCGGCCCTCGAGGAGGCGGAGCGGGGGCGCGGAACGAAGCTGCTGGCCCTGGCCGACTCGTACAACGACCGTGAACCGGACGGAAGTTACGGCACTCAGTCCCACTCGCAGCGGGCGATATCGTGCGTGGACGCAGAACAGCGCCCGACCCCGGCCGAGGCGAAGGCCCTGCTGCCGGAATTCGAGCGGATATCCCCGGTGTTCGGTCCGTTCCTGGCATGGGACACGGCGGGATGGTGCGCGGACTGGCCGGTCCCCGGGGAGCACGAGACGCCCGAAACCAGCGCAAAGGGCGCGGGCCCGATCCTGGTCGTGGGTACGACCGGTGACCCGGCGACACCGTACGAGGGCGCCCGGCGGATGGCGGACGAACTGGGCGAGGGTGTCGGCATCCTGCTCACCAACAAGGGCGAGGGCCACGGCGGCTACACCCCGTCGAACGGATGCGTGACGGGGATCGTGAACGGCTATCTGCTGGACGGCGAGGTACCGGAGGACGGCAGGACCTGCGGCTAGGGCGTGCCGTTCCGCCAGGCTCTCCGGGCGGCACGGCACCAGTTCGCCGGCACGGCCGGGACAAGACGCCGTCTCCGGCCCGCCCACCGGCCGATACGGCGCGGGAATGGGCGGCCACCGCCCTCGCTCCCCGCGCGCGAAGGAGAGCGGGCATCCTCCCACCCACCGGCGCAGGCGGCGAAGGGCGGCACCATCCACACGCCGAAACCCCATGCGAAAGGGGCCGGCCCGATGCGGGCCGACCCCTTCACTCCGGAGCGCGGATCCATCTAGTGCCGCGCCAGGCAACGTTCGCCCCGTCGCGACGCCCGGCACGGCGACTCGCGGCGTTGCCGAATCAACCGAGTAGGCCCACTACGAGGATCCGGCGCCTTGCGATCCTTCCCCTCGGCCCAGAGGGCCGGGGGAGACCCCGTGCACCGGACGCCGCTCCTTGACGGGCAAAACTTGCCTGACCCGCCACTAGTAGACCGGCTTGTCCGGCTCGATCTGGTTGACCCAGCCGATCACGCCTCCACCGACGTGCACGGCGTCGGCGAAGCCGGCCGACTTGAGCACCGCCAGGACTTCCGCACTGCGGACACCCGTCTTGCAGTGCAGGACGATCTTCCTGTCCTGCGGCAGGTCCTGGAGGGCACTGCCCATCAGGAACTCGTTCTTGGGAATCAGACGCGCGCCGGGGATCGCGACGATCTCGTACTCGTTCGGCTCTCGGACGTCGATGATGTCGATGCTCTCGCCGTCGTCGATCCACTCCTTGAGCTGCTTCGGAGTGATCGTGGAGCCGAGCGCCGCCTCCTGGGCTTCCTCGGACACGACGCCGCAGAAGGCCTCGTAGTCGATGAGTTCGGTGACGGTCGGGTTCTCACCGCAGACCGCGCAGTTCGGGTCCTTGCGAACCTTCACCTGGCGGTACTGCATCTCCAGGGCGTCGTAGATCATCAGTCGGCCGACCAGCGGCTCGCCGATGCCGGCCAGCAGCTTGATGGCCTCGTTGACCTGGATGGACCCGATGGACGCGCAGAGCACGCCCAGCACGCCGCCCTCCGCACAGGAGGGCACCATGCCGGGCGGCGGGGGCTCCGGGTACAGGCAGCGGTAGCAGGGGCCGTGCTCGGACCAGAACACCGATGCCTGGCCGTCGAAGCGGTAGATCGACCCCCATACGTACGGCTTGTTGAGCAGCACGCACGCGTCGTTGACCAGGTAGCGGGTGGCGAAGTTGTCCGTGCCGTCGACGATGAGGTCGTACTGGCCGAAGATGTCCATCACGTTCTCGGCCTCGAGCCGCTCCTCGTGAAGGACCACGTTCACGTACGGGTTGATGCCCTTGACGCTGTCACGCGCGGACTCGGCCTTGGAACGGCCGATGTCCGACTGGCTGTGGATGATCTGACGCTGCAGGTTCGACTCGTCGACCTCGTCGAACTCCACGATGCCGAGCGTGCCGACACCCGCCGCCGCCAGGTACATCAGCGCCGGCGAGCCCAGGCCACCGGCGCCCACACAGAGCACCTTGGCGTTCTTCAGCCGCTTCTGCCCGTCCATCCCGACATCCGGGATGATCAGGTGGCGGGAGTACCTGCGGACCTCGTCTACGGTGAGCTCGGCGGCCGGCTCGACCAGGGGTGGCAGCGACACGGGGACTCCGTCGTTGGTGGTTGCGTCAGTACGGTTGCTCTGGCTGTAACAGTGCCACGCACCTTCTCATTCCGAGACACCCGGTCCAATCCGCGAGACAATTTCGTCCCAGTAGCCGGGCAACGAGTCGAATGCCCCACTTTGTCCCCGATCCGGACCCGAACGGTCGGTGAAGAAGATCGTCCCGGCACCCTGCCAGCGGGCGATCCTCATCGCCTCGTCCAGATGCGTCCGGGGCACCCCGTGGACGAAGTGCACGAAGCGCTCCGGAGGGTGGTCCGCGGTCCACTCCGCCACCTGCGACCAGCGGTAGTCGGTCCAGGCTCCGGAGAATGTGACGAGTTGGTCGGCCGCCTCCGCGTAGCCGGGATGGGGGTGCTCGCCGTGGCCCAGAACGATGTGCCCGCCGTCGAGCACCGCCTCCAGCGTGGCCGTCTCGCGGCGCACCTGGGGCAGGTCCGCCCGCTCTACCGGGCAGCGGTCCAGCAGGAAGCCGCCGACCTTGTACCAGTCGAGGTAGCGATGGGCGTCGGAGACGATCTCGGCGAAGGTCCGCGTGCCGTGGGCGAGGTCGATGCGGCCCAGCACCCGGACTCCGGCGTTGGTGAGCTTGCCCGCCGCCTCCAGGCAGTGCGGGTCGGGTCTGCTGCCCGGACCGTCCGAGACGTTGAGGACGGCCCAGTGCAGCGGGGTTCCCGGTCTGGTCAGCTCGGCCCATTCGACCGGGGCGACCAGGGGGTGGGCATAGCCCGGGACACCGAAACCGAGCCGGTCGGCGCCCGTGGCGGAGAGTGCGCGGTCCGTGCTGATCAGATGCGGCATGCCGCCTCCATCCAGATGTCCGCGAGGGACTCCTCGAGGTTGATCCGCGGCCGCCAGCCCAGCCGGTCGCGGGCGGTTCGTACATCCGCCTGCTGCCAGCTGCCGCAGCCGTCGGGGTAGGGGTAGGGCGTGGCGCCCAGCTGCTCCGGGACGGACTCGGGGCCCCGGGGCGCGCCGATGACCGGGTGCCCGGGGCGGTGGGGCGGGCCGTCCAGCTCGTGCAGTGCCCCCGCGTATCCGGCGACCCGGGCCAGCACGGCGGCGGCGTCGCGTAGCCGCACCGCTCGGCCGGTTCCGATGTTGACGACGCCCTGCGCGGCGGAGAGCGAGGCGGCGTGCACGGCGCGCGCCACGTCCCGCACGTCGACGAAGTCGCGCTGGACGCCCAGTCCGCTCAGCTTCAGCTCGCCGTCCCCGGCCTGCATGGCGCGGCGCATGGCCTCGGCCAGCCGACCGAGTGGTGAGCCGGCCGGGGTGCCGGGGCCGACGGGCGAGAAGGCCCGCAGGACGACGGCGTCCAGCCCGGACCCGAGAACCAGCTCGGTCGCGGCGAGCTTGGACACGCCGTACGGCCCGCCGGGTCGCGGCACGGCGTCCTCGGCGGTCGAGGAACCGGGCTGCGAGGGCCCGTACTCGGAGGCGCAGCCGAGCTGGACGAGCCGGGCGGCGCATCCGCTGCGGCGCATGGCCTCGCAGACGGTGGCGACGGCCACCGTGTTGTGCCGGGTGAGGTCGCGTGCGCCTCCGCGGGTGGCGCCGGCGCAGTTGATCACGACCCCCGGGTGGACGGCGTCCAGGAACCGGGTGAGCGCCCCCGGGCTGCCGCCCGCGAGGTCGAACCGTACGTCGGCGTCGTCGCCGCGCCCGAGCGCGGTCAGGTGCACGGCCGGGTCGGCCAGCAACCGGTCGGCGACGAACCGGCCGAGGAATCCGTTTGCTCCGAGCAGCAGCACCCTCATCGCGCGGCTCCTCGGGGCCGACGGGCCGGTGCTGGGTGGTGCGGGGTCATCGTCTTCTGTCTCCTCGGGGGATCGGTGGAGTGGTGGGTTACGCCCGCGGCGTCGGCTCCGCGGGAGCGCGTGGGGAGCTGGAGTGCGTGGGGGTGTGAGGGGTCATGTGGTGTGGGCCGAGGCCCGCGAGAGCACGGCGGTCGCGTGGACGAGCAGTCCGAGGGCGGCGGCGCCGCACACGAGTGCGGGCACGGCGGCGGCACCCCAGGTGTGCACCGCTGCCACTACGGGCCGGGCGAGGAAGTCGCAGCCGGGGAGGCGGCCGACGAGGACCGCGGCCGGGGCGAGCGCCTCGCCTGTGCATGCGAAGCCGAGGCCGGCGGCGGCCGCGTGCGGGAAGCCGTGCACGGTCAGCAGCCGGGCGAGGAAGAGCAGCAGCCCGAGGGCGACGGCCGGGGCGAGCGCCACGGGCAGGACCTGGGACGTCAGCACGAGCAGGGCGATGAGGCAACCGGTGTGCAGGGCGATGCCGCTGAGCAGTAGAGGCCGTGTGCCCGCCGCGAATTCCTCGAGCGCCCTGCTGGCTCCCAGCCTGCGCCGCGCCCTGGCCGCGAACAGCCGCGCGGTCCAGGCGGCGGGGGCCACGGCGAGGGCGAGGCCCACGAGCGGGCCGGGCGCGGGCGGCCACGGTCCGTCGGGTCCACCGGCGACGAGTCCGGCGAGCAGCCCGTCGCCGAGGAGGGAGTACGCCACGAGCCAGCACACCAGGAGGCGCGCGACGGGCGCGGTGCGCCCGGGGGCGCGCAACGGTCCGCGCCGCAGGCTCCAGGCGAGCGCGACGGCCAGCCCGGCGGCCCCGGCCGCGCCCACGCCGAGCCGGGCTCCGTCCTCGGTGAGGCGGAGGCCGGCCGCCGTGAGGACGGCGACCGCGCCCGGCGCCATCGCGGACAGCAGGTGTGCGGGGCGGGCGACGGCGTCCTCGTCCCCGGCGGGCGGTCCGCTCTCCTCGCCGCGAGGGACCCGGGCGTACAGCTCCTCGGCGAGGGAGAAGACGTCGCGGTGCCGGAAGCGTGCGGCGGTCCGGTCGGTGACGCCGTGCGCCTCCAGACCGGCGGCGATCTCCAGCGGGTCGACGGCCCGTTCGCACAGTTCGCGGTGGCGGTGCATGAGCGCCTTCACCGGGTCGGCGGGCCCCCGCCGGCTGCTCCCGGTGCGAGCGGCTCCGCCGGTTCCCCCTGCGGCCCGCTCGTTCGCCACCGGCTTCGAGCGGGCGCCCGGGGCCGCGGCGACGGCGGGCCCTCGGGGTGCGACGCCCACGGCGACCGGGCGGCGCCCGGCATCCGGCTGCCGCGCGGTGATGGTTCTGCCCGTGGGGGTGGGGTCGGTGGGTTCAGACATCGGGCCCTCCTGGTGCGGCCGCGGCGTTGACGGATGCGGGGTCCGCCCAGCGGGGGCGGGTGCGGCCGCCGGTCCAGTGACCGGGGACATGGGCCTCCGCCGGGGTGGCGAAGGGCACGGGCTCACCGTCGCCGTCGACGGCGTCCGAGTCGCGGTGGACCGGACTGTGGGAGATGAGCTCCAGGTAGATGCCGCGGAAGGCGGCGAGGTTCTGCTCGACGGTGAAGAGTTCGAGCGCCCGGGCCCGGGCCGCGGCGCCGAGCCGTTCACGACGCTCGGGGTCGCGCAGCAGTGCCAGGCAGGCGTCCGCGAGCGCCCGGGGGTTGCGCGGGGGGACGACGAGCCCCGTGCCGCCGATGACCTCGACGACCGCGCCGACGTCGGTGGACACGGTCGCCCGGCCGCAGAACATCGCCTCGACCAGGCTGATCGGGAAACCCTCGACGACGCTGGACAGGACGATCACGGCCCCGGCGGCATAGGCGTCCGCGAGGTCCGGGGCCTCCGGGCCGCCTATCTCCTCGAACGAGACGGGGTTGTCGCCGACCGTGTGCGCGTCCGCGGCCTCGTCGGGGAAGAGCTGTGCGGCCAGGGCCCTGCAGTGCGCGAGGTAGGCGCCGGACCCGGGTCCCGTCACGGGTGCGCCGAGAATCCTGAGCCGCGTCTCGGGCTTCTCCTTGCGCACCTCGGCGAAGGCGTGGAGCAGTGCGATGAGGTCCTTGGCCGGCTCGATCCGGCCGACCCAGACGAGGGTGTGCGGATCGCCGGAGTCGTCCCCCTCCCCGACCGCGGTGAAGCGCTCGGCGTCCATGCCGGGGTAGACCGTGCGCAGCCGGGCCGGGTCGGCACCGCACTTCTCCTGCCAGCGCCGGGCGTGGGTGTTCCCGGGCGTGATGACGGACGCCCGCCGGTAGACCTCGGAGGCGAGGCACCCGTGGAAGGCGGCCAGCAGCGCGCGGACCGGGGCGGCGAGGGGCGCGTCGTAGGCCGCGAGGTAGTGGGCGCGCAGCTGTACCCCGTACTCGGTGACCAGAAGCGGAACCCCGAAGAAGCGTTTGGCCAGAAGCCCGGGCAGGGCCGCCGTGCCGCCGGAGGCTGCATGGCAGAGGTCGACCGCGCCGAGGGAGTCGTCCCCGTACCAGTCGAGTGAGAGCGGGCGCAGCGCGCGCTCGAGCTCGTCGGTGAAGGCGAGGTAGTCCGGAACCGCGGCGGTGTGCACGGCCCGGCGGGCGCCTGGGGCCCGGCAGGCGGACTCCAGTGTGCGCACGGCGAGTTCGGATCGCAGGGCCGCGTACAGTCCGCCGCACTCCCGGGCGAGTCCGGCGAGACCGTACAGCCCTTCGGCGAACGCCTCCGGGGCGCCGTCGGAGCAGACTGCGGAGGCGAGGGAGGCGAAGTGGGCGGCGAACACGCGCCGTTCACGGCGCCCGTAGGTGCGCCCGTCGTCCTCGGGCGCCCAGAGGGGCGCCGTCCGCACCCGCTGGACGTGGTGCGGCAGTTCCACCCAGCCCTGGTCCTCCTGGTGGGCGGAGCGGCTGAGGGCGTAGACGTCGAAGTCGTGCTGGGTGAGCCCGCGCACGAGCCGGTCGCACCAGAGCCTGGACTGACCCGTCGCATACGGATAACCACCGTCCGTGAGCAGTCCGATCCGCACGAGTGCACCCCCGATCTCCTGTGTGGCCGGCCGCCTCCGGTCCGGCGGCCCGCAGCGGGAAAAAGTTATGCGGACAAGCCGGTGGCGCGACGGACGGTTGTCCATCGCGCCACCGGAAGGGGTGAATGCACGTAACTTTCCCGCCCTCGTAGCGTTCGGTCGCGCTACAAGCGGTTTCCGTCACGTTCCGTCAGACCGCGGCGAACCCCCTCCGCGCCCCGCGTCGAGCACCGTAGGGCCGCGAGAGCTCCTTCGCGTACGGACCCGGGGAGATCCGAGCACCTCCTCGACGGCGCCCGGCGAGGCGACGCGGCCGGGCCGCACTGCGGAGCCGGCGATCGACAGCCACCGCCTCCCCGCCACCAGGAGCTGCGGGAAACGGGCCCTGGAACACGGTCGGGGCCCCCGGACGGCAGGAGCGGCCGCAGCAGCGCCGCGACGTAGCGCCCCGGACCGGGCACCCGCCCGGGGAGGCGGTTCGCGAACGGCCGCCCCGACACGGCCCCCGGATCAACCTTCCGGATACGCCCAGGGGTTGGGACGGCACTTGATCCCGTCGATGTCCAGCGACTTCGTCTGCTGCTGCATCACGGGGGCGAGGGCCCCCGGTGTACGGCAGTTCACATGGCCGCGTCCGAGGCGGTGGCCGACCTCGTGGTTGATGAGCATCTGACGGTAGGACAGCATCGCCTTGGCCCCGTAGGTCTCCGCACCCCGGGCCCAGCGGTACGCGTTGATCATCACGCGCTCGGTGGAGGCGGAGTCGCAGGAGACGTTGTCGACGGTGGTGTCGAGACCGGACTTGGCGCACCAGATCCCGGTGGTGCCCGGGCTCGCCAGCGTGATGACGAATTCGGGCTCTCCCGAGGAGATCCGCTCGAAGCTCATGGCCCCGCCGCGCGCCCAGCTGCGGTCGTCGTTGAGGGTCTTCTGGACGGCGTCCGCGAACAGCTTCCCGTCCAGGCCGAGCCCCTGCTCGACGTCCACCCGGTAGCGGATCTTCCGGCCCGTGCCGGGCGCCCGGTCCAGGCCCGGGACCGCCTCGAACTTGCCCGAGCCCTTGAGCCCGGGGTCGAGGGGGAACTGCCGGGACATCAGCTGCGCGTACGTGGGCGGTGCTGCGGGGGCGGCCGGAGCCGTCTGCCGCGGAGGCACCGCGCGCTGGTCGGAGCGGGACGCGTCGTCCTCCGAGATCCGCTCGGTGCCCTCGGCCGCCTGGGGGGCCGTCGACGCCGGCCCGGCGTCGGTGACCTGTCCGGCGACGACGACCGCCAGGACGGTCGTCACGGCGGCGGCCGCGACGCCCGTGACCGTACGGCCGCGGCCGTGTTTGGCGGGGGTCTCGTCGTCACTGCCGCCGTCTTCGGCGGCCGCCCCCGCCTCCGGCGCCCGCTCCTCCCCGGGCGGCGGCGCGTCGAAGGCATCGACGAACTCCCGGCGCGGACCCGGGATCCGGGCGCCGGCACCGATCGGCGGCCGCTGCCGGGCGCCGGGCGCGAAGGCCGGGAACTGCCCGGTCGTGGCGGCGGAAGCGGTGCCGGGGTGCCGGCCCGTGGTGGCGGCGGTGTGGTCCCGCGGAACGCCCTGCCAGTCGCCGTACCGGCCGCCGGCCGAGGGCTGGCCGCCCCAGCCGCCGCCCGTCTCGTACTGCTGGGGGTGACCGCCGCGCACCTGCGGTACGCCGTGCGCCGGTGTGCCGTCGGCCGCGGGCCCCGAGTGTTCCGGCGGACCGCCTGCCCGCCTGCGCCGCCCGGTGCCGGAACCCGCGGGCGAGCCCGCGCCGCCACCGGAAGCGCCCCCGGTGTCGGCGGCCTTGGGTGCGGGGCCCTTGCGGCTGTGTCGTCCCACGCCCCGGATCAGCTCCTCGTGCTGTCGTCGAGCAGTTGCCGTGCGGCCTCTGCGACCGTCTCCGGATACTCCATCATGGCGACGTGGCCCGCGTCCGGGAGGGTCAGCAGCCGCGAGTCGCGGAACGCGGCGTTCGCCCGGCGGGCCATGCGGTACGAGACCAGTTGGTCCCGGCAGCCGTAGACCAGCAGCGTGGGCGCGAGCACGCGCTCCGCCTGGCGCCACAGACCGTGCTGGCCTCCCAGCGTGTACGCGTCAAGAATGCCGCGCGCGGAACGGGCCATGGCATCCCAGAAGTAGGGCAGTCCCAGTCGGCGCTCCATCTCCTCCACCGCGTGGAGGAAGGCCTCGTCGGTCACCCGGCCCGGATCGCCGTAGCAGAGGGACAGCACACCGCGGACCCGCATCTCGGGCGTCCAGCCGCGCGTCAGCCGCTGGAAAAGCGGGGCGACGCCGGGCAGGCCGAGCGCCGCGGTGGGCCAGGCGCCGCGTTGTGCGCGGAGTTCCGGCAGCGCGGGCGAGACGAGCGTGAGGGTGCTCACCAGATCGGGGCGGACGGCCGCGACCCGGGTGGCGACCGCGCCACCCAGGGAGTTCCCGAACAGATGGACCGGGCCGCGTCCGCTCGCGTCGAGCAGACGGATCACCGCACGGGCGTGGGCGGTGATCGAGTAGTTGCCGTCGTCGGGCGGCGGTGACTCCCCGAAGCCGGGCAGGTCGACGGCCTCGCCGTCCACGATGCCGTCGAGCGCCGCCATCAGCAGCGTCCAGTTCTGGGACGAGCCGCCCAGCCCGTGGACGAAGAGCGCCGGGGGCAGCCCGGCCCGGGCGGGCGGGCGGGCACGCACCGTGAGCGTCAGCCCCGGGAGGGCCACCGAGCGCAGCTCCTCCCCCTCGGCCACCCGCACGGAACGGATCCGCGGAGCCGGGTCGGCGGCGCGGGTTCCCGGCAGCTCGGTCGAAGACATGGGGGCAATGTTACGAGACGATCACGCGACGGAACCTGTGTTCGGCATCACACACCGCATAGCGTTCGGCCGGGCATGCTCATACGCTCGATTACGGGGTACTCGCTCCTGGCTGAGGCCGCAGAGGAAAGGGATCCAGATGGCTGCCGACCCGACGGACCCGGAAACCTTCACGGAGGACGACCAGGGGACGCCGAACGAACCCGAGGAGCTGGAGGAGCTCGACGAGGAGACGCCCGAGGCCGACGCCGCCGAGCAGCACGCCGAGGTGCGGCAGGTCGGCGACGAGCCGCTGACCCGCATCGACCCGTCGAAGGCGAACGAGGCGGACGCCCTGGAACAGGCCAGGGTGGTGGCCCTCGACGAGGAGGACTATCGCTGATCTGTCCGGTTTCCCGGGGCCACCACTACCGCGGGCGTCCGGTACGTGAAATTCTGCGCCCGCACCGCGCACACCACGGTTACCGAAAAGTACGATGGCGGGCGCGAGCGCAGAGCGCACGCACGGAACACTGTGCTTGTGACATCGAACGTGGGAGGCGGCGTGACAGCCATCGAGCAGACAGAGGCGGCGCGCCCGCGAGGCACCCGCCTGCCGCGCCGTGCCCGACGCAACCAGCTTCTCGGCGCGGCCCAGGAAGTCTTCGTCGCCCAGGGGTACCACTCGGCGGCGATGGACGACATCGCGGAGCGCGCCGGCGTCAGCAAGCCGGTGCTGTACCAGCACTTCCCCGGGAAGCTGGAGCTCTACCTGGCACTGCTGGACCAGCACTGCGAGTCGCTGCTGCAGGCGGTGCGCGGCGCCCTCGCGTCGACGACGGACAACAAGCAGCGCGTCGCGGCCACCATGGACGCGTACTTCGCGTACGTCGAGGACGAGGGCGGCGCGTTCCGGTTGGTCTTCGAGTCGGACCTGACGAACGAACCCGCCGTGCGCGAGCGCGTCGAGCGCGTCTCGCTGCAGTGTGCCGAGGCCATCTCCGAGGTGATCGCCGAGGACACCGGTCTCTCGCAGGACGAGTCCATGCTGCTGGCCGTGGGGCTCGGCGGTGTCTCGCAGGTGGTCGCCCGTTACTGGCTCTCCAGCAGCTCGGGCATTCCGCGCGACACGGCGGTGCAGCTGCTGACGTCGCTGGCCTGGCGCGGCATCGCCGGCTTCCCGCTGCACTCCGCCGAGGGCGGCCACGGCGACGACCGGTGACGGCCCGGCCGCCGCTGTTCGCTGCGGGCGTGCACGGCTGAGCCGTGTGACGTCGCCTCACCGGGCTAATGTGTGCTGCGTACGGCGCGGCTGACCGCGCATCGCTGACCGTTCGGAGGGACATAGCCGTGGAGGTCAAGATCGGCGTGCAGCACGCGCCCCGGGAGATCGCTCTGGAGAGCGGTCAGACCGCCGAGGAGGTCGAGCAGGCCATCGCCGACGCTCTGGCCGGCAAGACGCAGCTGCTCAGCCTGACCGACGACAAGGGACGCAAGGTGCTGGTACCGGCCGACCGCATCGCCTATGTCGAGATCGGCGAGCCGACCACGCGCCGCGTGGGCTTCGGCGCGCTCTAGGCACCGACTGCCGGAAGGGCACCGCGGGCGTCGCCCGCGGTGCCCTTCCGCGTGTCCGGTCCCTACCCCGCCGCGGGGGCCTGTGTCCAGCGGTGAACGGGTGGAACGGATGGTTGTTTTCCGGTCGGTCCGGGTAGGACGGGCTACGACCAGACACGCCCTCCCGCCGTCCGTGAGGTGATCCGTGGTGATCCTGGAGGCTCTCGGCTCCTTCCTGCTCGGACTCGCGCTCTCCTGGGCGGCCCAGCGACGGCTTCCGGACCGGCTCCCCACCCAGCGCGTGGTGTACCCGGCGGGCACACTCGGCGCACTGTTCGGCGCGTATCTGACGCACACGGCCCTCGGATCCGGACATCTGCTCGGCACCCTGCTCGGGGCGGTGCTCGTCGCCGCCGTCACGCTGTCGCTGCTGATCCGGCCGACGACGCGACGGCTGCGCCGATCAGCCGCCGTCTGACGCGCCGCCCACCGCACTCCCGTCGGGGCACCCGTGCGGTCCTCCGGCAACCGGGCCGCTCCGTGCTTCCCGACCGGTCGTCATGCGGCGAGACCCAGCGCGGCCATCCGCTTCGTGTGCGCCTTGGTGATCCGGGTGAACATCTCGCCGACCGCCGCCAGGTCGAACCCGTCCGCCACCCCGCCCACGAGCATCGTGGACAGCGCGTCGCGCTCGGCCACGACCCGCTGGGCCTGGGAGAGCGCCTCGCCCATCAGCCGACGCGCCCAGAGCGCGAGCCGGCCGCCGACCCGCGGATCCGCCTCGATCGCGGCACGGACCTTCTCCACGGCGAAGTTCCCGTGGCCGGTGTCGTCCAGCACCGAGAGCACCAGGGCGCGGGTGTCGGAGTCCAGCCGCACGGCCACCTCGCGATAGAAGTCGCTGGCGATCGAGTCGCCGACGTACGCCTTGACCAGGCCCTCCAGCCAGTCGGAAGGAGCGGTCTGGCGGTGGAACTCGTCCAAGGCGGCCGCGAAGGGCTCCATGGCCTTCGTCGGCTCGGCGTCGATCGCGGTCAGCCGGTCCCGCAGCTGCTCGAAGTGGTGGAACTCCGCGGAGGCCATCTTGGCCAGCTCGGCCTTGTCGGCCAGCGTCGGCGCCAGCTTCGCGTCCTCGGCGAGACGCTCGAAGGCCGCCAGCTCGCCGTAGGCGAGCGCCCCGAGCAGATCCACGACCGCGGCACGGTACTGGGGGTCGGCGGAGGCCGCGGCCCAGTCCTGGGCGGCGATCCCGGTCGGTTCTTCGGCCGCGTCGGCGGCGGGCGCGGTGGCGTTGTCAGGCGTCTCCATGAAGCGCACAATAGCTGGCCGTCCACACCCTGGAAGGGCCTGGTCAGCCCCCGTCGCGACAGGGTCGCCGGGAATTCGGCCAACACAGATGCGCGAATCCGGGGTACAGTGGTATTAAGCCTGCCGGATATTCGGCGGGCCCTCTGAATGAGGATGCCCGGTCGGTGGCCCGATCGGCTCCGACCCGACAGCCCTCTGTGCGCATTCCGCCACATGAGGGGACCTCAGCGGCACGAGCGCTCGAGCGACGGCAGTGGTCCCGCGCCTTCCGGCCAATCCACAGCCGGCACCCGTACCCAGGTGCGGTAGGACCCCCAGCGTTCGCCTCGCGCCGCGTCTCACAGAAGAGGCAACACCCTGACTACGCAGGCCAAGACTTTCCGAGAACTCGGGATCCTCCCCGAGACCGCCGAGGCCCTGGAGGCCGTCGGCATCACGACCCCCTTCCCCATCCAGGAGATGACCCTCCCGGTCGCGCTCTCCGGCACCGACGTGATCGGCCAGGCCAAGACCGGCACCGGCAAGACGCTGGGCTTCGGCCTTCCGCTGCTGGATCGCGTCACCGTGCCCGCCGACGTCGAGGCGGGGCGGGCGAAGCCCGAGGAGCTGACCGACACTCCGCAGGCGCTCGTGGTCGTGCCCACCCGTGAACTGTGCACGCAGGTCACCAACGACCTGCTCACCGCCGGCAAGGTGCGCAACGTCCGCGTGACCGCGATCTACGGCGGACGTGCCTACGAGCCGCAGGTCGAGGCGCTGAAGAAGGGCGTCGACGTGGTCGTCGGCACGCCCGGCCGGCTCCTGGACCTCGCGGGCCAGAAGAAGCTCAACCTCTCGCACGTGAAGGCGCTCGTCCTCGACGAGGCCGATGAGATGCTCGACCTGGGCTTCCTGCCCGACGTCGAGAAGATCATCCAGCTGCTGCCGGTGCGCCGCCAGACCATGCTGTTCTCGGCGACCATGCCGGGCGCGGTGATCGGCCTTGCGCGCCGCTACATGTCGCAGCCCACCCACATCCGCGCCACCGCGCCGGACGACGAGGGCGCGACGGTCGCGAACATCACGCAGCGCGTGTACCGGGCGCACTCCCTGGACAAGCCCGAGATGGTCGCCCGCATGCTGCAGGCCGAGGGCCGCGGCCTGGCGATGATCTTCTGCCGCACCAAGCGCACGGCCGCGGACATCGCGGACCAGCTCGCCCGTCGCGGCTTCGCCTCCGGCGCCGTGCACGGCGACCTGGGCCAGGGCGCACGCGAGCAGGCGCTGCGCGCCTTCCGCAACGGCAAGGTCGACGTGCTGGTGTGCACCGACGTCGCCGCACGCGGCATCGACGTCGAGGGCGTCACGCATGTGATCAACTACCAGACGCCGGAGGACGAGAAGACGTACCTCCACCGCATCGGCCGCACGGGCCGCGCGGGCGCGACCGGCACCGCCGTGACGCTGGTGGACTGGGACGACATCCCGCGCTGGCAGCTGATCAACAAGGCGCTGGACCTGGACTTCAACGACCCGGCCGAGACGTACTCCACGTCCCAGCACCTCTTCGAGGAGCTGGGCATCCCCGCGGGCACCAAGGGTGTCCTGCCGCGGGCCGAGCGCACCCGCGCCGGTCTGGACGCGGAGGACCTCGAGGACCTCGGCGAGCCCGGCGGCCGCGGGGCGCGCTCCGGATCCCGCACGAAGACGGCCGAGCGCTCCGAGCGTCCCGCCCGTACCCCGCGTCAGCGGCGTCGCACGCGCGGCGGTGCCCCGCTGGAGGCGGAGGGGACCGTGACCACCGAGGCTCCGACCGCCGTCGGGGAGACGGCGGACCAGGCGCCGCGCACCCCGCGCCGTCGCCGCCGGACCCGGGTGGGCGCGACCGCCGAGGGATCCGCCGAGGGTTCCGCCGTGGCGACGATCGAGGCGCCGACCACCGAGGCCCCCGCGGAGGAGCCGGCCAAGCCGCGCCGCCGTACGCGCGCCAAGGCCACCGCGGCCGAAACCGCCACCGAAGCACCGGCCGCCGAGGCCCCCGCCGAAGAACCGGCCAAGCCGCGCCGCCGCCGCACTCGCGCCAAGGCCGCCCAGCCGGAGGCGTAAGCCGTTCGCTGAGGGCCCGTCATCCCAACCAGGGACGGCGGGCCCTCTGCCGTACCGCGGCGGTCCGTGCGCCGCCCGGCAACGCCGAACGCCCCGGTACTCTCGTCCACATGAGCCGGCCGCCCACCTTCCGCCCGCCTTCCTGCGCCCGCGCCCGCGCGCTCCGCACCAGCCGCGGGGACTTCGCCGCACTGGACGCCGAGCCGGACGAGAGGGCCGGTGCCCGCAGGGGGACCGTGCTGCTGCTGCCCGGGTACACCGGCAGCAAGGAGGACTTCATCGCGCTGCTGGAGCCGATCGCCGCGGCCGGTTTCCGGGCCGTCGCAGTCGACGGACGCGGCCAGTACGAGACCGACGGTCCCGACGACGAGGCGGCCTACGCGCAGTCCGAGCTGGCGCGGGACGTGCTCGCCCAGGCCGAGGCGACCGGTGACGCGCCCGTGCACCTCGTCGGGCACTCACTGGGCGGTCAGATCGCCCGGGCCGCGGTCCTCCTCGACGTACGCCCGTTCCGGACCCTGACGCTGGTGTCGTCCGGCCCGGCCCGTATCGCCCCCGCCCAGCAGCACAAGGTCAAGCTGCTGAGCGATGCGCTCGCGGTGATGGACATGAGCGAGGTATGGGAGGCCATGCAGGCACTCGACCCGCCGGAGGAGGCCGCCACCGACGGTGAGGACCTGCGGCGCCGCTGGCTGCGCCACCGCCCTGCCCAGCTCCTCGCCACCGGCCGCCAGCTGACGGTGGAGCCGGACCGGATCGACGAGCTCGCCGCCGTGGGACCGCTGCCCAAGCACGTGCTGTCGGGCGAGCGGGACGACACCTGGCCGGTGCCGCTGCTGGACGAGATGGCGGTGCGTCTGGGGGCGCTCCGCACGGTGATCGAGGGTGCCGAGCATTCGCCGAACACGGACCGCCCGGCACCGACCGCGGCGGCGATGGTGGACTTCTGGTCGCGGAACTGACGTGCGCCCCGGGAGCCGGCCGTGGGGCCGGGACAACCCGGCCGTGCCCGTGCCGTCTCTCGGGCTCCGGAGCGGCCGTCCGCTCCCGGAGCCGATCGTCCGGCGGCGGCGCGGGCCGTGTCGGGTCCGGATCGCCCACCCGGCATCAGAACTGACCGTGCAGGTGGTCCCAGAAGCCGTCCCGCAGCGCCCGTCGCAGATGGGCGTAGCCCCGCAGGGAGTGCTTCAGGAGCTTCTCCGCCTCGATGAGCAGGTCCTGGTCGACCGGGCCGGGCAGGTAGGGGTGTCCGGGCAGCAGCTCGGCCATCGGTTCCCGTCCGCGTTCGGCCAGCCAGGTGGCGGCTATCTGCGCGCCCACGAAGCGCACGTCGTCACGGGACGGGGGCGGGCTGTCGTCCTCGTAGGTCGTCACCGGTCGGCGTGTGACGTAGGGGCGGCAGAAGTCGAGGTCGAAGGTGCGCTGGCTGTCGACCTCCCAGAGCAGCGGCTCCGCCTGGTTGCGGCCCTCCGCCGCCTCTATGCCCCACAGATGGACCCGGGCGCCGTATCCCTGGGCGGCCTCCACCGCGGAGACCAGGTCCTCGTCCCCGCCGACGAGCGCCGCGTCGCTGATCGCCCGGTGCCGGGCGAGTGACTCCAGGTCGGTGCGTATGAGGGAGTCGACGCCCTTCTGCTGGTTGTTGGCGTTGAGGTTGCCCAGCCGGACCTTCACGTCGGGCAGTTCCGCTATGGCCTGCTGCTCGGCCGTGTGGATGCGGCGCCGGGCGCCGTCGTACCAGTAGACGCGCAGCAGCCGGCTGTCCGCGAAGATCGTGCGGGCCTTGTCGATGAACGCCTCGATGAGCCCTTCGGCGTCGAGGTCGAACGAGCGCCGGTCCTCGGTACCCGCCACAAGCAACCCGGCCGCAGCATAGACGTAACCCGCGTCGACGAAGATGGCATGCGTGGACGGGGTCTTGGCGACCTCGGCGAGCATGCGCTGGAGCAGCTCGTTGGTGCGCTCCACGCGGGCGCTCATCTCGGACAGCTCAGAGTCGTTCATGTCGACCCCATTGTGAGCGGGCCGGGCCCTACCTGCCAGTAGTTAGCCATCCAAAAATTTTCCTTAGCGTAGGGAATGTTTGCAGACGGCATTCCGTTGAGAGGTACATACACAGACGGCCAGAGGGGAGCTCTTCATGCGCTTCGAAATCATGCGACTCGACGACGTCGACGGCACCGCCGTGGACAGCACCGTCGTGGACGCCGCCTCCGTGAGCCGGATGGTGCAGCAGGCCGCAGCGATCGGCCAGCGTATCTACATCCGGCCGACCGAGGCCGCGGCTTCGTAACGCCTTCCGGCGCGACGCCCTCGAACGGAAAGTATCCGTTCGGGGGCGTCGTGCGTGCGGGGAGAGATCCGCCGGCGGTCGCCGGTCAGGAGCCCTGGATCACCTGGGTGATGCCGTTGATGATCTGCTGAACGGCGATCGCCGAGAGCATCATGCCCGCCAGCCGGGTCACCAGCACCACGCCGCCGTCCTTGATCACACGGATGATCAGCAGCGAGTAGCGCATGGTCAGCAGCAGGACGACGTGCATCGCGACGATCGCGGCCCACACCGACACCTGCTGGGCGGTGCTGCCGGCGTTCTGCACCGCGAGGATGACGGAGACGATCGCACCGGGACCCGCCAGCAGCGGCATGCCCAGCGGCACGAGGGCCACGTTGACGTCCTTGGTCTGCTTGGGTTCGTCGGTCTTCCCCGTGAGCAGATCGAGCGCGATGAGGAGCAGGAGCAGACCGCCCGCGATCATCAGCGCGGGCACGGAGACATGGAGGTAGTCGAGGATCTGCTGACCGAGGATGCCGAAGACGGTGATCACGCCGAAGGCGACGGCGACCGCCTGCCAGGCCATCCGGCGCTGGACCTTGACGGGGCGGCCGGAGGTGAGGGCCAGGAAGATCGGGGTGATCCCGGGAGGATCCATGATCACGAACAGGGTGAGGAACAGGGAGCCGAAGACGGCGAGGTCGAACACGGTGAGGCCTTGCAGGGGTGTCGGACAACTGGGGTGGTGGACGAGCGGGGGCCGCGAGGTCCGTACGCGGGAGCGGCCGTACGTGCTCCGCGGCGGCTCGGGCGGCGGACGCGGCACACGCACGGCGAGCCCCGGGCCGGGCCCGGAACCGAGTACGGCGGTCAGACCTGGCGGCGGGGAGCTCCGCCCGTGCCCGGGACCGGGAACGCGCCGGTGGCACGGCGGGTGATCTCGCCGTAGACCTCCGGGTCGGTGGTGAGGTCGCCGAGCAGACAGGTCTTGCGGCTGCCGTGGTAGTCGCTGGAACCGGTGGGCAGCAGACCGAGTTCAGCGGCGAGTCCGCGCAGCCTGGCCCGAGTCGGCCCGTCGTGGTCCATGTGGTCGACCTCGATACCGTCGAGACCGGCCGCGGCCAGCCGGGCGATGACGTCCTCGGACACGACCTCGCCGCGCTTCACGGCGAGCGGGTGGGCGAAGACCGTGACCCCGCCGGCCTCCTTCACCAGGCGGACCGCCTCGAACGGGTCGAGTTCGTGCTTCTCCACGTAGGCACGGCCGCCGTTCGCGAGCCAGTCGGGCGTGAAGGCCGCGGACACGTCGGGGACGACGCCGAGTTCGACGAGCGCGGCGGCGACGTGCGGCCTGCCGACCGAGCCGTCGCCGGCTATCCGGGAGACGTGCTCCCAGGTGATCGGCACCCCCAGCTCCCGGAGCCTGCCGACCATGGCCCTGGCGCGCGGCACCCGGTCGTCCCGCACCAGCTCGCGCTCGCGCGCCAGCTCGGGTTCCTCGGGGTCGAAGAGGTACGCCAGCATGTGCAGGCCCACACCGTCGGTCCGGCAGGACAGCTCCGCGCCGGTGACGAGGGTCAGCCCCTCGGGCAGCGCGGCGATCGCCTCGGCGTGGCCGCCCACGGTGTCGTGATCGGTGAGCGCCACGACGTCGAGCCCGGCGGCGGCCGCTCTGCGGACCAGCTCGGCCGGGGTGTCCGTCCCGTCGGAGGCCGTGGAGTGGGTGTGCAGGTCGATGCGCACGACGCGGGACTCCAGGGCTCGGGACGGACGGGCTGACGCTCAATCGTAACGGTGGCCCGAGCACCGCCCCGACCGGTTCGTCACGTGAAGACCGTCACGGGCCGTGCGCACGCCGAGGGCCGGGGCCGCGCTCACGGAAGCCCCGCGACGGCCCCCGGACACCGCCCCGGCGGCGGACCCCTGCCCGGCCCGCACGCAGAGGCCCCAGGTACCGGGCTCCGTCACCGGACCTCGTCCGACGGTCCTCGCACATGCACAACCGCCCCGGGCCTGCCGACCCCGGATCACCCGCACCGGGCCCTGCCGACCCCGGATCACCGGGATCGGGCCCTGCCCGACCGCGCCGGCGCCCCGGGCACGGACCGCGCGCCGTCACATCAGCAGGCGTGGCGACAGCGCCCCGCAGGGCAGCAGTTCGAGTTCCTGGCCGGCGTCCCGCAGATCGGTCAGTATCAGCTCGTCGTACATCAGCAGCCCGGTCGACTCGGGCCAGACGACCGCCCACAGCCAGAGCCCCCGCGCCTCGCCCGCGAACACCGCCCGGTCCTCCGGGGCGTCGTTGACGTGCCACAGCGGCGTCGGCCGGCCCACTGCCAGCACCTTGGCCTGGGGTGAGGTGTCGACGGTCATGTGCGGACCCGGGTCCGGCCCGTCGATCCCGGCGAAGCGGGCGCCGAGGCCGACACCGAGTTCCTCGGCGACGAGCAGCAACTCCCCCACACCGCCCAGCGGCCCGGGGCCGGAACAGGCCACGGCCGTGGCCCTGCCGCCGCTGCGGTCGTCGCCGGCGTACGCGACGCCGGTGAAGAGCCAGCCGACCGGGAGCGGCCACGGCATCCACACGGGCACCTGGGCACGGGCCACCACCACGCTGAGGGCCTCGACGCTCGGCGGGATCACGGGCTGCAGCGGATACACGGAACCGTGCACGTCGCACTGCCACGTGTCGGCGAAGAGACCGGGCGCCCTGACCCGGCCACCACACTTCGGGCAACTGGGTTCGCCCCTCATAGCGCTCAACGGTCCTACCCGTCCGGCGCCGCGTCAAGGACGATCACCCGTCCCGCACGGCGGTTTCACCCGCCCTCAGCAGGGAAGAGCATTTGCAGCCAACATCAGTTAGCGTCCCTAACTTACTGAGTGCATACGGCAACGGTCTGAACGGGAGAACACGGAGGGGTACCCGTACCCGCAGAGGATCCGCCCACCCGAGGGACGCGCACTGCCGGACGGGGCCTCAGCCGGCGGCGAGCAGGGGTCGCCGACGGAGCGGGAGGCATCCTGCGCCTGCGGTCGGCGAACCCGTCGGCTTCCGCACCGGACGGGACCTCGGGAACGTCCTCTTCGCCTCGACCCCACTCGCCGCCGTCATCGGCGCGGCGTCGGGCGGGAGCACCGAGGCGATCCCGCTGCACGGGTCGGCACTCGGACCGGCATGGTCTGCGGTCCGCTCGTCGGCGCCGTGCCGGGTGACGCCGGCCGGCGCCACCCGCCCTTCGGCACCTCGGCCCGATGACGATCGGGTTCCCGTGCACCGCGGCGGCCCTCGTGGAGCAGCTCGTCGTTGCCGGCGCCGCGGCGGAGTGAGTGGCGACGATCGCCCCGGCCCGGCGGACGGCGCTCATTCACGGAAGCCGCCCGGGGCCGCACCGGTCCGTGCGCCCCGTATCGACTGACCTCCGCCCCTGGCCGTCCGGCCCGCACGACGGTGTCGGTCCGGCTCGGCCCACTCGGCCGGCTCAGCAGGCTCCGCCGACTCGGCCATGAGATAGGTCACTTCACACATCGCCGACGGCAGCCGACATCACGTCAGGGGCACGGGCTTCCGCAGCGGATCACGGAGGTCCGTACCGTGCGTCAGCCACCGCTCCTGGAGCTTTCCCGCACCGTGCACCCGCTTCCACGCGGCCTCGTTCGGCGTCATCGGCAGCAGCGGCAGAAACCGGACCGGGTCCATGGGGGCGCCGAGTTCGAGATCCTCCACCAGACCGCCGGACTCGGCGACCAGCACCGAGGTGAACGGGGCACCCGGCCACAGCGGCTCGCCCACGTCCAGTGAGTTCCCGGGGGCCACGATCACCCCTTCCACCTGCGGGGAAGAGGCCAGAACGGCGAGCGGCCGCAGCACCTTGTCGGTATCGGCCAGCCCGGCGCGCACCGACAGGACGAGCTCCGCGCGCGGCCCCTTCACCGGGTCGGCGAGGGTGTCCTGGGGGTCGGTCATCGGCTGGGCCGACATGCCCAGCGTGGCATAGCGGACGATGTCCCCGTCGACGAACCGGAGCACCTCGATCCGTTCCGTACCGAGAAAGGTCACCGCGGCGCGCGCGTCCGGTTCACCCAGCGCGCTGCGCAGCCGCGCCTCGACCAGAGCAAGAACTTCTCCCATCCCGCGAGCATAGATCGCATCAGGAACGGGCAAAGGAAGGGATTGGCCCTCAGTCGGCTGATAGGCTTGGCCGCCTGCTCGGGACGACATGCAGAAGCATGGTTCTCGGATCCCGACGACACGTCTTCCCCCACGGGGGACCGGCCGGAGGAGGTGGGGCTGCGATGGATCGAAGTCGACCGTGCAGTACCAACCGCTCTTCCGCGCGACTCCTCCCCTCGTTCCGCTGAGGGCTTCTCACACCGTCAGTTCCATGGCACCGCGCATGACGGAAGAGCACGACTCCCCTGCCTGACTGTCTGTAGCGAACGCCGTCACCGCGTCCCGCGGTGCCGCCCGCTTTGCGGACGTATGGAGACACGTCCTCATTCCGGGCTGTGCCACGCCTCGCACCGGCGGCCTCTCCGTGAAGGAGCCTGCCATGTCGATGATCCGTGACCTGCGTCAAGCGGTCCGCCCCACCCTGCGCAAGGGCAGCGGCCCGTACAGCGCGTACGACGCCACCCGTGACCCCTCCGCGTCCACCGCCGTCGTGGACTGCGCCGTCTACCGTGACGGCAAGCGCCTGGAGAACACCGGCTGCCTCACCCCGCGCGAGGCGATGCTGCGGGTGCGTGAGGGTGGCGGCTTCGCCTGGATCGGCCTGCACGAGCCGACGGAGGAGGAGTTCTCCGGCATCGCCGCCGAGTTCGGCCTCCACCCGCTGGCCGTCGAGGACGCCGTGCACGCGCACCAGCGGCCCAAGCTGGAGCGGTACGACGACACCTTGTTCACGGTCTTCAAGACCGTCCACTACGTGGACCACACGGAGCTGACGCCGACCAGCGAGGTCGTCGAGACCGGCGAGGTGATGTGCTTCACCGGGCCCGACTTCGTGATCACCGTCCGGCACGGCGGCCAGGGCTCCCTGCGCAATCTCCGCCACCGGTTGCAGGAAGACCCCGAGTTGCTCGCCAAGGGCCCCTCCGCGGTGCTCCACGCCATCGCCGACCATGTCGTGGACGGCTACATCGCGGTCGCGGACGCCGTGCAGGTCGACATCGACGAGATCGAGATCGACGTGTTCTCGGCGCCGTCGAAGGGCAGCACCCGAGGCACCGACACCGGGCGGATCTACCAGCTCAAGCGTGAGGTGCTGGAGTTCAAGCGGGCCGTGACCCCGTTGCTGCGGCCCATGCAGCTGCTGAGCGAGCGCCCGATGCGGCTGGTCGACCCGGACATCCAGAAGTACTTCCGCGACGTCGCCGACCACCTGGCCCGGGTGCAGGAGCAGGTCATCGGCTTCGACGAGCTGCTGAACTCGATCCTGCAGGCCAATCTGGCGCAGGCGACCGTCGCCCAGAACGAGGACATGCGCAAGATCACGTCCTGGGCAGCGATCATCGCCGTCCCGACGGCGGTCTGCGGGATCTACGGCATGAACTTCGACCACATGCCCGAACTCCACTGGCGGTACGGCTACCCCATGGTGCTCATCGGCATCGTCGGGACCTGTCTCACCATCCACCGCACGCTGAAGCGCAACGGCTGGCTCTAGGCTAATAGGCTGCGGGCATGAACGACGCTTCCGCCCGCCCCGCCGAGGACCCCCTGCTCGGGCAGGCCCTCGTGGAGGAGGCCACCAAGAAGTCCGGTCTGATCTGGGTGCGCGGCAGCGGCCCGGACCGAGCGCTGTGGCATGCGTGGCACGACGGCGCGGCCCATGTCGTCGGCGACGGGCCGGGCGAGCAGCCGTTGCCCGGACTGGCCGACGGCTCCACCGCCGAGGTCACCGTGCGCAGCAAGGACAAGGGTGGCCGGCTGGTCTCGTGGACCGCCGCGGTGAGCGAGCTGACGCCGGGCTCCGAGGCCTGGGAGGCGGCCGTCGGCGAGCTGAAGGGCAAGCGGCTCAACGCCCCGGACGGCGAGCGGATGACCGAGCGCTGGGGTCGCGAGTGCCGGGTGCTGCGGTTGGAGCCGCGCGGGTCCAGCACCGACCACCCCGAGGACTCCCTGGCCGCCGTGCCGCTGCCCACACCGGCCACGACCCGTCGGCCCATCCCGGCCGCCCTGCCCCGGCTCCTCCGCCGCGGCCGCAGGCGCCACTGAGGTCGTACCGGCCACGGACCGGTGTCCGCGGTCCCCGGTCGGCGGGTCCCGGTCGTCGTCGACCACAGTCGGCCGCGGGGGACGCGCTGCGCGGCATCGGCACCGCCGCGAACCCGGGACCGTGCTCACCGTCGTGTGCGGGGTTCGCAGGGACCACCGCGTACCGGGGCCGGCGACGGACGCTCCCGGCACCGGAGCCGGGCCGGGCGCCCTTGGCCGGGGTGTGACGCTGTCGGGGATCTTGGGGATCCCCCGCAGAGCCACGCTAGTCGTTCGCGCGCGGGAGCTGGCGGCCGTAGTCGACCGTCTCGTCCTTGTCGGGGGCCTCCAGCGGGAAGTCCTGGCCCCATTCCCCCAGTGTGAGGACGCCCGCGTCGCCCGCCCGGTCCAACTGGAGGGGGTACGGCTTGCCCTCGAGCGAGACCGCGAGCGTCCCTCCGTTGCCCTCGCCGCCCATGATCTCGATCGTGCGGACTCCGCCGACGGTGGCGCGGTCGCCCTTGCTGAGCTTGCCGTGGAGGCCCAGCAGCCCGTCGAGGAGGACGTTCATGTCGGTGAAGCCGCGCAGTTGCTTGTAGGCCGGGTCGTCCTCGGGCACCTTGACGTACTTGCCGTCCAGCTTCTCGGCAGCGGCCACGTCCTCCTCGCCGGGCTCCGCGTCGTCGCCCTTGCCGTCGGAGTCGGCGTGCACCCAGAAACCCGCGTCGGCCTTCAGGAAGAGGGCGTCCTCGACCCGCAGCAGCTCGAAGGTGGAGTTCTTCGAGGTCACCGAGCCCACCCCGCCGGACTTCTTCAGCCGCATGTTCAGCTTGTACGTGCCGCCCTTGGACACCAGCGTGCCCGCCACCCGCACCGCGTCCGCCGCGTCGGCCGCCGCCTTGGCCTTCTTCTCGATGGCGGTCGCCTCCAGCTTCCCGACGCCGTTCGTCCCCGCGTCCGGGTCCTCGCCGCACCCGGTGAGGGCTATGGCCAGCGCCGCGCACAGCGCGAGGGGGAGCGCGGCCCGGCGCACAGGGGCTGCCGGACCCGGGGGGAGAGCGGTCACGAGCGCACTGCCTCTCATACGCGTGGGGGTGGCAGACCGCAGCGTACCCGGGGTCGGAGGGCTTACCGGAGGGCAGTCGTCCGGACCTCCGGCGACAGCACCACGGATCGGTACGGGCTAGCCTGAAGCCGTTGAACGATGCCATTTCGGAGCAATCCGTTTCGCTCCTCGTACGAACCCGGCGGTCTGCCCCAGTGCCCCGCCGCGGCAGTGGAGGAGGCGCTGAGCATGACGGCAGACGGCCCTCGGATCTTCCTCTCGCATCTCGCCGGGGTCCCGGTCTTCGGTCCCGGCGGCGACCCGGTCGGGCGCGTGCGGGACCTCGTGGCCACCTTCCGGGCCGACCGTCCGCCACGGCTGGTGGGTCTGGTCGTCGAGGTCCTCGGGCACGGCCCCGTCTTCGTGCCCGTCTCCCGGGCGACCGGCCTCGAGTCCGGCCAGGTCACGCTGTCCGGCCCCGTGAGCATGCGCCGATTCGGCCTGCGGCCGGACGAGCGGCTCGTCCTCGGCCAGTTGCTGGACCGGCGGGTGCGACTCGCGGACTCGGGCGAGCAGGTCACGGTCCTGGACGTCGAGGTTCACCGGCACCCGGCCCGCGGGCAGTGGGAGGCCGCCCGGATCTGCGCGCACCGCGACCGGGGTGGAACCACCCGCAACCGCGGTGAGGCTCTGGCGGTCGACTGGTCGGCGCTGAGCGGCCTGCCGCCCGAGGAGACCTCGGCGGCGTCCCCGGTGGGGAATCGCCCGAGCTCCGGGGAGGACACGGAGGGGGAGGCCGAGCAGGGTCGAACGGCACGGGCCCTGATGAGGACCGAGCCGGTCGTGGTGCCGCCGGAGGCCACCGTCGGCAACGCCCTGGCCCGGCTCGGGGAGCGGGACCTGATGCAGGCGCTGGCGGCCCAGGTGTACGTCTGCCGGCCACCGGGCGAGCCTCCCACGGGCCCGTACCTGGGCACGGTGCCCGTCCAGCGGCTGCTGCGGAGCGCACCGGACGCGCCCGTCGCGCCCCTCGTGGACACCGAGCTGCCCCCGCTGGAACCGGACACCCCGCTGCCGGCGGTCAGCTGCTGCCTGACCGCCTACGACCTGGTCGCGGCACCCGTGGTGGACGACGACGGGGCCCTGCTGGGCGCGGTCACCGTCGACGCCGTACTTGACCATCTGCTGCCCGACCACTGGCGGGAGGCCGAGTACGGGATGCCGGACTCCGACGGGGCGGAGCCGGGAGCGGCCGGGACCGGCGCGGACGGGGATCCGGCGCAACCGCCCGCGGCGGCCGCGCCATTCCCGTCCGGGCACCCCGACGGACGTGACGAAGGCGACCGCTGACGGGGGCCCCCGGGGCGGGATCCCGCGCCGTACCATCGTGCGTATGGTTACGGAAGACGCGGTGCGCGACGCACTGGCGACGGTGAACGACCCCGAGATCAACAAGCCGATCACGGATCTCGGCATGGTCAAGTCGGTGGAGATCGGATCCGACGGCGCGGTCGCCGTCACGGTCTACCTCACCGTCTCCGGGTGCCCGATGCGCGAGACGATCACCCAGCGCGTCACGGACGCCGTCTCGGGCGTCGAGGGCGTCACCGGCGTCGAGGTCTCCCTGGACGTGATGAGCGACGAGCAGCGCCGCGAGCTCGCGGCCTCGCTGCGCGGCACGACCGCCGAGCGCGAGGTGCCGTTCGCCAAGCCGGGCTCGCTGACGCGCGTCTACGCGGTCGCCTCCGGCAAGGGCGGTGTGGGCAAGTCCTCCGTGACCGTCAACCTGGCGGCTGCCATGGCCGCCGACGGGCTGAAGGTCGGTGTCGTCGACGCCGACATCTACGGCCACAGCGTGCCGCGCATGCTCGGCGCGGACGGCCGTCCCACCCAGGTCGAGAACATGATCATGCCGCCGTCCGCGAACGGTGTGAAGGTCATCTCGATCGGTATGTTCACCCCGGGCAACGCACCGGTCGTCTGGCGCGGCCCGATGCTGCACCGCGCACTGCAGCAGTTCCTCGCGGACGTCTACTGGGGCGACCTGGACGTGCTGCTGCTCGACCTGCCGCCGGGCACCGGCGACATCGCGATCTCCGTGGCCCAGCTGGTGCCCAACGCCGAGATCCTGGTCGTCACCACGCCGCAGCAGGCCGCGGCGGAGGTCGCGGAGCGGGCCGGTTCCATCGCCGTCCAGACCCACCAGAAGATCGTCGGTGTCGTCGAGAACATGTCGGGGCTGCCGTGCCCGCACTGTGACGAGATGGTCGACGTCTTCGGCACGGGCGGTGGCCAGGTGGTCGCCGACGGACTGACGAAGACCACGGGCGCCCAGGTGCCGGTGCTCGGCCAGATCCCCATCGACGTACGGCTCCGGGAGGGCGGCGACGAGGGCAAGCCCGTGGTCCTCACCGATCCCGACTCCCCCGCCGGTTCCGCCCTGCGGGCCATCGCGGGCAAGCTCGGCGGCCGTCAGCGCGGTCTGTCGGGCATGTCGCTCGGCATCACCCCGCGCAACAAGTTCTGAGGCCCCCTCCCGACGGCGTCGCGGGACTGCCCACAACCCCCGGGGTTGTGGGCAGTCGTCGAACCGGGGCAGCGGCCCGGCGCGGGGTCCGCGCGGTCTAGGCGTACGCCTCGAGGTCCTGGACCACGGAGAAGCCGAGCCCGTACGCGCTCATCCCCCGCCCGTAGGCCCCGATGTGCACCCCGTTTCCGGTCGAACCGGCGAGCACCCAGCCGAACTCGGACTCGCGGTAGTGGAACCGCACGGGCACCCCGTCCACCGGCAGGGACAGCTCCGACCAGGCGGGCCCGGTGAGGTCGTCCGCGAGCTCGAAGGCGGTCTCCGTCTGCTGGTCCAGCCAGTCGTCCCGCAGGGTGTGGTCGAGCTGTGCCGGCCAGGTGCATGCCAGCAGGCCCGAGCCAGCCAGCCAGGCGGCCGAGGAGACGGTCGTGGCGTCCAGGACGCCCGTACCGTCACCGGTGTGCCGCACCGGGCTCGACGCGACGGTGACGACCACGGCAAAGCGTTCCTTCTCCGCGCCGGTGGCGTCGGACTTTATCGACGGCTCCTCGCCGTGCCCCATGGAGCCGTGCTGGACCGAGCCGTCGGCGGCCGTACCGACCTGCATCAGCCAGCGCGGCCCGGTGAAGGCCTCGTCCAGGCCGTACCAGGGGAAGGGCGCCCGCAGATAGCCGTCGACGGTACGCCGGGCTGCGGGCACCCCCTCAGCGGTGGAACTGCTGGGCGAATCCTGCGCCTCTACCCGACTGGTCGTCTCCATCTACCCGGCCGCCTCCTTGGTCAGCGAGGTCCGGAACGGCCCGCCCCCCGCGGGCGTCCTCTATCCCGGACAGATGGAGGATAGCCACCCGTCACCGACTCGTTGGGATTGACGGCGGTAGGGGGCCTCAGGTGGCGTCTGCGTCGAAGGGCGGCCGCTCGCCCTGATCGGGCTTTTCGCGCTTCTTGAGGAGATCCGGGGTCGCACCCGCGTCCGGCGTGCCGCCGACACCGGCCCGCACCGGGTCGGCGGGCTCCTTGCCGTTCACGGCGTCCGCGACCTCGTTGATCTCCTTCTTGAGGTCGAAGCTGCTGCGGATCTCCCTGAGGTCCTCGTTGTCGGAGAGCTGCTTCCGGATGAAGGCCTTGGGATTCAGGTCCTCGAACTCGAAGTCCTTGAATTCCGGGCCCAGTTCGCTGCGGATGTCGTGCTTCGCGTTGTCGGAGAATTCGCGGACCTTGCGGATGAAGCGCGAGACGTCCTGGATGACCTTGGGCAGCTTGTCCGGGCCGAAGACCAGCACGGCGAGGACCACGAGCGTCACGAGCTCGAGTGCGCCTATGTCGTTGAACACCTTGCTGCTCCTCGTGTTCTCGTTCTCCGTGCCCGCAGCGCTGGGACGAGCGGGACCTGCTCCACGGTACCCGGCAAATCTGTCCCGACGGTACCTTCGGGATGTCCGTCACGTGCCGGTCGACGAACCGAGCGTCACCGCCCTCGTCTGCTCCCTGCCGGCGCGGAGCACCGTCAGTTCCAGCCGATCGCCGGGCCGGTGCGCACGGATCTTGACGATGAGCTCCTCGCCGTTGTGCACCCGCTGGCCGTCGACCTTGGTGATGACGTCGCCCGGGCGGATGCCGGCCTTGGCCGCGGGGCCGCCCGCGGTCACGGACGGGGCGCCGTCCTTGCCCTTCTCGCCGACGCGCGCGCCGTCTCCCGAGTACTGCATGTCGAGGCTGACGCCGATCACCGGGTGAGTGGCCTTTCCGGTGTTGATCAGCTCCTCGGCGACCCGCTTGCCCTGGTTGATGGGGATGGCGAAGCCGAGACCGATCGAGCCGGCCTGCCCGGATCCGGCGTCGGGGCCGGACCCGCTGTCCGCGGCGCGGATGGCGCTGTTGATACCGATGACCCGGGCCCTGGAGTCCACGAGCGGCCCGCCGGAGTTCCCGGGGTTTATCGGTGCGTCGGTCTGCAGGGCGTCGACGTAGCTGATGTCGCTGCCGTCGCCCTTCTCCCCGCCGGCGGTGATCGGGCGCTCCTTGGCGCTGATGATTCCGGCGGTCACGGTGTTCTGGAGATCGAAGGGGGCGCCGATGGCCACGACCGGGTCACCGACCCGGACGTTGTCGGAGTTGCCCAGCGGCAGCGGCTTGAGGCCGGAGACACCCCTGACCTTGACCACGGCGAGGTCGTAGCCACTGTCCTTGCCGACGAGGGTGGCCCGGGCAGTCTCGCCGCCGCTGAACGTGACGGAGATGTCGCCGGAGCTGCCCGCCGGGGAGACCACGTGGTTGTTCGTGAGGATGTGTCCCTGCGCGTCCAGCACGAAGCCGGTGCCGGTGCCCTGCTCACCGCCTCCACTGACGTGCAGCGTCACCACACCGGGAAGGGCGCTGGCGGCGATCCCGGCGATGCTGTCGGGCGCGCGGTCGGTGCGCTCCGGCCCCGCCTGCGGCAGTTCGACGCTGGTGATCCCCCCGTTGCGCTCCAGGTACGCGCCCACGCCGCCGCCGAGGACTCCGGCGAGCAGCGCGAAGATCAGCGCGCCGGCGAAGGCCATGCCCCGCCGGGACTTCCGCCTCGGCGGCTCACCGGTCCGGACCAGGGTCCCGCCGGGTGCACCCCAGGGGTCGTACTGCCGCCACTGCTCCGGCACGGGGGCGGGGTGCGGTGCGGGCGCGCCGGGAGCCGTGGCGGAACCCGGGTAGCCGCTGCCGGCCGGGTACCGCGGCGGCGTTCCGCCGGCCCCGCCGGGGTGCTGCACCGGCGGCGCGGAAGCCCACGGCCCGGGGCCGCCGTACGGCGGTGTGCGGTACTCGTCCGGCTCGTGCAGGGGCCGCGCGCCCCCGTCCGGATGCCCGGCCGCGGGGACGCCGGCCGGATGCGGGGCCTCATCGGTGGAGACGGGGGCGGCGTTCCGGACCGGCTGGGAGTACGGGGCACCCACGCTGCCGTTCCGGCGGGTGTCCGCGTCGTGCGCGGCGGCCGGAGTGCCCGCCCAGGTGTGGCCGGCGCCCTTGTCGGCGGCAGGCGCGTCGGCGCGGGTGTCCGCGCCCGTGTCGTGCGCGGCGGCCGGCCCGCTCGCGCGGATGTCGTCCGGAGCGGGCTCCCGGGGCAGGTCGCCCTCGTGTGTCCCACCGGGCGGCAGCGCGACGGCGGGATCCTCGTCGGCGCCGGGCTCGGCCGGTGCGCTCCCGGGGCGGCCGAGTGCCGGCGCCTGCTGCGCCGCGGGCGCGAGGGGGGCGGGCGCGGGAAGCGGGTACTCCGGCTGGTCGTCCACGAGAGCTCCCGGCGCGACGGGCACCCGGTCGTCACTGCCCGGGGCACGGGCCTCGACCGCGCCGACCTCGGGCTCCTCCGCCGAGCGGGCCGCGTCGGCGGGCGACGACGGCTCGGGGTGGGCCGGACGGCTCCACCACTTCGGCTTGGGACCCGTCGGCTTCCCGTTCTCCATGCTCTCCCCGCAACTGCCGCTCCGTGTGCCCGCCGGGCACCGTCCCCTGGATTCAACCAGGTTTGCGGATGGCGTCCTACAGTGCGCCCGGCCTCCCCGGAGCGGCCCTCCGTATCAGCGCCGGTGCGGGGCGGCGAAACGGCTGGGCTGCGGGGACGCGGACGCGCTGGGCCCGGGAGCCGTGGCCAGCTGGAACGCCGAGGCGGTCGGCCGCGCCGACGGCGGTACGGCACCGCCGTCGGTGAGCGGTGACGACGCCGCGAAGGGCGGGGACGGCGGCCGCGTCCGGACCAGGGTCTGCGGGGCGATCGCCACCACGGGGGTGCTGCTGATCCCGGTGACGCCGGTCCCGCCGCCCCGTCTGCGGTTGGCCTCCGTGCCCGCGCCGGTCGTGGCCGTGCGCAGGGGGGTCACGTTGTTGCCCCGGTTGTCCCCACGGGCGGAGGCGTCGCCCGTGGCGGCGAGCGGCAGCGACCCGCCCAGCGCGATCGCGGCGAACGACACCGCGCTGGCCGCGGCGAAGGCGAACCTCCGGCCGCGCCACGCGGAGCGCTCGGCCTCCTGACGCGCCACGTCGTGGATGCGGAACCCGGAGCCCGGCCCGCCGTCGGGCAGACCGTGGCCGCCCGGGACGTATCCGAAGCCCTCCGAGGTCACGCCGAAGACGCCGTCGCCGGGACGTCCCCGGCGATGAGGACCTCCCCGCCCGTCGTCATCACCTCCGGGCGGACCCGCGGGCAACCCCTGGAGCCGTGCGAGAAGGCCCTCGGACGGCGGCGGCGGTGCGGCCGTGGCGAAGACGCTCTTCAGCCGACGCTGTGCGTCGGCCTCGGCCTTGCACTTGGGACACGTCGCGAGATGGGCCAGGACGCGCTCGCGCGCGTCGTGTTTGAGCTCGCCGTCGACCAGGGCAGCGAGCCGGTCCCCCAGATGCTGCTCCGCAGGGGTCGGACTGGTGCTGCTCACGCCGTCCCGCCCTCCCCGGCCACTCCTGCGAGGGAGCGCTGCTCGGCACGCGCCTCGGGAGAGCGGTGCCGCAGGGCCTTGCGCAGATGGGAGCGGCCGCGGTGGATCCGGCTGCGGACGGTGCCGAGCTTGACGCCGAGCGTGGCGGCGATCTCCTCGTACGACAGGCCCTCGATGTCGCAGAGCACCACGGCGGCGCGGAACTCGGGGGCCAGGGTGTCCAGCGCCTGCTGGACGTCGGCGTCGAAGTGGGTGTCGTTGAAGACCTGCTGCGGGGACGGCTCCCGGCTGGGCAGCCGCTCGGCCGCGTCGTCGCCCAGTGCGTCGAAGCGGATGCGCTGCTTGCGGCGGACCATGTCCAGGAACAGGTTCGTCGTGATGCGGTGCAGCCAGCCCTCGAAGGTGCCCGGCGTGTAGGTCGACAGGGAGCGGAAGACGCGGACGAAGACCTCCTGGGTGAGGTCCTCGGCGTCGTGCTGGTTTCCGGTCAGACGGTAGGCGAGGCGGTAGACCCGACCGCTGTGCGTGCCGACGATGTCCTCCCACGAGGGAGGTGTCCACGGCTGCGGTTCCGCATCCGGTGCGAACGTCGCGGTGGGTACGGAGCCGGCCTGGCCGGATCGGGCGTCAGCGGTGTCGGTCACGGATTTCGGCTCACCCGCCGACCCGAGAAGGCGCCTCAGCACCCCTCTCCGGTCCACAGGCGCAGCCGCACCTCCCCTGTCGGCTCTGGTGGTGTCCAGTGGAGCCCCTACCATAGCCACCTCGCCCGTTAGCTCCGGATAAGAATCTTTACGCGAATTTGGGAACGGGTGCGATTCGCCCCGCGCCTTTCCCCGCTCTTCCATAACGCCCGGTCCCATCTGCGGGTTCCCGTGCGCAGCGGATACAGTCACGGTTGCGCCAACTACGGGGACAGGAGAGGGTCATCACCGCCAACCGGCAGACGAGCTGGGCGTTCGCCGACGCCTTTGTCGCCGAGGACGAAGCACTGCACTGGGCCCGCGACCGGGCCCGGGAGGCGGGGCTGCCCTCGGTGTCGCCCGGCACGGGCTCGGCCCTGCGTCTGCTGGCGGCCACGGCGGACGCCAAGGCGGTGGCGGAGATCGGCACCGGCACCGGCGTCTCCGGTATCTACCTGCTCCACGGCATGCGGCCGGACGGTGTGCTGACCACGGTCGACCCCGAGCCGGAGCGCCAGCAGTTCGCGCGCGAGGCCTTCCGTGCCGCCGGCTTCGCCGGGAACCGGGCCCGCTTCATCCCCGGGCGCGCCCTCGACGTACTGCCCAGGCTCGCGGACGGCGGGTACGACCTCGTCTTCTGCGACGGCGACCGGCTGGAGTCGCTCGACTATCTAGCTGAATCGTTGCGCCTGCTGCGGCCCGGGGGACTCGTGTGCTTCGAGGGTGTCTTCGCGGACGGCCGAACGGTCGATTCGGCGGCCCAGCCGGGCGAGGTGCTGCGCGTACGCGAGCTGCTGCGCACGGTGCGGGAGAGCCAGGAACTGCTGCCGTCGCTGCTCCCGGTGGGCGACGGGCTGCTCTGCGCGGTGCGCCGCGGCTGACGGGTGTACCGCCCGGCGGTCGCGGGTGCGGAACGCTCCGGCCTCCGCGGGCACGGGACGCGGGGCGGTCGCGGTCGCGGACGGCACTCACCCGTGAAGCGCGCGGGGTCGGGTGGGCGGAGTCGCGGAAACGGCACTGCCCCGGCGCAGCGAGGTTGCCGTGCCGGGGCAGTCCTTAAAGGTGTGGGCGCTTCCGCGTCAGCCGACGACCTTCTTGAGGGCGTCGCCAAGGGCGTCGGCCTCGTCCGGAGTCAGCTCGACGACAAGCCGACCGCCGCCTTCGAGCGGAACGCGCATGACGATGCCCCGCCCCTCCTTGGTCACCTCGAGCGGGCCGTCGCCCGTCCGCGGCTTCATGGCCGCCATGCTCGTTCCCCTTCCTGAAACCAGCTCATCGTCAGCCGACGGCCCCTGGGTGGGCACACGTCACCGGCATCGAACACATTGCTTCCCAGCCATTATCCCGCATCGCAGGACCCGATGACCAACATCGGTCGGCATCGCTTGCGCAACGCGCTTTCGCAAAACCACATAATTCGGGGATCCGCCTGCGATACTTCGCCCCGCCCGAGACCAGCGCACCGAACCGGGGCCGGGGAATTCTTTGACGCAGGTCACATACCGGGGCGTAGGTCGGCCCCGGCGATCTCCGCCATGCTGGGCTCGACATCACTGCCCGAGGTGCGAAGGGGACCCCGACATGGCCGACACCGTGCTGTACGAGGTGAGCGACGGACTCGCGACGATCACGATCAACCGGCCCGAGGCCATGAACGCGATGAACGTCGAGGCCAAGGTCGCCCTCCGGGACGCCCTCCAGGCGGCAGGGGCGGACGCCGGTGTACGGGCGGTCCTGCTGACGGCGACGGGTCGCGCGTTCTGTGTCGGCCAGGACCTCAAGGAGCACATCTCGCTGCTGGTCTCCGACCGGGAGTCGGGCACCGGCCACACGATGAACACCGTGCGCGACCACTACAACCCGATCGTGCGGGCGATCACCGAGATGCCGAAGCCGGTGGTGGCGGGCGTGAACGGCGTCGCCGCGGGTGCCGGCATGGGCTTCGCCCTGGCCGCGGACTACCGGGTCGTCGCGGACACCGCCAAGTTCACGACGTCCTTCGCCGGGGTCGCGCTGACGGCGGACTCCGGGGTCTCCTGGACGCTCCCTCGGTTGATCGGCCCCGGCAGGGCGGCCGACCTGCTGCTCTTCCCCCGGTCGATCTCCGCGCAGGAGGCCTTCGACCTGGGCTTCGTGAACAAGCTCGTACCGGCCGACGACCTGGCGGTGGAGGCCACGGCGGTCGCCCGCGCCCTGGCCGACGGCCCCACGCTCGCCTACGCCGCGATCAAGGAGTCGCTCGCGTACGGGGCGGGCCACACGCTGGGCGAGACGCTGGAGAAGGAGGACGAACTCCAGACCAGGGCCGGGGCCTCGGAGGACCACGCCATCGCGGTCCAGGCCTTCATCGCCAAGGAGAAGCCGAAGTACGTGGGCCACTGAGCCCTCACGCCACCGGCCGGTGCCGCCTCGGTACCGGCCGGTGGCCGCCGGCCCGGGCTCGGGGCGCGGTCAGTCGGCGCCCCGGCCCCCGCGCGCCACGCAGTCCGCGAGATGGTCGTCGACCAGACCGCAGGCCTGCATGAGCGCGTAGGCCGTCGTGGGGCCGATGAAGCGCAGACCGCGCTTCTTCAGGTCCTTGGAGAGGGCGGTGGACTCGTCCGTGACCGCCGGGACGTCCGCGAGAGTGCGCGGCGCCGGGCGGACGGCCGGGTCCGGCGCGTACGACCAGATCAGGGCGTCGAGCTCACCCTCACCCCAGTCGGCCAGCACCTGGGCGTTGGCGATGGTCGCCTCGATCTTGGAACGGTTGCGGATGATGCCCGCGTCGGCGAGCAGGCGCTCCGCGTCGGCGTCGGTGAACGCCGCGACCGAGGCGATCCGGAAGCCGGCGAACGCCTCCCGGAAGCCCTCGCGACGGCGCAGGACGGTGATCCAGGAGAGCCCCGACTGGAACGCCTCCAGCGCGAGCCGCTCGAACAGGGCGTCGTCCCCGCGGACGGGACGGCCCCACTCCTCGTCGTGGTACCTGACGTAGTCCTCGGTGGACAGCCCCCAGGGACAGCGCAGCCGCCCGTCCGGGCCGGCCACGGCACCGCCGCTCATCGCGGCTGCTCCCCGTCGCCCCGGCCGGCGTCCTCACCGGGGGGACCGGAGCGCCCGGGCGGGGCCTCCCGGATGTCCGGCGCTTCCGCGCCGTTCTCCGCGGCCGGGCGGTCGCCGGTGGCCTTCCCGAAGAACCCGGGCCGCTCCCCCGGTTCGTCCCCGGGCCGCTCGTCGAAGAGTCCGGCCGGGCTGACCGCCGTCGCCTGCCGGCCCGCCAGCGCGGACTCCAGCTCGGCGATCCGCGCGTCCCGCTCGGCGAGCTCGGCGCCGAGCCGCCCGAGGACCTCGTCGACGTCGAGCATCCGATAGCCCCGCGCCGTCACGGGCAGGCGCAGCGCCTCGAGGTCGGCACGGCTCACGGGACGTGTCAGCGGCAGCGGGTCCACCAGCCGCTCGGGCGCCACGTCGGGAAGCACCGCCTTGTCACCGCCGCCGACCACCGCCAGGGTGACCGCGGCGACGACCACGACCATCGCGATCAGCAAGAACCAGAACACAGCGCGCCTCTCCCCGGAGCAGGAAACCGTCCGCTGCCGATCGTGCCATGCGCCACTGACGGTTAAGGTCGCAGGCGACCGATCGCGAGGAGGAAACAGCGGATGCAGGGGATGCACGACGGGACTCTGCGGCTGGGGCGGCGCGAGTTCGGCGCGCACGAGCCAGTGATCATGGCGATCGTGAACCGGACTCCGGACTCCTTCTACGACCGGGGCGCCACGTACCGCGACGAGCCGGCTCTGACCCGTGTCGAGCAGGCGGTGTCCGAGGGTGCCGCCATCATCGACATCGGCGGCGTGAAGGCCGGTCCCGGTGAGGAGGTGACCGCCGAGGAGGAGGCGCGCCGCACGGTCGGCTTCGTCGCCGAGGTGCGCAGGCGCTTCCCGGACGTGGTGATCAGCGTCGACACCTGGCGGCACGACGTGGGCGCCGCCGTCTGCGAGGCGGGCGCCGACCTGCTCAACGACGCCTGGGGCGGGGTTGATCCCGCACTGGCGGAGGTGGCGGCCCGGTACGGGGCGGGCCTGGTCTGCACGCACGCGGGCGGGGCCGAGCCCCGGACGCGGCCGCACCGGATCGCGTACGACGACGTGATGGCGGACATCCTGCGGGTGACGGACGCTCTGGCGGAGCGGGCGCTCGCGCTCGGCGTGCGCCGGGACGGGATCCTCATCGACCCGGGCCACGACTTCGGGAAGAACACCCGTCACTCGCTGGAGGCGACCCGCAGGCTCGGCGAGATGGTGGAGACGGGCTGGCCGGTGCTGGTCTCCCTGTCGAACAAGGACTTCGTCGGCGAGACCCTCGACCGCCCGGTCAAGGAGCGGGTGATCGGCACGCTTGCGACGACCGCGGTGTCGGCCTGGCTCGGTGCCCGGGTGTACCGGGTGCACGAGGTGGCGGAGACCCGTCAGGTGCTGGACATGGTGGCGTCGATCGCCGGGCACCGGCCCCCGGCGGTCGCCCGCCGGGGACTCGCGTAGGACCGAGGGCGTCCGGGACCGGCGTCTGGCCGGAACCCCGGCCGACCGGGACCCGGCGGCGGGCCCGGCACGGCAGTCCGCCGCCCCGGACCTGACCCGGACGGCCGTCCGCCGGGATCCGGTGGCACCCGCACCGGCCGTGCTCCGCCGGCCGGCCGGACCCCGCGCCCGCTCAGGCCTCGTAGCCCTCGTACGGGATCGGCGGCGGCGGGCCGGTCTCCTTGGTCACCAGGGCGACCGCCTCGTCCACGTCGTCCGTGACGTGGAAGAGCAGCAGGTCGCGCGCGGACGCCTTGCCCTCGGCGACGACCGTGCCGCGCAGCCAGTCGACCAGACCGGACCAGTACCGCGACCCGAAGAGCACGACGGGAAAGCGGGTCACCTTCCCGGTCTGGACGAGGGTGAGCGCCTCGAACAGTTCGTCGAGCGTCCCGAAACCGCCCGGCATCACCACGAAGCCCTGCGCGTACTTGACGAACATCGTCTTGCGGACGAAGAAGTAGCGGAAGTTCACGCCGATGTCGACGTGCGGGTTGAGGCCCTGCTCGAAGGGCAGCTCGATGCCCAGCCCGACCGAGATACCGCCCGACTCCCGCGCACCGCGGTTGGCGGCCTCCATCGCTCCCGGCCCGCCCCCGGTGATCACGGCGAAGCCGGCGTCGACCAGGGCCCTGCCGATCCGTACGGCGGCGTCGTACTCGGGGGTACCGGGAGCGGTCCGGGCGGAACCGAAGACGCTGATGGCGCTGGGCAGTTCGGCGAGGGCGCCGAAGCCCTCGACGAACTCCGACTGGATGCGCATGACCCGCCACGGATCGGTGTGCACCCACTGCGAATCGCCCTCGGTGTCCAGCAGGCGCTGGTCCGTGGTGCCGGGCTGGATCTGATCCCTGCGCCGCACCACCGGACCCAGCCGCTGCTCCTCCGGCCGTGCTTCCTCGGGATTGCCCATGACCTGCTCCCTCCGCTGTGGTGCACGTTCCAGGTCAGGGTAGGTCGCCGGAGATGGACAAGAGCGAAATTCCGGAGGTCGGATACGAGGAAGTCAGGCTGTGGCCGTTCACCCGTTGCTCGTCACGGAGCGGCAGCCGCGCGATCCGCACGGTGACGCCGCGGGGGCGGCCCGGCCTCGGGTCCGTACGGTGACGTCACGCGACGGCCGTCACGCGGTGAGCCACTGCCGCAGCCGCTCCTCACAGTGCGTGATCTTGTCGACGGACACGTGCTCGTCCCGCTTGTGGGCGAAGAGCGCATCGCCCGGACCGTAGTTGACCGCGGGGACGCCCAGTGAGCTGAAGCGCGACACGTCGGTCCAGCCGAACTTGGGCTGTGCCGTACCGCCGACGGCCGACATGAAAGCGGCGGCGGCCGGGTGCGAGAGGCCGGGCAGCGCCCCGCCGGTGTGGTCGTCGACGACGAACTCGGCGACGTCGCAGTCCGCGAACACCTCACGGACATGGGCCTCCGCCTCCGCCATGGTCCGGTCCGGGGCGTAGCGGTAGTTGATCACGACGGTGCACGAGTCGGGGATGACGTTCGTCGCGACACCGCCCTCGATCCCGACGGCGTTGAGCCCCTCGTGGTACCTCAGGCCGTCGATCACGGGGCGGCGCGGCTCGTAGGCGGCGAGCCGGGCCAGGATCGGGCCGGCGGCGTGGATGGCGTTGAACCCCATCCAGCTGCGGGCGGAGTGTGCGCGTTCCCCGGCCGTACGGAGGTGGACACGGAGAGTTCCCTGGCAGCCGCCCTCCACCTGAGCGTCTGAGGGCTCGAGCAGGACGGCGAAATCGCCCTCCAGCCAGTCGGGGTGGGTGTCCGCAATATGTCCGAGACCGTTCAGATGTGCGGCGACCTCCTCGTTGTCGTAGAAGACGAACGTCAGGTCGCGGTTGGGCTCGGGTACGGTCGCGGCGATCCGCAGTTGGACGGCGACCCCCGACTTCATGTCCGAGGTGCCGCAGCCCCACAGGACACCGTTCTCGTCGAGCCGGGAGGGGACGTTGTCCGCGATCGGCACGGTGTCGATGTGCCCGGCCAGGACCACGCGCTCGGAGCGGCCGAGGTTCGTCCGGGCGACCACGTTGTTGCCGTGCCGGTCGACCGTGAGGTGGGGCAGGGCACGCAGCGCCCGCTCGATCGCGTCGGCGAGGGGCTTCTCGTCCCCGCTGACCGACGGGAAGTCGACGAGCCGTGCGGTGAGTGCCGGGCCGTCCAGGGTGAGATCAAGCGCGCTTTCGGGCATGGCCCGACCCTAGCGCCCCGGCTCGAGCGCCTGCCGACCCGCGGGTGCGCCTCCGGCGGGGCCGGGCGGCACCGGCTCCGGGCCGGCGCAATGTCGCGAGGCTCGCGGGCGCCGGGAGGCGGGCCCGGGTCCGAGGAGGGGCGATCGGGTCCGGCCCCGGGTGGGCGGGCGGCGCGGGGGAGTCGACGGCCCGGGCCGGGATCCCGTGCCGGGCACCCGGATCCCGCGCGCGGGACCGGAGTCCGCGTGGGGACCGGGGTCGGCCGCGAGGCGCCGGAGTCCCGTGCGAGGTGCCGGCCCGGGCGTTCACGGGGCTCCAGTACGGTGGGCGCCGTGACCAAGACCGCCTCCCCCACCCGGCGCGGCCGCCCCCTTCGCCTCACGGCCGCCTTCGCCGTACTGCTGGCCCTGGTCGCGTACGTCGTCGTGCAGTACGTGAGCGGCGACGGCGCGCCGCGGTGCGTCGTCCGCTCCGGCGACGGAGAGGACCCGGACCGTCCCGGCCCCGACGACGGGAAGGACGGGGGCTCCTACGAACTCAGCCCGGAGATGGCGGCCAACGCGGCCACGATCTCGGCCGTCGGCACGACCCGGGGGATGCCGGAGCGGGCGGTCACCATCGCGCTGGCGACGGCCCTCCAGGAATCCGCGCTGCGAAACATCCGCCACGGCGACCGCGACTCCCTCGGCCTGTTCCAGCAGCGCCCGTCGCAGGGGTGGGGCACCCCGAGGCAGATCCTCGACCCGGTGTTCTCCGCCGGGGCGTTCTACGACCACCTCGCCGAGGTGCCGGGCTACTCGCGGCTGCCGCTGACGGTCGCCGCCCAGCGCGTCCAGCGCAGCGGCTTCCCCCAGGCGTACGCCAAGCACGAGCCGGACGCCTCGCTGCTCTCGGCGGCGCTCACCGGCCGCGCCTCGGCGTCCCTGACCTGCACGGCGGCACCCTCCACCAAGCCCGGCGACCCGGCGAAGGTCCGTTCGGAGCTGGCGCGCTCCTTCGGGGCGGGCGTTCTGCCCGCGGCCGGCGGCAAGGGCAGGGCGGGCGCCCCGCAGTCCTCAGAACTGACGGTTCCGGTCGTCGCCACCGCCCGGGGTGCCGACGACGCCGAACGCCGCGGCTGGGAACTGGCCCACTGGGCGGTGGCGAAGGCTGCGGAACTGCGGATCGCCGAGGTCTCGTTCGCCGGAAGGGTCTGGAGTGCGGAGAAGGCCGACGAAGGCTGGCGCACCGCCGGGCCGGACGGCTCCGCGGTGCGGATCCGGATCGCCCGCTGAGCCCTGCCCCGGCGTGCCGGCCGCGCCTCGGGGACGGCGCCGGGGCGGACCGCGCCGGGAGACGGGCGCGTACGCCGTCGGGCGGCGGACCGGACGGGGCGCCCGGCCGCACGGAACCCACTCTCCGGGGACCGCGGTTCCCGCCGCGGCGAGGACCGGCCTTCGGCCGTGAAGGCGGCCCGGCGGAATTCCGGTACCCCGGGCGATGGCGGATGCGGCTTTTCCGATCGCGCATCCGTCCGACCGGACACTCTCCAGAGTTATGCGGTGCACATCGCCGAGGAGTTTCCCCGCCGCGCCTCGGCGAATCCACGTCGGGTCCTCAATTTCCTTGCGCAACAAGAGAAGTGACGGTTCAGCAGACAGTCCGCGCATACATTGTTCGCCCGTTTTTGTCCACAGCCGATAATGCGATGCATTGCAAACTCTTTACCTTGTGCCACCGCAACCTTCACCGCCCTTCGAGGGGTTGTCAGTGCGTCCGATCGCCGGACACGCACCACAGTCACCACCCAACGTTCTCTCGTCGAAGGAGCATCATGTCCCTCCCCCTGACCCGTCGGATCGCCCGTGCCGCGCTGCTCGTCGCAGCCGGGGCAGCTCCCGTGGTCGGTGCGGCCGGCTCCGCGAACGCCGTGGACCTCCCCACCCAGGACCTGGGCAACGGCGGCCTGACCCAGCTCGACGGCGCCGCGGCCGGCTCCACGGTCGACGGCGCCGCGCGCGAGGCCGCCGACACGGCGAACCAGGCCGGCGGCAGGGTGGTCGGCACGACGCTCCCGGCCGCCGCGGACACCCTGGGCGACGCGGCCGAGACCGGCCTCCCGGCGGCTCAGGAGACCGCCGGACAGGCCGCGGGCAGCACCGCCGGCGTCCTCGGCGAGACCGCAGGCTCCGCGGCCACGCAGGGTCTGCCCGCCGCCCAGGCGCCGGTCGGCGGCGGCCTCCCGGACGCGGGCGCCACGCTGCCGGCCGGCGAGCTGCCGGTGCAGGATCTGCCCCTCTGACCCAGCCGGAGCGCGCGGAGCACACGGAAGGGTCCTCGGGAATCGGCGGATTCCCGAGGACCCTTCCGTGTGCCGCCGGCCGTGCCGCCGTGTCGCGCCACGGAAGCCCGTCCGTCACGAAGTCCGGCGATGCCGGCAAGTTCCGTCACGTTCCGGCAACGAGGTCCGTCGGTGAGTCCTTCCTGCAGCGCCTGCGGCGGGTGCGGGCCCGAAGCCGCGCCGGCACCCGCGGAGCCGACCGCCGCGGACGCCCACCGTGCTCACCCGAGGCGCTTGACCGCCGCCTGTACCCGCTCGTCGGTCGCCGTGAAGGCGACCCGCACGAACCGCTCCCCCGCCTCGCCGTAGAAGTCGCCGGGCGCGACGAGGACGCCCAGCTCGGCCAGGTGCGCCACCGTGTCCCAGCACGGCTCGTCCCGTGTCGCCCACAGATAGAGGCTCGCCTCGCTGTGCTCGATCCGGAAGCCGTGCTTCAGCAGGGCGTCGCGCAGGGCGAGACGCCGGGCTGCGTACCGGGCCCGCTGCTCGGCGACGTGCGTGTCGTCGCCGAGTGCCGCGACCGTGGCCGCCTGCACCGGGGCGGGCGTCATCAGCCCGCCGTGCTTGCGGATCTTCAGCAGCTCGCCGAGGACGGCCGCGTCGCCCGCGACGAAGGCCGCACGGTAGCCGGCGAGGTTGGAGCGCTTCGACAGCGAGTGGACCGAGACGAGGCCCTCGTACGTGCCGCCGCAGACGTCCGGGTGCAGCACCGAGACGGGCTCCGCCTCCCAGCCCAGCTCCAGGTAGCACTCGTCGCTGAAGACGAGCACCCCGTGCTCGCGCGCCCAGGCCACGATCCGGGTCAGCTCGTCCCCGGCGAGGACCCGGCCGGTCGGGTTGGACGGCGAGTTCAGCCACAGCAGCTTCAGACCGGCCGGGTCGAGGTCGGCTACCGGGTCGTCGTAGACGACCGGGGTGGCCCCGCAGAGCCGCGCGCCGACCTCGTAGGTCGGGTAGGCCAGGCGGGGGTGGGCCACCTTGTCGCCGGCACCCAGGCCGAGCTGGGTCGGCAGCCAGGCCACGAGTTCCTTGGACCCCACGACCGGCAGCACATTGGTGTGAGCGAAGGACACCGCACCAAGACGCCGCGCGCACCACGACACCAGCGCGTCCCGTAGCGCGGGTGTTCCCCACACGGTCGGATAGCCGGGCGAGTCCGCGGCCTCGACGAGGGCCCGCCGGACCACGTCCGGTACCGGATCGACGGGTGTGCCGACGGAGAGGTCGACGATGCCGTCCGGGTGGGCCGCGGCGGTCGCTTTGTACGGCTCCAGCTTGTCCCACGGGAAGACGGGGAGTCGGGACGATACGGCGGACACGGTGCTCACTTTCTCGTTCGTGCGGCGGACCGCCGACCGGTCGGGGCCGCCGGCTCAGGGCTGTGCGCTGTCCCGCGCCGGGCCCTCGGGTACCGGCGCAAACGCCGCGGTCCCGTACGGCGGACGCACCGTACGGGACCGGGGACGCACGATCAGCCGTTCTGCGGCGGCAGCGCGGCGATGAAGGGGTGGTCGCGCTCGATCAGGCCCAGCTTGGAGGCGCCACCGGGCGAACCGAGCTCGTCGAAGAACTCGACGTTCGCCTTGTAGTAGTCCTTCCACTCCTCGGGAGTGTCGTCCTCGTAGAAGATCGCCTCGACCGGGCAGACCGGCTCACAGGCACCACAGTCGACGCATTCGTCCGGGTGGATGTACAAGGACCGCTGGCCCTCGTAGATGCAGTCGACGGGGCACTCCTCGATGCACGCCTTGTCCTTGACGTCGACACAAGGCTGCGCGATGACGTAGGTCACGCTGTCGTTCCTCCTCGGTAGGGCGCGGCGTCCGGTCTGCGGCTCGCCGCGGGGCTGCGCGGGAGCGCGGCGTCGTCGATGCCCGCACCTAGTATCTCCGTTCCTGGGGATGATCCGAACAGGAGGGGAGGACTGAGCTGTGGAATTCACCGCAGGCGGACGACTGGAGGTTCGCATCACCCCCTCTGACGTGGGAAAACGCGTGTCGGTGCGGCGGCGCGCCGAGCCGGCGGACGGATCGGTGGAGTTCACCGACGCCGTCGGGGTTCTCACATCGTGGACCGGGGGTGTGCTGCTGATCACACGAAGGACCGGGGAGACCGTCCGCATCCCGGAATCCTCTCTGGTCGCGGGCAAGGTCGTCCCCGCGGCGCCGGCCCGTCGACGGGGCGTGCCGGCAGCGTCGTTCGAGGAGCTTGCGCGTGTCTCGGCCCGCGCCTGGCAGCCGGTGGAGAGCGAAGCGCTGGGCGAGTGGGTGCTGCGTGCGGCGTCCGGCTTCACCCGCCGGGCGAACTCGGTGCTGCCGCTCGGCGACCCGGGCATACCCCTGGACGCCGCCCTGGCGCGCGTACGGGGCTGGTACGCCGATCGTGGCCTTCCGGCCTACGTCCAGACCGCGACCGGCGCCGAGGGGACCCAGGAGGGGCTGTGCGCCGGACTGGCGGAGCGGGGCTGGGAGCGCGAGGTGAGCGCCGAGCTGCGCGTCGGCGGGCTCGCACCGATCGGTGACCTGGACGCGGACGTGGAGCGGGTGCGGCTGGACCGATCCGTGGACGAACCCTGGCTACGGCGTTACCAGCGGTTCGGTGTGCCGGGGCCGGATGTACTGGAAGTACTGGGTGGCGGCCCGTCGGTGTGGTTCGCCACCGTCCCCGGCGCATCCGACGTTCCGGCGGCGATCGGCCGCTGTGTGGTCGACGGACGTTGGGCCGGGTTCATGACGGTGGAGGTCGACCCCGCGTACCGGAGGCAGGGGCTCGCGACGGCCGTGATGGCGGCCCTGGCGCGGCGGTCGCTGGACGAGGGGGCCTCGGCGGCCTGGCTGCAGGTCGAGTCGGGCAACGAAGGGGCACGGACCCTGTACGAGGGGATGGGATTCGCCGTCCACCACCTCTACCACCACTTCCGATACTCCCGATCTTCCTGAACGGGTACGAGACGCATATGCAACCGCCACTCCCCGAGGCCGCGGGCCGGCGTCGCCGCTTCGCCGAGGAGGCGCGCTCCGAGCGGCCCGACCTCGCGACACTGTGCCTGCTCGTGGGTGCGGAAGCGGATCCGCGGCTGGACGAGGCGGGGCTCGACGCCGCCGAGATCGAGCTGGACCGGCTCGCGGGCCTGCTGCCGTACGGGACCACCGGCCCCCACAACTGGGTGGCCGCGCTGTCGTCGCTGCTCGGCGAGCGCTGCGGCTTCCACGGCACCCCGGACTGCTACCAGCGGCTGGAGTCGTCCCTGCTGCACGAGGTGCTGCGCCGCCGCCGAGGCCTGCCGATCCTGCTGTCGGTCGTCTGGATGGAGGTGGCCCGCCGCGCCGGCGCGCCCGTGTACGGACTGGCCCTCCCGGGCCACTTCGTCGTCGGCTTCGGCGACCCCGAGCACCCGGTGATGGCGGACCCCTTCGCGGGCGGACGTCTGCTGACGGGACCGGACGCGGAACTCCTCGTGGTCGGCACGACGGGCGCCCCGCTCGAGCCGTCGATGCTGACTCCCGCGGGCCCACTGGACATCGTCCTCCGCATCCTCAACAACATCCGCGCCTGGGCCGCCGCCCGCCCCGAGCACACGGACGTCGCACTCTGGGCCGTCGACCTCTCCCTCCTCCTGCCCTCCCACCCGGCTCGCCTCCGCTACGACCGCGCGCAACTCCTCGTCCAGCGCGGCGACTTCCTGGCGGGGGCGGCGGAGATGGACGCGTTCGCGGACGTCGTCTCGGCCGCCGAACCCGCGACGGCGGAAGCGATCCGGCGGAAGGCGCACTCGGCCAGGTCGATGCTGAACTGAGGCGCGCCGCGCGGGGGTCGTGCGGGCCCTCCGCGGCCCGTGCTCGGCTCCGCGGCCTCGCGGGTGCGCAGGTGGGCGGGTGCGGGTGCGCAGGGCCCGTCGACGGGCGAGTACGCCCGAACCCCCGGAAGGCGACACCGCCGGTACGTCCGCCGCCCTCCGGATCGCGCGGCGGCACGCGCGAGCCCCCGGGCCCCGGAGGACCGGGCGGGGGCTCGTGACGGCGCGTCGGCGCAGGCTCAGCCCTGTCCGTCGAGCTCGATCGTCTGCGTGCGCTCCTCGGGCGTCTCGCCGAGCAGCGCCTTCTGCATCGCCGAGGCCACGTCGTCCGCGGACAGCGGGTACTGCTTCCCGTCGCCCTTGGTGACCATGATCCCGTCGAAGACCCCGTCCAGAAGTTCCGTGATGGCCTGCTTGTTGTAGACCTCGACGAGCCGTCCGTCGACCGCCTTCATCGACAGGATCCTCGGCAGGGACTTCGCCGGCCCGAACTGGATCTCCTTGTCGCCCGCCCTGATCGTGACCAGGTCGGACATGGCCGGCTCGGCGAACTCCTTCATGGCCCGGTTCAGCTCGGTCTGGGTGATCGACGGCTCGCGGGTGGCGACGGGCAGCTCGACGTTGTTCACGCGCCCCGTCTCGACCTGGGCGCGGTAGGCGTCCCGCACCGAGATCATCGACTGCTGGACGTTCAGCGTCTTCCCCGCCTTGCCCGGGACCGGGACGGCCTTGCCCGGCTCGAACCTGATCGTGCCCTCGGAGGCCGAGCCGGACGTGCCCGCGAGGTCGGTCAGGGCGACGACGAGCTTCTCCTCGTCGACCGGGATGACCGGCTGCGCGACCCGCTCACCGCCGAACAGCGAGCCGATGACCGAGACGGGGTTGTAGTCGCTGCCCGCGGCCGCGCGGACGGTGGCCTGGCTGTCCAGGGTGAGGCCGGCCTTGTCCGGCGCGAGCTGGACCTTCTGGCTGCCGACGCTGAGCCGCAGCGGGGAGGTGGCGCGCTTGCCGAGCGCGGCCTCCAGCCTCGCCTGGGCCTCCTCCTTGGTCCCGCCGCCGATGTCGACGCCGAGCACGGTGGTGCCCTTGGGCACCTCGGAGTGGTTCAGCAGCAGCCCGGCGCCGTAGGCGACGGCGAGAGCGCCGAACGCGCCGGCGCCGGCGAGCACCAGCTTGGACCGGCCCTTCTTCGCCGGACCGGACGACGCCGGCGCGGACGACGAGGAGGACCTCGGCGCCGGCGAGGGGCCGGCCGTCGTCCGCGGCGCGGTGGCGGGGCCCGGGAAGTCGGGCGCCGGGAAGTCGGGTCCCTGGCCGCCGGGCCCGGAGGGCCACGGGGATCCGGCGCCGTCGGGGCCCCCGGGCTGGAACGGCGAACGGTGCTCCGGCGGCACCACGGGGATCCCGCTGGTCAGCGTGTCGCCCGAGACGTTGCCGCCCGGGCCGCCGGGGCCGGCTTCGGGCGCGGGCTTCTGAGGAGTGAGTACGGCGGTGTCGTCGCTCATCCGCGGCGGTCCGGCGGGACCTGCCCCGGGCACACCGGCGCCCGGGGCGCCGCCGGGCTGGGCGCCCGGAGCGAACGGCGAGACACCGGCGGCGGGACCGGTCGTGGGGCCCGCCGGACCGGCGCCCGGGGGCCGCTGCCCTGGTGCGGCACGGCCGGATGCGTCCAGGTCGGAGGACAGGGAGTCCAGACCGCTGCGGGGCCGGTTGCCGGTGCCGCCCGGTGCGTCGGGGAACCGGGGGGCGCCGGGCGCCTGCCCGTTCCGGGGAGCGGGTGCACCGGGCATCCGGTGGGCGCCGGTGTCCTCGGGACGCGGTCCCGGCGCGTTCGGCGACCGGCCGGGGCCCGTCGCCTGGGCCGGCACGGAGGGCGGCGGGGGTGTGGGGCTCGGCGCCTTGCGAGGGGCGAACCAGTCGCTGGTCTTCTCGTCGGCCGGCTTCTCGGGCGCCTCGGGCCTCCCGGCGTCCCGTCCGGCGCCGGCGGCCGCCGGTGCCGACGGGGCGGGCGCGGCCGGGCGGGGCGTGCTGCCCGTGCGCTCCGCCGCCCCCTCGCGGGGCGCGGGGGCGCCCTTCTTGTCCACGTCGCTCATGGGCGTGCGCATGACCACGGGCGGGATCGGGCGCGACCCGGGGATGTTGATCCGGATACGGGTCGTCAGCGTCGTCTCGGTCCGGGGCTCGTCCGGCTGCCGCACGGACGCGGGTTCGGCTCTTTCCTCCGGAGCGTCCTGCGTCGGGTGCAGCGACGGATACTGGCGGGATCCGTACGGCGGTGTCCCCGAGGGGTACGCGGCCCCGCCACGCCCCTGGGGGCCGGAGGGCGAACTGTCAGTTTCACGGCTCAAAGCAGGTTCTCCCGGTTGGCTCCGCCGCCCGTTCTTACTGGTTCTCGTTGCTGCGGGCGGCTCGGCGGCGCGCACCACCATACTGGCCGCCGCCGATCCGTATCCGGCGACCGCGGGAAGCGGCGTTCCCCGGCCGTCCCAGCGAGTATGGGCAATTCGGCCACAGATGGGACACGTCACTTGCCAAGTCGACCGGAGGGCCGGCCCGGTTGCGGCAACCGCGTCATGGTGGCACACATCACAGCCAGCACGGCCCCCCCGAACAGGAAGACGATCTCGCCGAGACCGCCTGCGAAGACACCGTCGCCCTCCGGACGTCCCGCGCTCAGCAGCAGCACGGCGGCGACCCAGCCCGCGGCGGGCGTGAGGACACCGAGTTGGGTGCCGGTGACACGGAGTCCGCCGTAGAAGAGTGCCGCGGCGCCGAGCAGCGCCAGGAGCAACCCCAGCGGGAACCAGGCCGCTTGGACCAGCGAACCGGCGGTGCCGACGGCGACGCCGAGCACGGCCAGGCCGATGTACGCGGCGACGCGCGCCGCCTTGGGGGGCCTGGCCGGCCAGGCTCCGGACCCGCTCATCACTCTGTCTCCTGTGTCGTCGTGACGGCCGGGCCGCCCGTCGTGGGGGCGGCGTCCGTGCCGGCGAAGAGGTCGCGCTCGCGTTCACCGGCGGGTACCCCCGGGGCTCCCCGCACCAACTGGTAGTACTCGGTGGTGAACAACGGCTGGCCCAGGTCGTTGGAGAGGGCGAAGAAGGGCCCGTCGACGGCGATCTGCGTGGCGTGGGCACGCATCGCGGCGGCCTTCCGCCCGGCGTGGCCGGTGCCGTCGATCTCCGCGGTCACGTCCGCGTCGTCGACCACGCCCGGGATGTCGTCGATGCCGGCGACGCCCGGGAACTCGACGTCCGCCGCGCGCAGCCGGACGAAGCCCTCCTCGGCCGCCGAGCGCGGCACCCGGTTCCAGTAGATCTTGGCGATGCGGTGCGGCGCTCCGAGGTCACTCCGGAAGGCCGGGTCGGCGGCGAGCTCCGCCGCACGCATGGCGACGCGGTGCGCCTGGATGTGGTCGGGGTGCCCGTAACCGCCCTGCGGGTCGTACGTGATCAGCACCTGCGGCCGCACCTCACGGATCACCTCGACCAGGTACGGTGCGGCCTCCTCCACGGGGGTGTTCCAGAACGCGCCGGGACGGCGGTTCTGCGGGACTCCCATCATCCCGGAGTCGCGGAAGCGTCCGGCGCCGCCGAGGATGCGGTGGTCGTGGACGCCCAGTTCCTTCATCGCGGCGGTCAGTTCGCCGCTCCGGTGCGCGCCGAGGGTGTCGTCCCGGTCCGCGGCGAGATGTGCGAGCCCGGCCGGGATCACCTCGCCCTCCTCGCCGAGGGTGCAGGTGACCAGGGTGACCAGGGCGCCCTCCGCGGCGTACCGGGCCATCGTGGCGCCGTTGTTGATCGACTCGTCGTCGGGGTGCGCGTGCACCAGGAGCAGACGACGGGCTGGGAGATCCGTCATGGCTCCCAGCCTACGAGGCCGCCGGCCGGCGCCGCGTCGGGGCGAACGCCGCCTGACGCGGGACTAGAACTTGAGCCCGCCGATCATGCCCGCCACGTTCGTCGTCAGTTCGGTGATGGTGGGCGCGATCGAGGAGCTGGCCAGGTAGAACCCGAGGAGCATGCAAACCGCCGCATGTCCGGCCTTCAGTCCGGATTTCCGGACCAGCAGGAAGACGACGATCGCCAGCAGCACCACCGCCGAAATCGAGAGTGCCACGGCGGTTCACCTCCACAGATATTCGGTCGGGAACGGGCAGCATGCGTGTGCCGGAAGGTTCCTACCCACCTAGCGCTACGGATCATAACTATCCGTTCGGCCGCATCGATCGGTGCACGGCAGCACACGGGGGCGCACGGCTGCGGCCGCCGTGAGCGCACCACGGGAAATCGGCGGACCGGCTCGGCTAGGTTCGGTCGCATGACGTCGAAGCGGCAGCTCTCCTTCCCCCGCCAGTACGCCAGGACGCAGCGCTTCACCCTCGGCGCACCCCGCGCGTTCACGGTCGCCCCGGACGGTTCGCGGGTGGTGTTCCTGAGGTCCCCTTCGGGGACGGACCGATCCCACCGGCTCTGGGTGCTGGACCTCGAGGGGGAGGTGCGCGAGCGGGTGGCCGCCGATCCCGGGGTGCTGCTGGGCGGCGCGGACGAGGAGTTGCCGGCCGAGGAGCGCGCACGGCGGGAGCGCAGCCGCGAGGGTTCCGGAGGCATCGTCGCCTACGCGGTGGACCGCGAGGCGGAGTTGGCGGCCTTCGCCCTGTCCGGGCGGCTGTTCACGGCGGAGCTGCGGGCCGGCACGGCGCGTGAACTGCCCGCCGCCGGGCCGGTGGTCGACCCGAGACCGTCGCCGGACGGGCGTCTGGTCGCCTACGCGGCGGGCGGCGCGCTGCGCGTCGTCGGTGCGGAGGGCGACGGGGACCGGGCGCTCGCCGAACCGGACGGCGAGCACATCTCGTACGGGGTGGCGGAGTTCATCGCCGCGGAGGAGATGGGCCGTTCGCGCGGTTTCTGGTGGTCGCCCGCGTCGGACCGGCTGCTGGTGGCGCGGGTGGACGCCTCACCGGTGCGGCGCTGGTGGATCGCCGACCCCGCGCATCCGGACCGGGAGCCGGCGGCGACCGCGTACCCCTCGGCGGGGACGCCGAACGCCGAGGTTCGGCTGCTGCTCATGGACCTCGACGGCGCCCGCACCGAGGTGCTCTGGGACCGGGAGCGGTACCCGTACCTGGCGCGGGTGCACTGGTCACCGGCCGGCGCCCCACTGCTGCTCGTCCAGACCCGTGACCAGCGCACGGCGCTGCATCTCGCCGTGGACACGGAGAGCGGGGCCACCCGCACGGTGCACGCCGACGAGGACCCCGCGTGGGTCGAGCTGTCGGCCGGGGTGCCCGCGTGGGCGCCGGACGGCCGGCTGGTGCGGATCGCGGACGAGGGCGGGGCCCGGGTACTGGCGGTGGGCGACCGGCTCCTGACCGGGCCGCAGTTGCACGTCAGGGCGGTACTGGACGTGGGCGGGCCGGACCTGCTGGTCTCGGCGTCGGCGGGCGCGGAGGCGGCGGATCCGGAGATCGGCGAGATCCATGTGTACCGCGTCGACGAGCGGGGGGCCGAGCGGGTCTCGGAGGGCGCGGGGGTGCACGGGGCGGTTCGCTCGGGGGCCGTGACGGTGCTCGCGTCGGCACGGCCCGGAGTGCCGACCGGCGCGGCGGTCCAGGTGCTGAGGGAGGGCAAGCCGGTCGCCGGCATCGCCTCGTACGCAGAGAAACCGGTCATCTCCTCCCGCGCACAGTTCCTTGAAGGGGGCGCACGGCGAATTCCGTGCGCCGTGCTGCTTCCGCAGGGCCACCGGGAGACGGACGGCCCGCTCCCGGTGCTGCTGGATCCCTATGGGGGGCCGCACGGACAGCGGGTCGTGGCCGCGCACCACCCGCATCTCACCTCCCAGTGGTTCGCGGACCAGGGCTTCGCCGTGGTCGTCGCGGACGGACGCGGCTCCCCCGGCCGCTCCCCCGGCTGGGAGAAGGCGATCAAGGGCGATCTGCTGGTCACACTGGAGGACCAGATCGACGCGCTGCACGCGCTGGCCGACCGGTTCCCGCTGGACCTCGACCGGGTGGCCGTCCGGGGCTGGTCCTACGGCGGCTACCTCGCCGCGCTCGCCGTGCTGCGCCGGCCGGACGTCTTCCACGCGGCGGTCGCGGGCGCGCCGGTCACCGACTGGCGGCTGTACGACACCCACTACACCGAGCGTTACCTCGGCCTCCCGGACGAGCAGCCCGCGGCGTACGCGGCCAACTCCCTCGTCACGGACGACGGCCTGACCGATCCGGCCGAGCCCGCCCGGCCGTTGATGATCATCCACGGGATGGTGGACGACAATGTGGTGGTGGCACACAGCTTGCGGCTGTCCTCGGCACTGCTCGCCGCAGGGCGCCCCCATGAACTGCTGCCGCTGACCGGTGTCACACACATGACACCCCAGGAGCAGGTCGCGGAGAACCTGCTGCTGCTCCAGGTGGACTTCCTGAAGCGCGCCTTGGGGGTCGCCTGACGCACAGTCCGACGGCCGGTCCCCTCGCCGCCGGGCGGGGCCCGCGAGCGCGGGGCGGAGAAGCCCGCCGAGACAAGGCCGAGGAGCGGCAGAAGGCCGTGGAGGGCGGTCCCGAGCCGCCGGGCGGAGAGCAGAGTGCGGCCGTCACAGGCCCGGAACCACCGGAGTGCCCGGAACGCTTCCCGGCCCGACCGGGGCCCGGGCTCCAGGCCCGGGACGCACGACCGGCCGGTGACCGGGACCCATGACGGAACCGGTGCGGAACCCACGACCGGCCGGGGCCGGCACCCGGACGGAACCGGTGGGACGCACGACCGGCCGGGGCGGCATGTGCGCCCCGGCCGGTCTACGGCACCCGCACGGCCGTACGCAGTTCAGGGTGGCACGTCCGTATATCGGTGTGGCTTCGGTCAAGTTGCCCGGCTGTTAACGAACTTGATGGCCACTCATCGCGTTTTGGGACCTTCCGGCCGCCAGTACCCGAGCGCGCTCACCCGGCACTTGGGCAGACCGAGCTCCTTGCGGGCGTACGCCGCGAGGGTCCGGGGCGTCGCGGTGCCGCAGGCGATCCGGACAAAGGCGTCCGCCCGGTCGTCGCCGAGCGGTCCGGGCAGTGCGGCCTTCACCTCCGCGACGAGGGCCGCTCCGCCGTCCTGTCGGGGGACCCGCCGCAGCTCGTGACGGGCGGCGCCGGCCCGGAGCGGAAGATCGACGTGCGACTCGTGCCGAGTCTCGAACCAAGTGGCGGCGAGCATGCCGCCGCCGGCCGGGTGCACCCGGCGGTAGTGGTCGGCGACCTGCTCCGCCCCCGTCACCGTGAACTCGAAGTCCTTGCCCCGGAACCACTTGAGGACCACGCCCTCCCAGCCATGCCCCACCGCGGCATCCTCCCCGGACGACCAGTAAGGTTAGGTCAGCCTAACCTAAAGGCTTGTCCAGCAGGAGAGTGGGGGACGGTGTGACGACCGAGGTCTACCGGGATGCCTGGGGCATCCCGCACCTGCGCGCCTCGAGCGCCCTGGAACTGGCCCGGGCCCAGGGGCGGAACGCCGCCGCCGACCGGGCCTGGCAGATCGAGGTCGAACGGCACCGGGTGCGGGGCACGACGGCGGCCTTCCTGGGCGCGGAGGCCGTGGTCTGGGACCGGTTCGCCCGGCAGTCCCGGCTCGAGGACACCGCCCGGCGCTGCTTCGCGGCCCTGGACGCGGACACGGCGGCCTGGGTGGGCGCCTATGTCGGGGGAGTCAACGACGGACTGGCGGAAGGCGCCGGGGACGCACCCGAGTTCGCCGCCACCGGACTGCAACCGGGCCGCTGGGAGCCCTGGGTACCGCTCGGCATCTGGATCGCCGCCCACATCCTGTTCGCCGGCTTCCCGACCAAGCTGTGGCGGGAGGAGGTGGCGCGACGGCTCGGCGACGAACTGACCACCCTGTTCGCCACCGACGGTCCCGGCACCTCGGGCAGCAACGGCTGGCTGGTCACCGGTGGCCGGACGGGAACGGGAGCACCGCTGATCGCCGGCGACCCGCACCGCTTCATCGAGGACCCCGGCGTCTACCAGCAGATCCACCTGGTGTGCCCGGACGTCGACGTCGTCGGCCTCGCGGTGCCGGGTGTCCCCGGGCTCGCCCACTTCGGCCACACCGGCTCCGTGGCCTGGGCCATCACCAACGCCATGGCCGACTACCAGGACCTGTACCGCGAACGCCTCCGGCGCACCGGTGACGGGATCGAGGCCGAGGGCCCCGACGGCTGGCACCCGGCCGCCCACCACCGGGAGACGATCGAGGTGGCCGGAGGCGACCCGGTCACCGTCGAGGTGATCGAGACCGCGCGCGGCCCGGTGATCGCGTGCGAGGCCCCGGCAGGGGACGGCAGGGGCGCGGTGTCGGAGGCCATCAGCCTCCGCTACCCGCCCCGGGTCACCGCGGCCCTCGGCTTCGAGGCGATCCCGGCGCTCCTGCGGGCCCGTACCGTCGGCGACGTGGACCGCGCCTTCGACGACTGGGCCGAGCCGGTCAACGTCGTGCACGCCGCGGACACCGAGGGCGGGCTGCTGCACCGGGTCGCCGGGCGCGTACCGGTGCGGCACGAGGACAACCGGCTGCGGGTCGTGCCCGCGTGGGAGCCCGGCCACGACTGGCAGGGGTGGCACGAGACGCCCCGTGCCGAGGTGGAGGACTTCGCCGTGATGGCGAACGCCCGCGGCATCGCCACTCCCCTGGGGGTGGAGTTCGCGCCCCCGCACCGGGCCGACCGGATCGCCGCACTGCTGCGCGAGTCGAAGAACTGGACGGCACCCGGGATGGCGGCCGTCCACACCGACACCTGGCTGGCGTCCGCCGCACCCCTGCTGGAGCTGGTGGCCGCGCTGGACGAGGACCGGCTCTCCCCCGGCGCCCGGGCACTGCGGGCCCGGCTGCTGGAGTGGGACCGGCGGATGGAGGCCGGCAGCGCCGACGCCGCGCTGTTCGCCGCCGTCCGCTCGGCCGTCGTACGGCGGCTCGCGGCCCACCCCGAACTGGAGCCGCTGAGACGTCCGTTCGGGTACCCCGAGGTGTTCCTGCCCTGGCTCCACCTGCCGGCCAGGGTCGGGTACGCGTTGGAGACCCTGCTCACGACCGACCGGCTGCCGGGAATCGACCGCGCGGCACTCGTCCGGAACGCCGTCGACGAGGTCGCTGCGGCCGGCGGGACCGGGACCACCTGGGGCGAGCGTCACCGGCTGGCACCTTGGCAGGCGCTGGTGGCCGCTCCCGAGGGCGAGGAGTGGCCCGGGGTGTCCGGCGACCACGACTGCGTGCTGGCCACCTCCAGCGTCCCCGGCGTCACCGATCTGAGCGCGCGCGGACCCTCCGCCCGCTACGTGTGGGACCTCGCCCGGCGTGACGACAGCCTGTGGGTGGTCCCGCTGGGCGCCCGGGGCATCCCGGGCGACGCCCACCACCGCGACCAGCTGCCGCTGTGGCTGCGTGGCGGGTTCGTCCCGGTCGTCACCGACTTCGACCAGCTCACCCCCGAGCACCGCACCGAGGAGAGACATGACCACTGAGGCATCCGCAAGAGCGGACAGCGCCGAACCGCTGCACCGGGAGACCATCGAGGGGCTGGGCACCGTGCACGTGCGACGGCTCGACCCGGCACGGGACGCGGACGTCGTCCACTCCTGGGTCGGCGAGGAGCGGGCCCGCTTCTGGGGCATGCGCGGGATGAGCCTCGACGAGGTCCGGGAGATCTACGAGCACCTGGACTCGCTCACCACGCACCACGCCTTCCTGATCGTCCTCGGCGACGAGCCCGTGATGCTGTTCCAGACCTACGAACCGGAGGCCGACCGGGTCAGCGAGTGCTACGAGGTCGAGCCCGGCGACATCGGCCTCCATCTGATGATCGGGCCCGCCAAGGGAAGTCCGCGGCCGGGCTTCACCGCAGCCATGCTCAGGGTGCTCATCGGCCACGTCCTGGCCGACGGGAGGGTGCGGCGGATCGTCGCCGAGCCGGACGTCCGCAACGCCAAGGCGATCGACCGGCTCCGCCGCACCGGCTTCGAGCTGGGCCCGGAGATCGTCCTCCCCGAGATCGACCTGCCCGAGGTGTTCCTACCGGAGAAGAAGGCCCGGCTGGTCGTCCTGCGCCGGGAGACGGCCTAGGCCCTGAGGCAGGACCGGCACGTGCCGCCCCGGCGCCTCCGGGGCGGGCCTCAGTCCTCCGCGGGCGGCCCGTCGCCGGCCGGCACCACGCGCCTCTCCTCGGCGAAGTGGCACGCCGAGTCGTGCCGCGCGGGACTCCGCACGTCCCTGAACCGCTCCGGCACCGCCAGTTCCGGCTCCTCCCGCGCGCACCGCTCCCGCGCCTTCCAGCAGCGCGTGCGGAACCGGCAGCCCGACGGGACGTTCGTCGGCGAGGGCACGTCGCCGGAGAGGATGATCCGCCCGCCGTTCCCGCCCGCGGCCGCGCGCCGCTCACGGAGCGACGGGTCGGGGACCGGCACCGCGGACAGCAGGGCCTGGGTGTACGGATGCGTGGGGTGGTCGTAGATGTCGGCGTCCCCGCCGGTCTCCACGATCCGCCCCAGGTACATCACCGCGACCCGGTCCGAGATGTGCCGGACGATCGACAGGTCGTGGGCGATGAACACGTAGCTGAGGCTGAACTCGCCCTGCAGCCGCTCCAGCAGATTGACGACCTGCGCCTGGACGGACACGTCGAGGGCGGACACGGGCTCGTCCGCGACGATGACCTCCGGCCGGAGCGCCAGGCCCCGCGCGATGCCGATGCGCTGGCGCTGGCCGCCGGAGAACTGGTGCGGGTAGCGGTTGACGAACCCGGGGTCGAGCCCGACGACGTCCAGCAGCTCCCGGACCCGGCGTCGCCGGTCGCCCTTCGGCGCCACCTCGGGATGGATCTCGTACGGCTCCCCGACGATGTCCCCGACGGTCATCCGCGGGTTGAGCGAGGTGTACGGGTCCTGGAACACCATCTGGATGTTGCGGCGCACGGCCTTCAGCGCCCGCGCCGACAGCCGGGTGATGTCCTCGCCCTTGTAGCGGATGGTGCCGCGGGTCGGCCGCTCCAGGTTGACCAGCAGTTTCGCGAGGGTGGACTTCCCGCAGCCGGACTCCCCCACGACGCCGAGCGTCTCACCGGCGAACAGGTCGAGGTCGACACCGTCGACCGCGCGGACCTCCCCCACCCGTTTTCTGACGACGACGCCCCGGGTGAGCGGATAGTGCTTGTGCAGACCGCGCACCTCGATGATCGGCTCGCTCGGCCGGGCCGGCTCAGCCACGGAGGCACTCCCTCCAGAAGAAGCAGGCGCTCCCGCGGTCGCGGCTCACCTCGGACAGCTCCGGCTCGTCGGTCCGGCACATGTCCCGGGCCATCGGACAGCGCGGGTGGAAGGCGCAGCCGGGCGGGACGTCCATCGGGTTCGGCGGCAGACCCTTGATGGCGTAGAGCTCCTCGCCCTTGCGGTCCAGGCGGGGGATCGAGTCGAGCAGCCCGCGGGTGTACGGATGGGCCGGGGCCTTGTAGAGGTCGTGGACGGGGGCGGTCTCGACGATCCGACCCGCGTACATCACGGCGATCCGGTCGGCGACGTCCGCGACGACTCCGAGGTCGTGGGTGATGAGGACGAGCCCCGTGCCGAGTTCGCGGCGCAGCTCGGCGAGGAGGTCCATCACCTGCGCCTGGACCGTCACGTCCAGGGCTGTCGTGGGTTCGTCGGCGATGATCAGATCCGGTTCCAGGGCCAGCGCCATCGCGATCATGATGCGCTGGCGCATTCCGCCGCTGAACTGGTGCGGGTACTGCCCGACCCGCTGCCCCGCGGCCGGGATGCGGACCCGGTCCATCAGCTCGACGGCCTTCACTCGGGCGTCCTTCCGCGACATGCCGCGGTGCACGGTGAACATCTCGCCGAGCTGGTCGCCGACGGTCAGCACCGGGTTCAGCGCGGACAGCGCGTCCTGGAAGATCATGGCCATTCCCGCGCCGCGGATCCTCCGTCGTTCGTCCTCCTTCAGCTTCAGCAGGTCCCTTCCCCGGAAGAGGATCTCCCCACCGGTGATCCTGGCGGGCGGGGTGTCGAGGATGCCCATGACGGCCTGGGCGGTGACGGACTTCCCGGACCCGGACTCGCCGAGCACCGCGAGGGTCTCGCCCGCGGCGACGGACCAGGAGACGCCGTCGACCGGCCTGGCGATCCCGTCGCGGGTGCGGAACTCCACACGCAGGTCCCGTACTTCGAGCAGCGTGCCGGGCCGGGCGGGCGGAACGGCCGGTCCCCGCGCTCGCGTGGCGGGACCGTCGGGCGGGGAGTCGGGACTCATGGCGGTGCTCCTCAGCGCAGCTTGGGGTCGAGGGCGTCGCGCACCGCGTCGCCGAGCATGATGAACGCGAGCACGGTCACGGCGAGCGCGCCGGCCGGCCACAGCAGCATGTGCGGCGCGTTGCGGATGTAGGGCGACGCGGCGGAGATGTCGATGCCCCAGGACACCGTGGGCGGCCGCAGCCCGACCCCGAGGTACGACAGGGTCGCCTCCAGCGAGATGTACGTCCCGAGCGCGATGGTGGCGACGACGATCACCGGTGCCACGGCGTTCGGCAGGACGTGCCTCAGCAACAGCCGCGCCGACGAGGCGCCGAGGGCCCGGGCGGCCTGCACGTAGTCGTTCTGCTTGACGGTGATCACCGAGCCGCGGGCGATACGGGAGATCTGCGGCCAGCCCAGCAGCACCATGAAACCGATCACCGGCCAGACGGTGTTGCTGGTGACGACGGACAGCAGCACCAGTCCGCCGAGGACGACCGGGATGGCGAAGAAGACGTCGGTCAGCCGGGACAGCAGCGCGTCCGGGGCGCGGCCGAAGAAGCCGGCCAGCCCGCCGAGTACGGACCCGAGCAGCGCCACACCGAGCGTGGCGCAGACACCGACGGTCACCGAGGTGCGGGCGCCGTAGACGGTCCGGGTGTAGACGTCGCAGCCCTGGCCGTCGAAGCCGAAGGGATGGCCGGGCCGGGAACCCTGCTGGGCCTTGGCCAGGTCGCAGTCGAGGGGACTGCCGGAGGCGATCAGCTGCGGCCAGATCGAGATGACGACCAGGAAGAGGATGACGAGTGCCGCGATGACGAAGACGGGGTTGCGGCGCAGATCGTGCCAGGCGTCGGACCACAGGCTGCGCGGTCTGCCGCCGGGGCCGGGCCCGGGCGGGCCGGCGGGCGCCTTCTCCAGGGTCTGCCCCTCTGCGGTGGCCAGGTCCATGACTCCGCCGCCACCGGTCGGCGCGATGGCCCGTCCTCCGTCGTACTGGGCCTCAGGCATAGCGGATCCTCGGGTCGAGTACGGCGTACAGCAGGTCGACGAACAGGTTCACCAGCAGGAACACCAGCACCAGCACCGTCACGAAACCGACGACGGTCTGGGTGTTCTGTCGGAGGATGCCCTGGTAGAGCTGGTAGCCGACGCCGTGGATGTTGAAGATCCGCTCGGTGACGATGGCCCCTCCCATCAGCGCGCCGATGTCGGCGCCGATGAAGGTGACCACCGGGATCAGCGAGTTGCGCAGCAGATGGTGGGTCAATACGCGGCGGCGGGGAAGGCCCTTGGCGACGGCCGTGCGGACGTAGTCGGCGCGGCGGTTCTCGGCGATGGAGGTCCTGGTCAGCCGGGTGACGTAGGCGAGTGAGACGGCGGCGAGGACGAGTCCGGGCACGATCAGCTCGTCGAGCGGGGCCTCGGAGGACACGGAAGGCCGGATCCAGCCCCACCTCACACCGAGCAGAAGTTGCAGCAGCAGTCCGGTGACGAAGGTGGGAACGGCGATCACGACCAGGGTCACCAGCAGGGCGCCGGTGTCGACGGGACGGCCGCGGCGCAGTCCGGTGAGCACGCCGAGGCCGATGCCGATGACGATCTCGAAGACGATCGCCACCAGGGTGAGCCGGATGGTGACCGGGAAGGCGTCGGCCATCAGCTCGGTGACCGGCTGCCCGTTGAAGGCGGTGCCGAAGTCCCCGGTGAAGATGTTGCCCATGTAGGTCAGGTACTGCTGCCATACGGGCTTGTCGAGGCCGAACTCCTTGCGCAGCTGGGCCGCGGTGGCCGGGTCGCACTCCCGCTCGCCGCAGAGCCCGGCGACCGGGTCGCCCATCACGTTGACCATCAGGAAGATCAGCAGCGTGGCTCCGACGAACACCGGGATCATCTGGAGCAGACGCCGGATCACATAACGTCCCATGAGGCGCTCCTCGGGTCCGGGGCGAGTGCGTCAGCCGACGGTGATCTCTTCGTAGACGGGGACGCTGAACTGGTTCAGGGAGACGTTGGAGATCCGCTCGGAGTACCCGGCACTGCCGTTCTGGTACCAGAGCGGGATGGCCGCCATCTGGTCCCGTACCACGCCCTCCGCCTGCTTGAAGGTCTCGATCGCCCTGGCGGGGTCGGTCTCCGCGTTGGCCTGGTCGACCAGCCGGTCGAACTCCTCGTTGCTCCATTTGCCGTCGTTGGACGAGGCGTTGGTGTAGTAGAGCGGCTGGAGGAAGTTCTGGATGAGCGGGTAGTCCATCTGCCAGCCCGCCCGGAAGGGGCCGCTCATCTTCGACCGCGTGATCTGGTTGCGGTAGTCGGCGAAGGTGCCGACGGGGTTGCCGACGCAGGCCCGGTCGTTGCCGAGCGCGTTGTTGATGGAGTTGCACACGGCGTCGACCCACTCCTTGTGGGAGCCGGTGTCGGCGTTGTACGTGATCTTCACCTGGCCGCCGGGGATGCCGCCGCCCTCGGCGATCAGCTTCCTCGCCCGGGCGGGGTCGTAGGTGCACGAGCCGCCGCACAACGACGCGTCGTAGCCGCCGTCGGGGCCGAGGACCGGGGAGGTCCAGTCCTTGGCGGGGGTGCGGGTCCGCTGGAAGATCGTGTCGGTGATCTGCTGCCGGTTGATCGCCATCGACAGGCCCCTGCGGACCTTCTCCTGCCCCGGCTTGTTCCAGTCCGGGTCGTAGTACGGGAAGGCGATGGTCTGGATGATGCCGGCCGGGGCGTTGATGTAGCGGTCGCCGAGGTCGGCTTCGACGTTCCTGAGCTGGGACGCCGGCACGTCGTCGACCAGGTCGAGGTGCCCCGCCGTCAGGTCGGTGTAGGCGGTGTTGCTGTCGGTGTAGACCTTCAGGTCGACGCCGCCGTTGCGCGCCTTGTCGTCACCCGGATAGCCGTCCCAGCGTCGCAGGGACATCCGGGAGCCCCTGGTGTAGCTGTCGACGGCGTACGGGCCGTTGCCGACGGGGCGGGCCAGCCAGGCGTCGTGGTCGGAGAAGAAGCTGCTCGGCAGCGGAGCGAAGGCGGCGTAGCCGAGGGTCTCGGGCCAGGTGGAGAACTTCTGGGTGAGCTTGACGGTGAACGTCCGCTCGCCCGTGACCTTCAGCCCGGACATGGTCTGCGCGGTGGGCTGTCCGGAGGCTGGATGGACCTGGTCGTAGCCCTCGATGTAACCGAAGAAGTAGGCGTTGCGCTGGTTGTTCCTCAGATGTGCGCCGTAGTTCCAGGCGTCGACGAAGGACTTCGCGGTCACGGGCTCGCCGTTGGAGAAGGTCCATCCGCTCTTGATCGTGACGGTGAAGTCGACGGAGTCGGTCGTGTCGATCCGCTCGGCGAGCATGTCCTCCGCCTCGCCCGTCCTCGGGTCGTAGCGCTTCAGTCCCCGGAAGATCATGTCGAGGACCTTGCCGCCCTGGACCTCGTTGGTGTTCGCCGGTTCCAGGGGGTTCTGGGGGTCTCCCCAGGACGACGTCACGATCCCGTCCGGCCCGCCTGCGGGGGCTCCGCCGCCCCCGCAGGCACTGGTCGCGAGGGCGACGGCGACCGCGCAGGCGGCCCGGGTGACGTGAGCGGCTCCGCGCATGGCGTGCCTCCAGATGATCGCAGCTCCGGCCTGGGCACTTCATGTGTTGACGGCGGAGGGGAAAGCACACATCCGTTGGGCCCAACGGGTGTGTGACCGCTGGGCCGCTCGCGTGCCTGTCCGGTGCGCCGGACGAGTACCGCGGACACGGCAGCCACGACGCCACGGGCGGGTACCGACCGGAGCTGCTGTACGAAGGGGCTGCCGTCAGCCCAGCAGCGCGGCCGTCTCGTGCCGTTCTGGCGCTCCGAGCGCGGCCAGGGCGGAGTGAGCCCTCCCCCAGGTGGCACGGGCGGGGTACTCCCCGCCGAGCTCCCGGCGGGCGTGCCCCAATGTGATCAGGACGCGAGCGTGCTCGAGTGCCTGGCCCGATCTCCTTGCAAGGCGAAGTGCCAGACGGCAGTACCGCGCGGCAGCTGCCGCGTCGTCCGTGTCCAGGCAGACCCTTGCCCCGAGGTGGTACAGCCGGGGGAGGTCGAGCGGGCTGCCCGCAGCGGCCCGGCCCAGGGCACGCTCCATCTCCTCCCGGGCCCCCGCGTGTCTGCCGAGGCGTCGCTCGGCCTCGGCCGCGGCCAGGGTCACGCCGATGAGGCCGACGTCCGTCCCCCGGGCGGCCTCGCGAGCGGCTTCGAGCCGCGCCGCGGCGCGGTCGAGGCGGTCCTCCCCAGGTGGACGTTGGCCATGCCGACGAGCGAGTCCACCTGGCACGTCCGGTTCTCCACCTGCTGGGCGAGGCGCAGCGCCTCCTCGAACGACGCGACGGCCCGACCCGTACGACCGGTGTCACCGAACACCCAGCCCAGGGCCTCGTGCGCGACCGCCTCGGCGTACGGCAGCCGGCCGCCGACCGCCTCCAGCGCCTCGGCGAACCGTCCCCGCTGCGCCGCGACGAGGCCGCAGCAGTCGCGCCGCTGACGTCCGGCCGCCTCAACGGCCAATCGGGCAGGGGGCCTCCCCTCATGCGATCGATCATGCCGGCACACCACGCGCCAGGGCGCCCTCCCTGCCGGAAGGGCGCCCTGGGATCATCGCGCGAAACGTTCGGCCCGCGAGCGCCTATCCCGCGTGGACGACGTCCTTCTCCTCGGCGAAATGGCACGCCGACTCGTGTGCGGCCGGGGTGTTCTGGCCGACGAAGCGCTCCGGAACCGCCAGCAGCGGAACCTCGGTGGCGCACTTCTCCTGGGCCTTCCAGCACCGGGTCCGGAAGCGGCAGCCGGACGGCGGGTTCGCCGGGGACGGGACGTCACCGGTGAGGATGATCCGCTCGCGGCCCTCACGGACCTCGGGGTCCGGGACCGGCACCGCCGACAGCAGAGCCTGGGTGTAGGGGTGCGTCGGGTGGTCGTAGATCTGGACGTCCGTACCGATCTCGGCCATCCTGCCCAGGTACATCACGCCGACCCGGTCGGAGATGTGCCGGACGATCGACAGGTCGTGCGCGATGAAGACGTAGGAGAGGTTGAACTCGTCCTGCAGCTTCTCCATCAGGTTGATCACCTGCGCCTGCACGGAGACGTCGAGCGCCGACACCGGCTCGTCGCAGATGATGATCTCCGGGTTCAGCGCGAGGCCGCGGGCGATGCCGATGCGCTGGCGCTGGCCGCCGGAGAACTGGTGCGGGTACCGGTTGATGTACTCGGGGTTCAGACCGACGACGTCCAGCAGTTCCTGCACCTTGCGGCGCCGGTCGCCCTTGGGCGCGACCTCGGGGTGGATGTCGAAGGGCTCGCCGATGATGTCACCGACCGTCATGCGCGGATTGAGCGAGGTGTACGGGTCCTGGAACACCATCTGGATGTTCCGGCGCACGGCCTTCAACGCCCGCCCGGAGAGGCGGGTGATGTCCTGCCCCTTGTAGAAGACCTCACCGGCCGTCGCCGACTCCAGCGACATCAGCAGCTTGGCGATCGTGGACTTGCCGCAGCCGGACTCGCCCACGATGCCGAGGGTCTCGCCCTGGTAGAGGTCGAAGGAGACCCCGTCCACTGCCTTGACCGCGCCGACCTGCTTCTTGAAGAGGATGCCCTGGGTCAACGGGAAGTGCTTGACCAGGTTGCGCACCTGAAGGATCGGCTCACCGCGGTGGACCGGCGCCTCGATGGCGGCCGCGGCATCCGCCTCGGTGGCGGCGACCGTCTCGACGTCGGTCACGTTCGGCGTCGCGTCCACGGCCCCGTCGTTCTTGCTGAGCTCAGCCATGGATCGTCTCCTTCCAGAAGTGGCACGCGCTGCCGCGGCCGGGCAGCCCGGTGCCGTCCTGTTCGGTCACCGGGTGCAGCGCCGGGATGTCCGTGCGGCAGATGTCGTCGGCCTTCGGACAGCGCGGGTTGAAGGCGCAACCGGTCGGCACCCGCAGCAGGTTGGGCGGCAGACCCTTGATCGCGTACAGTTCCTGACCCTTCTGGTCCAGGCGCGGGATCGAGTCGAGCAGACCCCGGGTGTACGGGTGGGCCGGGCGCTTGTAGAGCTCGTGCACCGGCGCGGTCTCGACGATCCGGCCCGCGTACATCACGGCGATCTTGTCCGCCACGTCGGCGACGACGCCGAGGTCGTGGGTGATCAGGATCAGACCCATTTCGTACTCGCGCTGCAGCTCCGCGAGCAGGTCCATCACCTGGGCCTGGACCGTCACGTCGAGCGCGGTGGTCGGCTCGTCCGCGATGATCAGGTCCGGCTCCAGCGCCAGTGCCATGGCGATCATGATGCGCTGGCGCATACCGCCCGAGAACTGGTGCGGGTAGTCGTCGACCCGGGCCGCGGCGGCCGGGATCTTGACCTTGTCCATCAGCTCGACGGCCTTGGTCTTGGCCTCCTTCTTGGAGAGACCGTGATGCACGCGGAACATCTCGCCGAGCTGGTAGCCGACGGTCAGTACCGGGTTCAGCGAGGAGAGGGCGTCCTGGAAGATCATCGCGATCTTCCGGCCGCGGATCTTCCGCCGCTCCTCGTAGGACATCCTGAGCATGTCCTCGCCGCGGAAGAGGATCTCGCCGCGCGGGATCTTTCCGGGCGGCATGTCGAGGATGCCCATGATGGCCTGCGCGGTGACGGACTTGCCGGAGCCGGACTCACCCAGCACGGCCAGCGTCTCACCGGCGTTCACCGAGTAGTTGACGCCGTTGACGGCCTTCGCCACGCCGTCCCGGGTGTGGAACTCCACGTGCAGGTCGCGGACTTCGAGCAGCGGCCCGTTGTCGGCGCCGTCACGCGGCGCGGGGACCGTCGCGGTGTTGTCGATGATGGTCACGTACGCCCTCCTCAGCGCAGCTTCGGGTCGAGGGCGTTGCGGACTGCTTCGCCGAGCATGATGAACGCCAGAACGGTGAGGCTCAGCATGATCGAGGGGAACAGCAGGATGTGCTGCGCCGTACGGATCTGCTGGACACCGGCGGAAACGTCGACACCCCAGGAGACGATGGGCGACGAGAGCCCGAGACCCAGGTACGACAGGGTCGCCTCGGCGGAGATGTAACCGCCGAGCGCGATGGTCGCGACCACGATCACCGGGGCCACGGCGTTCGGCAGGATGTGCCGGAACAGGATCCGGGTCGTGCCGGCGCCGAGCGCCTTCGCCGCGTGGACGTAGTCGGCCTGCTTGATGGTGATCACGGCACCGCGCATGACGCGGGCGATCTGGGTCCAGCCGAGGAACGCCAGGGCGAAGACGACCACCCAGATGGTGCGTTCCGTGAAGGACTGCAGGATCACCATGCCGCCGAGCAGGAACGGGACGCCGAAGAAGATGTCGGTGAGCCGCGACAGGAGCGCGTCGACGACGCCGCCGAAGTATCCGGCGATCATGCCCAAGATGCCGCCGACGACGGTGACGATCATGGTGACGCAGATACCGACGATGACCGAGGCACGCGTGCCGTGGATCAGTCGGGCGTACACGGACCGGCCCTGGCCGTCCCAGCCCAGCCAGCCGTCCGATCCGATCTTGCCGAGCTCCGGCTTGCCGAGGTAGTGGTGCACCAGGTCGCCCGCCGTCGGGGAGGCACTGGTGAACCAGCCCGGGAAGGCGGTGATGACCAGCAGGATGAAGATCAGGACCGACGACACCAGGAAGTACGGGTTGCGGCGCAGATCCGCCCAGGCGTCGCCCCAGAGGCTGCGCGCCTTCTCCTTGTTCGGCGCGGGCGCGACGCCCGCGCCGACGGGGGCGGCGGCCTCGGTCTCGGCCGAGACTGCGGTCTTGGTCACGTCAGGCATAACGGATCCTCGGGTCCAGGACCGCGTACAGCAGGTCGATGAGCAGGCTGGTGACGAGGTAGACGAGCACCAGGATGGTGACGAGGCCGACCAGGGTGGTGCCCTCACGTCGGGTGATCGACTCGTAGATCAGACCGCCGACGCCCTTGACGTTGAAGATGCCCTCGGTGACGACGGCGCCGCCCATCAGGGCGCCGATGTCGGTGCCCAGGAAGGTGACGACGGGGATCATCGAGTTGCGCATCAGATGCACGCCGATGACCCGTCGCTTGGGCAGCCCCTTCGCGACGGCCGTGCGCATGTAGTCGGCGCGCAGGTTCTCCGCCATGGAGGTACGGGTGAGCCGGGCGACATAGGCAAGTGATAGGCCACCGAGCACGATGGCCGGTGCGATCAGCTCGGACCAGTTCTGCTCGTTGCTGACGTTCGGCGCGATCCAGCCCAGTTCGAAGGCGAAGACCAGCTTGATGATGAAGCCGAGGACGAAGACCGGGACCGAGATGATCAGCAGGGTGAAGATCAGGACCGCGTTGTCGGCCAGACGTCCGGCGCGCAGGCCCGCGATGACACCCAGGGCGATGCCGAAAGTCAGCTCGAAGGCGAAAGCCAGCGCGGCGAGCTGCAGGGTGATGGGGAACGCGTCACCCAGCACTTCAGTGACCGGGCGACCGTTGCGGATCTGGTTGCCGAAGTCGAAGTGCAGGATGATGTCGGTCATGTAGTTCCAGTACTGCTGCCAGATCGGAAGATCCAGACCCAGCTCTTTTCTCTTCGCGGCCAGGGTCGCCGGATCGACGCCCTTGTCACCGAACAGACCCGCCACAGGGTCGCCGGGCAGGCTGTAGACCATGAAGAAGATCAGAAAGGTTGTCCCGAGGAATACCGGGATCATCTGGAGCAGTCGTCGTGCGACATAGCGCCCCATCATGCCTCCGTTGATATGTACCGCCGCAGCCGACGAGCCCTCCCCCGGCATCCGCGTCCCCAGTGAGCACGCGGATGTCGTGGAAGGGCCCCCAGCCGCTGCTTAAGTCGCCGGGGCGGGACCGGCGGAGGCCGGCCCCGCACACGGCGTGCGGACTACGCTTGGGTGATTACTTCTTGACCTCGACGCCGGTCAGGATCGGGTCGCCGTCCTGGCCGTACTGAACGCCGGAGACCTTCTCCGAGTAGCCCGCGTTGACCTTGTAGTACCAGAGCGGGATCGACGGCATGTAGTTGACCAGGTCCTTCTCGATGGCCTGGAACTGCTTCACCGACTCCTCGAGCGACGACGCGGAGTCGGCCTTCGCGATCTGCGCGTCCAGGGTCTTGCTGGTGAAGCCGCCCTGGTTACCGGCAGCGCCCGTGCGGAACAGGTCGCTGATGAAGTTGGAGTTGACCGGGTAGTCCAGCACCCAGCCGGAGCGGTAGATCGACTTGACCTGCTGGTTCTTACGAGCGGTCAGGTCGGCCTGGAAGTCCGGCTTGCTGTCGCCGGTGCACTTGACACCGGTGGCCTGGGTGATGCTGTTGCAGACCGCGTCGACCCACTCCTTGTGGCCGCCGTCCGCGTTGTACTGGATGGTGATGGCGTTGTTCGGAACGCCGCCACCCGCCTTGATCAGTTCCTTGGCCTTGGCGGCGTCGAACTTGGTGACGTCGCCCGTGGCGTTCGGCTGGAAGCCGAGGACGCCCTTGGCGACCCAGCCGGTGGCCGGCTCACGCGTACCCTCCAGCACCGTCTTGGTGATGGTGTCGCGGTCGATGGCCATGGACAGACCCTGGATGACCTTCGGGTCGACAGCCTTCGGCTTCTTCCACTGGTCGGCGTAGAACGCGATGGCCAGCGTCTGGACGGCGGAGTAGGCCTGGTCCACGGCACGGTCGCCGAGGTCCTGGCGGTAGACCGGCAGGTCCTTCGGGGCGAGCTGGCGCAGGACGTCCACGTTGCCGGACTTGAGGTCCTCGTAAGCGGCCTCGAGATTGGTGTAGTTCTTGAAGACCACACCGCCGTTCTTCGCCTTGTTCGGGCCCTTGTAGTCGTCGTAGCGGACGATCTTGATCTGCTTCTTGTGGTCCCAGCTCTCGAACTTGTAGGGACCGTTGCCGACCGGCTTCTCGCCCGCGGCCTTCGGGTCCTTGTAGAAGGACTCCGGCAGCGGCGCGAAGACGATGTAGGCGAGCTTGTGAGCGAAGTACGGAACCGGGTTCTTCAGCTCGATGGTGAAGGTGTTGTCGTCGACGACCTTGAGGCCCTCCATGGCCTTGGCGGTCGGCTTCGCGCCTTCCTTCTCCGGGTGCAGGGCCTCGAAGCCCTTGACGTCAGCGAACCAGGACGCCAGGCCCTGGGCGTTGGTGATGTCGGCGTTCCAGTTCCACGCGTCCACGTAGGACTTGGCGGTGACCGGAGTACCGTCGTGGAAGGTCCAGCCCGGCTTCAGCTTGACAGTCCACGTCTTCGAGTCGGTGGTCTCCACGGACTCGGCGTTGATCATCTCGAGTGAGCCGTCGGCCTTGTAGTCGACGAGACGCGAGAACAGGCCGTCCATGACCAAGGAGCCGTTGGACTCCATCGTGTCACCGGTGTGCAGGAGCTTCTCCGGCTCACCGAGCTCGACGGAGAAGATGCCGTTGGGGTCGACCGTACCCTTGCCGGCCTTGGAGCCACTGTCACTGCCCCCGCCGCAGGCGGTCGCTGCCAGGGCGACGACGATCGCGCCCACTACCCACTTGGCACTCTTGGCACCGCGCATGGGTTCCTCCTCATGAGTCCACTAGTCACTACAAGATGGGCACCGGATCTACGCGCGCTGACACCCCTGCCAGCGTGCTTGTCAAGTGCCCCGAGTGTGCTCGCGAGTCGGCGCTCCCCACAGCGCTTGACCCATTGACCCGAGCTCAATGGAGCCAACTATTAAGGAGGCTGGGGCTGTAAACCACACTTAAAGGGTCTCGTTTTGACAACATCGACGCATGCGTCCGGCCCGAAATCCGGACAAAACGAGCACAGACAGACAGCCGCGAAACGGACTGTTAACCCATGTTCCGGTGATCACCGTTCGCTAAACGGACGCAAGGGTCAGAGCCAAGGGCCCAAATCAAGTTGACGAACGTCCCGGGTCCATGGGCGCGGGCCGACGGCCGACTCGGCTCCTGATACCCCCTCACCACCGGGGCACGCCTCCGGCGGGCACGGGACCGCTCTTCACGGCCTGGGTGCACCCGGCGGTCGGCGGGCAGCACTTCGGCCCGTAGCCGCTCCGTGGAGCGCCTACGGGCCGAAGAGACGTGTCCGGGCCGGCAGTGGCTGGATGAGGCGCGCGTCTGGCCGTGCTCGACTCGCGTCAGCCGGGCCAAGCGCGCATCAGGCCGTGCTCGACGAGCGTCCGTGTGTCAGCCGTGCTTGGCGCGGGAGGCCGCGCGGGCGCGCTCACGCGCGTCCAGGTTCACCTTGCGGATGCGGACGGCCTCCGGGGTCACCTCGACGCACTCGTCGTCGCGGCAGAACTCCAGGGACTGCTCCAGCGACAGCTTCCGCGGCGGGACGATCGACTCGGACACGTCGGCGGTCGACGACCGCATGTTGGTGAGCTTCTTCTCCTTGGTGATGTTGACGTCCATGTCGTCGGAGCGGGAGTTCTCACCGACGATCATGCCCTCGTACACCTCGGTGCCCGGCTCCACGAAGAGCACACCGCGCTCCTGGAGATTGGTCATCGCGAAGGCGGTGACCGCGCCGGAGCGGTCGGCAACCAGCGAGCCGTTGTTACGGGTCGTCAGCGTGCCGAACCACGGCTCGTGGCCCTCGTGGATGGAGTGGGCGATGCCCGTGCCGCGGGTCTGCGTCAGGAACTCCGTACGGAAGCCGATGAGGCCGCGGGACGGCACCACGAACTCCATACGGACCCACCCCGAGCCGTGGTTGGACATGTTGTCCATGCGGCCCTTGCGGACGCCCATGAGCTGCGTCACGGCGCCCATGTGCTCCTCCGGCACGTCGATGGTCATGCGCTCGACCGGCTCGTGGACCTTGCCGTCGACCTCCTTGGTGACCACCTGCGGCTTGCCGATGGTCAGCTCGAAGCCCTCCCGGCGCATGGTCTCGACGAGGATGGCCAGCGCCAGCTCACCGCGGCCCTGCACCTCCCAGGCGTCGGGGCGCTCGGTCTCCAGGACGCGGAGCGAGACGTTACCGATGAGCTCGCGGTCCAGGCGGTCCTTCACCTGGCGCGCGGTGACCTTGCGGTCCTTCACCGCGGCCTTGGCGTCGGCGCCCTTGCCGGTGCCGCCGCGGCCGACCAGGGGCGAGGCGTTCGTACCGATGGTCATGGAGATGGCCGGCTCGTCGACCGTGATCAGCGGCAGCGCGACCGGGTTCTCCGGGTCGGCCAGGGTCTCGCCGATCATGATGTCGGGGATGCCCGCGACGGCGCAGATGTCGCCGGGGCCCGCGACCTCGGCGGGCTTGCGGGTGAGCGCCTCGGTCATCATCAGCTCGGAGATGCGGACGTTGGAGATAGAGCCGTCGCGCTTGATCCACGCCACGGTCTGGCCCTTGCGGAGCTCGCCCTGCTCGACGCGCAGCAGCGCGATACGGCCGAGGAAGTTGTCGGCGTCGAGGTTGGTGACGTGGGCCTGGAGGGGGGCGTCCTCGTCGTAGGTGGGGGCGGGGATGTGCTCCAGGATGGTGGAGAAGAACGGCTCGAGGTTCTCGCTGTCGGCCGGGACGGTGCCGTCCTCCGGCTTGGTCAGCGACGCGATGCCGTCACGGCCGCAGGCGTAGACGATCGGGAACTCGATCTGGTCCTCGTCGGCGTCCAGGTCGAGGAAGAGGTCGTAGGTCTCGTTGACGACCTCGTCGATCCGGGAGTCCGGGCGGTCGGTCTTGTTGATGCACAGGATGACGGGCATCCGGCGCTGGAGCGCCTTGCGGAGCACGAAGCGCGTCTGCGGGAGCGGGCCCTCGGAGGCGTCCACCAGCAGCACCACGCCGTCGACCATCGACAGACCGCGCTCGACCTCGCCGCCGAAGTCGGCGTGGCCGGGGGTGTCGATGATGTTGATGGTGATCGGGGCCCCGCCGTCCTTGGGGTGGTACTTCACCGCCGTGTTCTTGGCGAGGATCGTGATGCCCTTCTCACGCTCCAGGTCGTTCGAGTCCATGACCCGGTCGTCGACGGAGTCGAGCTGGTGCGCGGCGAAGGCTCCGGCCTGCTTCAGCATGGCGTCGACGATGGTCGTCTTGCCGTGGTCGACGTGGGCGACGATGGCGACGTTGCGGATGTCGTGGCGCGTGGGCATGGGTGGCTTGCGCTTCTCTCGGATCGTGGGATGCGGCGTCTGTTTCCTCTTACGCCCGCCGGGCGGACGCGCCACGGCTGTGTCCATGGTACGGGGCCGCCGCGCAGAGGGCTTCCCGGCCCGATCCGACCCGGGACGACCTTGCCCGCCGGGAGCTCCGGCGGGCAAGGGAATTGAGCTGCTTCTGAGGTCCGGATCACCGGAGGGGATCGTTCCGCCGGGGCGGAACAGCGCCTCCCGGGGCCCGGGGCGGCGGAGCCGGTCCGGCAGGGCCTGCGCCGACGCTTCCTCCGCCGGACGGGTAGGCCGGCACCGGGCGGCCGCCGCACGGCGCACCCGGGACCGGCGGCCCCGCCGGGGCGGCCGCGCCGCCTGGGCCGTTACCTCCTGGAATCCGCCCCGGCCCCGTGCGCCGGCTTCGCCTTCACGAAGCCGATGTCCTGGTAGCGCGGTGCCGAGAAGCCGAAGGCGCCTGCGTTGGCGAGGTCGTGCTTGGCGGCCACCAGCTCCGGGCGCTGGTAGAGCGGGATGGACGCCGCCGCGGCCCAGATGCGGGCGTCGACCTGCTTCATCAGGTCGCGGGACTTCCTCTCGTCCAGCTCGGAGACGGCCTCGTCGAAGAGCTGGTCGATACGGTCCGTCCCGACCCGGGTGTAGTTCTGCTCCACCAGCAGCGACCCGTCCGTCGCGGGCTCGGGCTTGGCGTAGATCGGACGGGCGTCCGTCGCCGGGTAGGCCGTGGCCGGCCAGGACCAGAGGGCGAGGTCGTAGTGCCCGGAGGCGATGTGGTCCTTGAAGAAGCTGTCCTCGGCGACCTTCTTCACCTCGGTCCGGATCCCCACCTCGTCGAGCATCCTGCGGATGCGGTCCCCGACCGCGCGCAGCGGCTCGGAGCCCGGGCCGGAGGGCAGCACGAAGCGGAGGCTGAGCGGCTCACCGTCCTTCCCGAGCGGTCCCGCGACCGGGCTCCGGCCCGGGGCCCTGGTGCCGACCGGCGCGTAGGCACCCGCGACCCCGCCCTCCCGCTTGTGCGCCTCGGGCATCGCCTTGTCCCCGTCACTGCCTGCGGGGGCCGCCGCGCCACGGTCGGCGCCGGGCTTGTCGTCCCCGCCCGCGGCGGGGACGACCGCGCCGACGGCCCCGGCGCGGGCACCGCCTCCGGCCACCGGGCTCGGCGAGGCGCTGGGCGACGCCGGGCGACTTGCGGAGGGCGAGCCGCCCGCGGCGGGACCACCCGGGGACGCGCTCCGCGCCGCCGGACTCTGTGCGGACGGACCCTGCACCGTCGGGCTGCTCCCGGCCGCCGGGCTCTTCTCGGGTCCCGCCTTCGTGTCGGACTCGGCCGCCCGGGCACCCTCCCGGGTCCAGCCCGCGTCGGCGAGCAGCGCCCGGGCCTCCGCGGTGTCCTGGCCGCCGAGGGCGCCGCTGCTGTCGGCGTACCCCGGCTGCCCCGCGAGCGCGAGGTGGCTGCCGACGGGCTTCGCGGGCAGGCCGAGGGGCTTCAGCACCGTCTCGGCGAGCTCCCGGCGGTCCAGGGCCCGGGCCACGGCGCGCCGCACCCGCTCGTCCGCCAGCGGCCCCGACTCGCCGTTGAGCGCGAGTTGGGTGTACGCGGGCTCCAGGGACTTGCGGACCACGAATCCGCGCAACGCAGTCTGCTCGCTGGCGAACCTCGCCGGTCCGGCGTCTCCGCGCTCGCGTGCGAGCAGCGTGCTCCCGCCCTCGCCGACCCTCCCGGCGGAACGTTCCTGCTCGGAGTCGGCGGGCTCCCCCGCCTCCGCTGCCGCGCCCGGCCCGCTGTCACCGCCGCCGCCCCCCTGGCCCTTGCGTGCCACGGCGATACGGTCCGCGACGCCCCGGTCGATCTCGGCCAGATCGACGGCGCCGGTGGCGAGCGCCGCGGCACGCCGGTCGCGCGGCACCGCCCGCAGTACGAGCGAGTCGAGCTTGGCCGGGTCACCCCACCAGCGCGGGTTGCGGACGAGCGTGACGGTGCCGTCCTCACCGTCGACCTTCTGCAGGGCGAACGGCCCCGCGGTCACCGGCAGCTCCGTGCGGGCCCCGTCGTTGAAGGACGCGGGGGCGCCCATGGTCTCCTTCGGGTAGAGCGGGGAGAACAGTGACCGCCAGTCGGCGTACGGCCGGGCGAAGGTGACCCTGACCTCCAGGTCGCTCTTGCCGCGCTCGATCTTCTCAATGCGCTCGTAACCGGCGTTGCGCGCCGTCCAGTACGCCGAGTCCTTGCCGTTCAGCGCCCGCCACTGGGCGACGAAGTCCGGCGCGCCGATCTCCCGCCCGTCGGTCCAGACGGCTTCCTGGTTGAGCTTGTAGAGCACGACCTGCTTGGGCTCGCGGTCCACGAGTTCGGCCGACTCCAGGTAGTCGGGGTTGAGCTGCGGACGGCCCCGCTGGTCCAGCGTGAAGAGGGAGGGGAGCACGGCACCGGCGACGCGGGCGGTGGCGCCGTCCGCGTCGGCCTGGAACGCGTTGAGCGTGGTGGGTACGGAGTCGACGGCCCACCGCAGTGTGCCGCCCTGCTCGACCTGGTTGCGCCCGGCCTGGCCGATGTCCGCGGGCACCGCCACGGCCTCGGCCCCGCCCTCCCCGGACGTGCAGCCGGCCAGCACCGGCAGGACGAGCACGCCGCTCGCGAGCAGTGCCACCGAGCGCGGCGTGCGGGAGCGGCCGGACCGGGACCGGGAGGTGCGGAAGCAGGGCGTACGGGAGCATGTCCTCCCGCGTGGGGCGTCGACCTCGGACATGACATGTACCCCTTCGTCCGGTTAGCTGGACCTTTGGTGGATTTTGGAGATGATCACACCTATTGCGCCTACACTGAAGGGGACGGAGGGCGGAGCGTGACGCCGACACGACGGAGCGGTCCGAAAACCCCACCCATGCGGCCGTACGGGGAGCCCCTAACGGGTGGCGCGCGCCGCGAATCGGTGCACACGCCTTCACAAGGAGGGATGTGACGCGCAACACTCGCAGGCGCACGCACAGCCCTCTGGGGGACAGCCCCAGACACCCGCATGCCACCCGCGACCGCGGAAGCGAGGGCAGTTCATGTCCCTGCAGGACGAGTTGACGGACGTCAAACGCCGTCTCGACGACCTGACCCGAACGGTCGAACGGCTGGAGCGGAGCCTCACGCACACGCGGGAGGACGCACCCCGGACCCAGCCGGCCGGCCGCCCCGAAGACCTGGTCACCATTCCCGACACCCCGTACGACAGTTCACTGTGGACGGACTCGGACGACGAAGGCCTGGGTGCGCGCGACCGGCACGCGCCCTAGGAGCTTCGTTGGCCACTGGCACCGAACCTCATACCGACACGGGTGTACGCGGCGCCACGCGCGCCGCCATCGCCACCCGCCACCTCAGGACCGACCGCTGGTGGCTCGCGCCCGCCGCGACCGCCGGCGGTCTGCTCGCCTTCATCGTCTACTCGACCTGGCGGGCCTTCTCGAACAGCGACTACTACGCCGCGCCGTACGTCTCGCCGTTCTACTCGCCCTGTCTCGCCGAGAACTGCGTGCCCATGAGGGGCGGCCCCAACTGGGAGATCTTCGGCACCTGGTGGGGCCTGTCCCCCGCCCTGCTGATCCTGATCTTCCCGCTAGGCTTCCGGCTGACCTGCTACTACTACCGCAAGGCCTACTACCGGGGCTTCTGGGCCTCGCCCCCGGCCTGCGCGGTCGCCGAGCCGCACGCGAAGTACACCGGTGAGACCCGCTTCCCGCTGATCCTGCAGAACATGCACCGCTACTTCTTCTACGCGGCGCTGCCGGTGGCGGGCATCCTCACGTACGACACGGTGCTCGCCTTCCGCGACGAGACCTACGCCTGGGGCCACATGGGCCTCGGCACCCTGGTGTTCCTCGTCAACATCGTGCTGATCTGGGCGTACACCCTGTCCTGCCACTCCTGCCGGCACATCATCGGCGGCCGGCTGCGCCACTTCTCCAAGCACCCGGTGCGCTACCGGATGTGGGGGTTCGTGGGCAGGCTGAACGAGCGTCACATGCTGCTTGCCTGGGCGTCGTTGATCAGTGTCGCCCTCGCGGACTTCTACGTCTACCTGCTCGCCTCCGGCGCCTTCGCCGATCCGCGCTTCTTCTAGGGGAAAGGTGCTCACCGATGACTGAGCTCGAACGGCAGCAGTGGGATGTTGTCGTCGTGGGCGCGGGTGGTGCGGGACTGCGGGCCGCCATCGAGGCGCGTGAGGCGGGCGCTCGTACGGCCGTCATCTGCAAGTCCCTGTTCGGCAAGGCCCACACCGTGATGGCGGAGGGCGGGATCGCCGCCTCCATGGGCAACGTGAACTCCCACGACAACTGGCAGGTCCACTTCCGCGACACCATGCGCGGGGGCAAGTTCCTCAACCAGTGGCGGATGGCGGAGCTGCACGCCCAGGAGGCTCCCGACCGGGTCTGGGAGCTGGAGACCTGGGGCGCGCTCTTCGACCGCACCAAGGACGGGAAGATCTCCCAGCGCAACTTCGGCGGCCACGAGTACCCACGGCTGGCGCACGTCGGCGACCGGACCGGGCTGGAGCTGATCCGGACCCTCCAGCAGAAGGTCGTCGCGCTCCAGCAGGAGGACGAGAAGGAGTTCGGCGACTACGAGGCCCGCCTCAAGGTCTTCCAGGAGTGCACCGTGACCCGGGTGCTCAAGGACGGCGACAGGGTATCGGGCGCGTTCTGCTACGAGCGCGAGTCCGGACGCTTCTTCGTGGTGGAGGCCCCGGCGGTCGTGCTGGCCACCGGCGGCATCGGCAAGTCCTTCAAGGTGACCTCCAACTCCTGGGAGTACACCGGCGACGGGCACGCGCTGGCCCTGCTCGCGGGCGCGCCGCTGCTGAACATGGAGTTCGTGCAGTTCCATCCGACCGGAATGGTCTGGCCGCCCTCGGTGAAGGGCATCCTCGTCACCGAGTCGGTGCGCGGCGACGGAGGGGTGCTGCGCAACTCCGAGGGCAAGCGGTTCATGTTCGACTACGTCCCGGACGTCTTCAAGGAGAAGTACGCGGAGACGGAGGAGGAGGGAGACCGCTGGTACGAGGACCCGGACAACAACCGGCGCCCTCCCGAGCTGCTCCCTCGCGACGAGGTCGCCCGGGCCATCAACGCCGAGGTGAAGGCGGGTCGCGGCTCACCGCACGGCGGCGTGTTCCTGGACGTCTCCACCCGGATGCCGGCCGACGTGATCAAACGCCGGCTGCCGTCCATGTACCACCAGTTCAAGGAGCTGGCGGACGTGGACATCACCGCGGAGGCCATGGAGGTCGGGCCGACCTGCCACTACGTGATGGGCGGTATCGCGGTCGACTCGGACACCGCGTCGGCGGTCGGCGTGCCCGGCCTGTACGCGGCGGGCGAGGTCGCCGGCGGCATGCACGGCTCCAACCGGCTCGGCGGCAACTCCCTCTCGGACCTGCTGGTCTTCGGCCGGCGCGCCGGACTGCACGCCGCGGAGTACGCGGCCGGCCTCGCCGGGCAGCGGCCCCCGGTCGACGAGGGGCAGATCGACGCGGCCGCGGCGGAGGCGCTGCGGCCCTTCAGCGCAGGGGGCCCCGAACCGGACGCCCCGCAGGAGAACCCGTACACGCTCCACCAGGAGCTCCAGCAGACGATGAACGACCTGGTCGGCATCATCCGGCGGGAGTCCGAGATGGGGCAGGCGCTGAAGCGGCTCGCCGATCTGCGGGGCCGAGCCCGGCGGGCGGGCGTGGAGGGCCACCGCCAGTTCAATCCGGGCTGGCACCTCGCCCTGGACCTGCGGAACATGCTCCTGGTCAGCGAGTGCATCGCCCGGTCCGCCCTGGAGCGCACCGAGAGCCGCGGCGGCCACACCCGCGAGGACTACCCCGCGATGGAGCGGGAGTGGCGCCGGGTCAACCTGCTGTGCCGACTCGCCGACCGCTCGCTGTCCTTCGGGCCGGTGGAGCCCGGTGCTCCGGCCGCCGATCCCGTCGTCCGCGGCCAGATCGAGCTCGTTCGGAAGACCACCGAGCCCATCCGCCACGACCTGCTCGCCCTCTTCGAGAAGGAAGAGCTGGTCAAGTACCTCGCCGAAGAGGAGCTGTACGAATGAGCACGTACGACGCTCGGTTCAGGGTCTGGCGGGGCGACCAGGACGGCGGGGGCCTCGAGGACTTCACGGTCGAGGTCCACGACGGCGAGGTCGTCCTCGACATCGTCCACCGGCTGCAGGCCACCCAGGCACCGGACCTCGCGGTGCGCTGGAACTGCAAGGCCGGCAAATGCGGTTCGTGCAGCGCGGAGATCAACGGACGTCCCCGGCTGTTGTGCATGACCCGCATGTCGGTCTTCGACCGTGCCGAGACCATCACGGTGACCCCGCTGCGCGCCTTCCCGGTGGTGCGCGACCTGGTCACGGACGTGTCCTTCAACTACTCCAAGGCCCGTGAGGTGCCGTCCTTCGTGCCGCCGCAGGGCGTCGCGGCGGGTGAGTACCGGATGCAGCAGATCGATGTGGACCGCTCCCAGGAGTTCCGCAAGTGCATCGAGTGCTTCCTGTGCCAGGACACCTGTCATGTGGTGCGTGACCACGAGGAGAACAAGGCGGCCTTCGCCGGGCCGCGTTTCCTGATGCGCGTGGCCGAACTCGACATGCACCCGCTGGACGCGGCCGCCGAGTCGGGCCTCGACCGCAAGCGCACCGCCCAGGAGGACCACGGTCTGGGCTACTGCAACATCACCAAGTGCTGCACGGAGGTGTGCCCCGAAGGCATCCACATCACGGACAACGCCCTGATCCCGCTCAAGGAGCGCGCGGTCGACCGGAAGTACGACCCACTGGTGTGGCTGGGCAGCAAGATCCGCCGCCGGGGCGAGCACACCACGTAGCACCCGCTCGCCCCTCCGTGCCCGGACGTCCGCGTCCGGGCACGGACATGTCCGGCCGGGGCGGACGTGTCCGGCGGGGGCGGACGGTCCGCAACGCCTGACCGTCCCCCCGGCGTCAGAACATGCTCAGCAGCTGCTCCACGCTCGGTTCGGCCGCCGAGTCCCCGTCGGGCAGGGCGAGTTCGAACCACACCGTCTTGCCCCGGGGCGTGCGGCGGGAGCCCCAGGCGGCGCTCAGCAGGCCGACCAGCTGCAGCCCCCGGCCGCCCTCGTCGGTGTCCCGGGCCCGCCGGCGCCGCGGCTGTACGAGGCCGGCGTCCCACACCTCGCAGACGAGGGTGCGGTCACGCAGCAGCCGCAGCCGGATCTCGCCCTCGCCGTAGCGCAGGGCGTTGGTGACGAGCTCGCTGACGAGCAGCTCGACCGTGTCGACGAGCGGATCGAGGTCCCAGGCACTGAGCTGGGCCCGGGCCAGCTCGCGGGCGCGGCCCACCGACCGCGGTTCGCGCGGCAGCCGCCAGTCCCCCACGGCCTCGGTCGCCAGGCCCTGGATACGGGCCATCAGCAGCGCGATGTCGTCCTCGCCGTGCCTCGTGTCGAGCGTGGCGAGCACGTGGTCGCAGACGTCCTCGAGCGAACGGGAGCGGGACCCGCGGTCGGGGGCGGCGGGCGTTCCGCCGTCCGCCCCACCTGCCGTACCGTCGGGGGAACGGGGCTCCGGTACGGCGCGGGCCGGCTCGGTCAGGGCGCGGCGGAAGGCACTGAGCCCCTCGTCCAGCGGATGGTCACGCGACTCGACGAGCCCGTCCGTGTACAGCGCGAGCAGTGCGCCCTCCGGAAGCTCGACCTGGACCTCCTCGAAGGGCTCGCCGCCCACCCCGAGCGGCATCCCGGGCGGTACGTCGAGCATCAGCGCCTCCTCGCCCGGTTCGACGAGGACGGGTGGCAGATGGCCCGCGTTGGCGAAGGTGCAGCGCCGCGTCACGGGGTCGTACACGGCATAGACGCACGTCGCCAGGTACACCTCGGAGAGTTCGGGCCCGCGGGACTTGTGGGCGACCCGGGAGGCCTGCTGGGCGCCGCTCGGCGTGCCGAGTCCGCGGGCGATCTCGTCGAGCGCGGAGAGCACCTCCGCGGGCTCCAGGTCCAGCAGGGCCAACGTCCTCACAGCGGTGCGGAGTTCACCCATGGCGACGGCGGCGCGCAGGCCCCGTCCCATGACGTCGCCGACGACGAGGGCGGTGCGGTGGCCGGGGAGCTCGATGACGTCGAACCAGTCCCCGCCGACCTCGGTGGCGGTGTTGCCGGGGAGGTAGCGGCAGGCGATGTCGAGGCCCGCGGCCTCCGGGTCGCCGGGCGGCAGGAGGCTGCGCTGGAGGATCAGGGCGCGCTCGTGCTCGCGCCGGTACAGGCGGGCGTTGTCGATGCAGACCGCGGCTCGGGCGGCGAGCTCGACGGCGAGCGCCCGGTCGCGTTCGCCGAACGGCTCGCTGCCCTTGGCCCGGGAGAACTGGACGAGTCCGACCACCGTGTCGTGGGCGACCATCGGCACGGCCAGCGTGGACTGGACGAGGCTGCCGTCCTCGCCGGGGATGGCGCGGACCCTGGCCGTGCGCAGGGCGTCGGCGCAGGAGGAGCTGAAGGGGTAGTGGTGGACGGCGCCGACCTGGGGGCTGGCCGGCGTGCCCGCCCCCGAGGCGCCCCCGAGCAGAGTCTCGGAGACGGTGCTGGCGAAGGCGACGCGGCGCAGCTCGGCGCTGCCGCCGTAGCTCTCGGGCCGGGCGGGGCCCCAGCGTCCGGGCGGGGCCTCGTCGCCCGTGAGCAGTCCCTGGTAGAGGTCCACGGAGGCGAGGTCGCAGAAGCCGGGAACGGCGACGTCGAGCAGCTCGCGCGCGGTGGTCTCCAGGTCGAGGGAATTGCCGATCCGTGCGCTGGCCTCGTTGAGCAGGGCGAGGTTGCGGCGGGCGCTGGCGGCCTCGCGGGCCGCGATGTGGCGGCGTGTCACGTCGATGCCGAGCCCCGCGACGCCGACGGGCCGGCCGGAACCGCTGTGCACGCGGTACAGGTTGACCGCCCAGTGCCGCCGGTCGGAGGTGCCGGGGGCGCTGCCGACGATCTGGAGGTCGGTGACGGACTCCCCGGTTTCCAGCACCCGCTGGAGGGCGGCGGTCATCCGCTCCGCCTCGGGGCGGGAGAGGTAGTCGTACACGGTCCGGCCGCGGTGGTCCTCGGCGACGCCGCCGAAGACCGTCGCGAAGCGCTCGTTGGCCCGCAGCACGGTGAGGTCCGTACCGAACAGGAGAAAGCCAAAAGGAGATTGACCGAAAATCGCCTGCGAAGCCGCGAGGTCCGTCTCGATCCGCCGGAGAGCGCGTACGTCGACGACGATGCAGAGTGCGGCACGCTCGCCGTTCTCCGTCTCGCTCGGCATGACGTAGACCTCGACCAGTCCGTGCGCACCGCCCTCGCCCGGCAGGCGGAACGGGACGAGTCCCGTCCACTCCTTGCCGTCCAGGATCTCGGAGACCTTGCGGTGGCCTCGCGGGCGGAGCTCGGAGGGGATGAAGACGTCGATCGGATCCTTGCCCCTGACGTCCTCGGCGGAGATGCCGAACTGCTCGGCCGCACGCCGGCTCCACTGGTCGACCAGCCCGTCCGGCCCGATCGAGAACGACGCGACCTTGATGTAGTCGTAGATGGAGCCGGGCGGACTGCTCTGCCACACCACGCCGCTCGCCGTCTCAGGTATCTCGCTCACGCGACCGTCCCCTCCAGCTCACCGCACCGGACCGGCCATGCCCGCAGTATTCAGCACTACGGCACCTGGCGGCACGGCGTTCACGATCACAGCACGGTCTCGTTCGTTTTGAGCCGAGCAGGCAGTGATCGTCGTCCCCCCACACTCCTAACCAGGCAGGGGCAGCTCGAACCACACGGTCTTGCCCGTTCTGCCTCGCCGCGTCCCCCAGCGGCAGGCCGCGCAGGCCACCAGCTGCAGCCCGCGTCCGCCCTCGTCATCGGGCCCGGCGGGACGCTCCAGGGGCGGATCCGGAAGCGGGTCGGAGACTTCCACGAGTAGCGCGGGGGATCGCGGCGGCGGTGTTCCGTCGACGGCCGGCCGGACCAGACGAACCCCTATGGGCCCGGAGGTGTAACGAAGGGAATTGGTCACCAGCTCACTGACCAGGAGCACCGTCACATCGACCACGGCGGGCTCGAGACCCCACTTCCGCAGGGCGTCACGGACGGCGTGGCGGGCGGAACGGACGGCGTCCGGGGCGGCAGGGAAGGTCCACTCGGCGCATGCGCCTTCGGTGTCGACCACGCCGACCACTTCCCGGACCTGCCACGGAATCCCGTCCACTTTGGGGCGGCATTCTGGACATACCCGAAATTCGGTGCGAGATATCCCCGAGAGGGACGTGCGGTGACGCGAACGGCGCAGGAAATCAGCCGCGCGTTCTCCCCCGGTGGTCACGGGGCAGCCGGCGCACGGCCTCCTCGACGGCGGGGCGATCCTGGGGCAGCCAGTCCACGGCGTCCAGTTCGTCGACGGCGAGCCAGCGCAGTTCGTCGTGGTCCTCCAGCGGACGCGGCTGACCCGAGATCAGCCGTGCCGTCCAGACCTGGAGCACATAGCCGGGACCCAGCGGCCACTCGCCGGGCACCCGCTCGACCGGCTCGGCCTCCACTCCCAGCTCCTCGCGCAACTCGCGCACGAGGGCCTCCTCGGGGGACTCACCGGGTTCGAGCTTGCCACCGGGCAGCTCCCACCGTCCGGCGAACTCGGGCGGTGCGCTGCGGCGCGCGGCGAGCAGACGCCCCTGGTCGTAGAGGGCGCCGGCCACCACGACGCGGGCGTTCACAGGATCCGTCATGCGCGGGAGCGTAACCCGCACGGCGCGCCCCTCCGGCCCTCGGTCGCCTGCACGGCGGCTGCGGGGCGCGCTCAGGAGGGTGCCGTCTGCCCCATGTACTCCACCCAGTAGAGCTGCTTGTGGCCGCGATCACCGAGGCTGTCCGCGATCTTCTGCGCCTCGTCCTGTGTGGCGTACCTTCCCACGCGATAGCGATTGCCGTTGTCGTCCTGGCGGATCACCAGCCAGGGCAGCATCGCGCCGCCGTCGGTCATCGCGCCTCTCCCGCCGCCGGCCTGCACTTCTCTAACGATCCCCAGGAAACCGCAGTCTGCATATGCCCGAGCCTACGCCTGACCTTCACTCAGCGGATACGTGTTTTCACGAAGAGAGACGGATCCGGCCAGCATCCGCTCCCGTCCGAGGGGCGCACCTGGCCGAGTGCGCCCGCTGCCTCACGTCTCCGCCGAGTGGCGACCGCGCCGGGGAGGGTGGGACGCCCCGCTCGCCGGCGCCGAGACGGCCCGGCGGTTCACGACCCGGAACCGGGACCGGGTGATGCGGCCCTTCACCTTACGACGCCGGCGCGCTCAACAGGCCGTGCGTCGGCGCGAGTCCGGCCGCGGGGAGACGCCGGGGACGACGCCCCTGCGCCGAGCCGGTTCCTCCCGGCCCCAGCTCTGTGCGAGCCACGGAAAGAGGCGCGGCCGGAGGGCGGCGCCGGGAGACCCACGCACGGCCCGAAGCCGGTCCGGGAGAACTCCGGTCCGGCTCTCGCGGCGCCCCGGAGCCCGTGAACGCGCCCTGTGCGCCGCCCACTTCGAAGGGGACCGCCCCCGAACCGGCGGTGCACCACCGACTCCGAGGGTGACGGAGGGCGCCGCCCCTCCCCCGGCCGCGAAGACCGACACGCCGATGACGCGCGCGCCGCGGGCCGGGGCACGCGGTTCAGCGCACCGGGAGGTGGTACGCGATCCGGAAGCGGTCGGCCGGGACCACCACATCCGCCGTCTCGACAGCGCGGCCCGACGCATAGTAGGTGCGCTGGATGACCATGACCACATGGCCGGGCACCCCGCCGAGGGTCAGCAGCTCCTCCGCCAGCCCCGGCCGGGCGCCGACCTCCTCCACCACGTTGTCCACCACGAGGTCGATGGCGCCCATCCGCTCGACGACGCCGCAGCCGCCGAGCGGCCCCTCCTCGGGCAGCATCACCGGCGTGCGGCCCGTGATCGAAAGCGGCTCCCAGGAGGTGGACAGCATCGTCGGCTCGCCCGCGTCCCGGAAGACGTACCGCGTGCGCATCACGCGGTCGCCGAGCGCGACGCCGAGCCTGCCCGCGACCGCGGCACTCGCCGGCTCCTGCTCGCTGCTCGACTCCCAGGTACCGCGGGCACCCTCCGCGGCCTGCTCCTGGCGGAAGGGGCTGGCGCCCGACGGCGGACGGTAGCCCGACCGGGCGATGCGGCGCGGCACCGGCCGCTCCCGCACGTACGTCCCCGAGCCGGATCGCCCCTCGACGAGCCCCTCGGCCATCAGCACCTTCCGCGCCTCCAGCGCGACGGTGTCCGAGACTCCGTACTCCTCCCGGATCCGGGCCTGCGAGGGAAGGCGGGTGTGCGGCGGCAGCGAGCCACTGACGATTTTCTGGCGGAGATCGCTCGCAACGCGCAGATAGGCGGGTTGCTCACCGAATGTCACTGGCCACTCCCAACAGGTTGACAGACAGCAACAGCGTGGCAACCGACGGTTGATCCCCGCAAGTATGGGCCTGAGCACTACACGCAGTCATAGTCGCCAGGGAGGCGGGCACTCACCCCTGACGGGCGAGCGGCTTCACGCGTACGTGCACCGCACCCTTGACCATAATGGTCCAGACCAATAGCTTCGGTGCGCACGGCAGCACGACCGCCCGTGGAAGCCCTCCGGCACACGCAGAGGAATGAGCCTCATGCGCCGAAGAGCCCTTGCCCGGCCGACCATCGCCGCCGCCCCGCTCGCGCTCCTCGCCCCTCCCGCCCCGCTCTCCCCACGCGGCCGCGGCCGGCACCCGCCACGACCGTCCACCCGCGCCCCATGCCCACAAACGTGTCGGCCATTTCACCCAATGGGACGTCTACGGGCGGATTTTCCAGGTGAAGGACCTGGACACCAGCGGCGCGCCCGCGAAGCCCACCCACATCACGGCGCGGTGGACCGCGGCTCACGCGTACCTGCGAGCCGCGGGGCTCAGACCGTCGTGTCGTCGCTCGGCAGCGGTTCCCCCTCCTCCGCGTCGTCCGCCTCCTCCGGCGGGTCCGTGGCGAGGCCGAGAGCGGACCGGACGGCGATCTCGGTCTCCTGGCGGAAGGCGTCGCCCGCCTCCGACATGGCGTCCCAGAAGCTCTCCTCGTCCTGGGCCGCCGCCGCCCGGCCGAAGTGGCCGCGGGCCGTTTCGTACTCCTTCGCGCGGGCCAGCGCGTGTGTGCGGGCCGCCGCGGGCCAGGGTCCGGCGCGCAGTTCACGGGCCTCGGTTCCGAGCGTCCGCGCCATCCGCTCCGCCCAGGCGCGGTTGGCCTCCGGGTCGTCCTCGAAGAGGTCCTCCGGCTCCTCCCACCAGACGGAGTCGACGGCCAGCTCACCCTCCAGGTAGGCGATTTGCGCCGGGTCGAGCGTCGTCCGGTCGCTGCGGACGGAGGACGCGAGCTTCGGTCCGCCGCTCGCCAGCGCACAGGTGACGCTGCGGTCACCGAAGCGCCAGCTGTCCCTGGTCGGCATGTAGTAGTAGGGCTCCGCCGTCCCGGGAACGGCCCACCGGTCCAGTGCGTAGGCGCTGTTGATGTCCTCGCACCGGCGCTCCGCCTCGGTCTCGACGGTCTTCTCCCCGGGCCATTCGTCGAACCCGTCGAGCGGGAAGGTGCCGGTCACCTCGCCCTCGTGCGGTCTGTCGCAGTCCACGATCCGGACGGACGCCGCCTCCTCGTCCTCCAGGCCGCGGCCCGGGGTGTCGAAGCACTGCCCGGTCCGCAGGTCGAACGTGGAGTCCGCGGCGGCGCTGTCGCGGGCCGCCCTGCGGAAGCCGTCCCACGCCTCACCGGCGGTGCCGGTGGCGAACGCGACGGTCATGAGGATCGTGCTGACGACGGAGAGCACGGTGCCCGCGATCGCCAGGCCGCGGCCCTCGTCGCCCCTCTTCCTGATCTGCGCCAGCGCGACCAGTCCGAGGACGAGGCCGAGCGGGGGCAGACAGCACACGATGCCCGTCACGAGGGAGCCGACGGCGAAGCCGTTGGTGCCCCGCCGCTGCGGCACCGCCCCGTAGGGCGGGTAGGGCATTCCCGGCTGTACGCCCGCCGGCATCGGGTACGGGTACGCCGGGGCGGGCTGCGGCGAGGACGGGGCGGGCGGCTGCGCCGGGCCGGACCCGCCCGGAGGCGTCCATCCCTGCGACGACGGTTCCACGGGTACGGCGCTCCTTGTGAAGATCATGCGAACATCTGCGCGGGTCAGCGGATCATACGGCGGGAGCAGGGCGACGGGCAGCCCTGATACGCGGAAGGGGCGGCCGCTCGGCGCGGCCGCCCCTCACTGCTCGATCAGGTGCCGGACCCGGCACGGTCCGGCGGTCCGGGCGTCAGAACTGAAGACCCCAGGAGTCGATCTTGCCGGTGTCCCACCAGGCGTTGTCGCTCACCCGCAGCTTCCAGGTGCCGTTCGCGACCTCCGAGGACGCGTTCACGGTGTACGTGGTGTTGATGTTGTCGCTGCTGCCGCCGGTGCCGTACGACTTCAGCGTGTACGCGGTGCCGTCCGGGGCGATGAGCTGGACCCGGAGGTCACCGATGTAGGTGTGGACGATGTTGACCGGCACCTGGAGTGCGGCGGGCGCGTTGCCCGAGACGCCGCTGACGGTGACGGGCGACTCCACCGTGGAGTTGTCGTTGATCGCGTAGTCCGTGGTGTTCTCGAACTTCGACCCGGGCGGCGGGGTCGTGCCGCCGCCGACGTACAGCAGCCGGTTCGGCGAGCCGGAGCCCGGGTTGCCGACCACGTTCGGGGTCGCCGCGGTGGTCAGCGCCGAGGACACCTGTGCCGGGGTGGCGGTCCGGTTGTCCGCCAGGTAGAGCGCGGCGGCACCGGCGACGTGCGGAGTGGCCATCGAGGTGCCGGAGATGGTGTTGGTCGCAGTGTCGCTGCTGTTCCACGCCGAGGTGATGGACGAGCCCGGGGCGAAGACGTCCAGCGCGCTGCCGTAGTTGGAGAAGCTGGAACGGGCGTCGCTGCTGGTGGTGGAACCGACGGTGATGGCCTCGGCCACCCGGGCCGGGGAGTAGTTGGAGGCGTTGGCGCCGCTGTTGCCCGCCGCCACGGCGTACGTGACGCCGGAGGCGATGGAGTTGCGGACGGCGGTGTCCAGCGCCGTGTCGACGCCGCCGCCGAGGCTCATGTTGGCGACGGCCGGCTTGACGGCGTTCTGCGTCACCCAGTCGATGCCCGCGACGACCTGGGCGGTCGTGCCGGAACCGGAGTTGTTGAGCACCCGGACGCCGACGACCTTCGCCTTCTTCGCGACACCGTAGGAGCCGCCCGCGACCGTGGCGGCGACGTGCGTGCCGTGGCCGTTGCCGTCCTGCGCCGTGTTGTCGTTGTCGATGGCGTCGTAGCCGTACGAGGCACGGCCACCGAAGTCGTTGTGGGTGATCCGCACACCGGTGTCGATGATGTACGCGGTGACGCCCTCGCCCGCGGAGTCGGGGTAGGTGTAGCTCTGGTCGAGCGGCAGCGCGCGCTGGTCGATGCGGTCCAGGCCCCAGGAGGGCGGGTTCGGCTGGGTACCGGAGATGGTGAACACCCGGTTCTGCACGACGGATTCGACGGCGGGGTCGGCGGCGAACTTCCTGGCCTGCGACTCGGAGAGCTCGACGGCGTATCCGTTGAGGGCGGCGCTGTACGTCTTCTTGATCTTGGCGCCGTACTCCGCGGCGAGTTGCCTGCCCGCCTTGGATTTGGCGTCGGCGGCCGACTCGTCGAGGGTGACGATGTAGCTGCCTGCGATGGCACCGGGGGCGCCCGCGTTCTCGATCACGCCCACCGGGGCGGGCTCTGCCGCGGTGGCCGGGAGGGCGGAGGCGGCACCGAGTGCCAGGGCGGCGACGGCTGTCACGCTGACCGCGGACAGTCTTCGCTGCGAGTTACGCATCACGGACATGTGAGGGGTCCTCCTCATAAGTGGTGCGCTGTCGTGGGGGTATTCGACAGGGGCATGACAACTACACGGGGTGGGTGCCCGCGAATTCGCCGCGCCACTGCCGTCCCGAAAGGTTGGCTGATCCATAGGAATCCCACAAGAGTTCGGACGGCCCGTAACACGTGTGCCACACAACTGCCATGCTGGATCACATGACGGACTATCAGTGCCCGAAGTGCGGCGTACGTTCGCCGGTCAAGTCGCTCGCCTGGCGCTGCCCCCAGTGCCACGGCCCCTGGGACCTCGGCTTCGCCGCGGCGCCCGTCTCCCTCGACTCCCTCACGGGCAGGGTGGGTTCACTGTGGCGGTACGAGGAGGCGCTGCCGCTCGCTGCCACGGAGGCCACGGGCGGCGGCCCCCGAGCCGTCTCGCTCGGGGAGGGACGGACCCCGCTGGTCCCCCTCACCGCCACCGTCACCGCGAAGCTCGACTTCCTGATGCCGACCCTTTCCTTCAAGGACCGCGGCGCGGTCATGCTCGCCGAGCTCGCCCGCCGGCTGAAGCCTCGCCGCGTGATCGCCGACAGCAGCGGCAACGCGGGCACCTCGATCGCCGCCTACTGCGCCCGCGCGGGCCTGGACTGCACCGTGTACGTCCCGGCCGCGACCTCCCCGAAGAAGGTCGAGCAGATCGCCGCCCACGGGGCCCGGCTGGAGCTCGTCCCCGGCGACCGGGAGGCGACCGCACGCGCCGCACGCTCGGCCGCCGACGAGGACGGCGTCTTCTACGCCTCGCACGTCCACAACCCGTACTTCCTGCACGGCACGAAGACCTATGTGTACGAGATCTGGGAGGACCTCGGCGGCAGACTGCCCGAGGTTCTGGTCCTGCCCGTCGGCAACGGCACCCTGCTGCTCGGCGCCCACCTGGCCGTCGAGGAACTGCGCGCCCACGGGCTCATCGCGGAACGTCCGGCGCTCGTCGCGGTCCAGGCGGCCGCGGTCGCCCCCGTGGCCTCGGCGTTCCACGCCGGGGCGGACGACATCACCCCGGCGGAGGCGGCACCCACCCTCGCCGAGGGCATCGCCATCCCCGCCCCACCCCGGGCCCGTCAGATCCTCTCCGCCGTACGCGCCGGCGGCGGCACCTTCCACACGGTGACGGACGACCGGATCCGCGCAGCCCAGCTCGACCTCGCCGCCCGCGGCCTGTTCGTCGAGCCCACGGGCGCGGCCTGCTGGGCGGCGATCCAGGCGCACGGTCTGGAGGGCCGCACGGCGGTGGTGCCGCTGTGCGGGGCGGGGGTGAAGACGGGGGTCGCGGCCGGGGGGTGACGGTTCGGCCGGCACCAAGACATACGCGTCAGCGCACCCCGTCGCCCCTCAGGGCACCGGCGAGGAAGGCCGGCACGCGGGCAGACCCGGACCGCCTTCCCGAGGCGCCCCCGTGGACGGGACCGCGCGGTGAGCCACCGCTTCCCCCGTCACTCACTCGGGCGGCGTGAGCGCCGCGTCCGTCATGTCCAGGCGTGCGCCGACGCCCGCTGCCGGGATCCGCGCCAGGAGCACCGCGTGGCCCGCGGCACCTGCGGTCCACGATTGCTACGGACTCGTGCACAGTCTCGGAGAGTCGGCGCACGCCCGCCGGCATCGGGTCGACTGTGCGCTGCCCGACACCGGGGATATGCCGCAGCCGGTGGGGGCCCGCTTCGAGAACGCGGCCCACCGTGCCCAGTCCCCCTTCTCTGCGCTCCCCAGCCGCAGCCGTCCTTCGGTGACGTCCCTCAGCCGGGTCACCGGTACGGGCGTTGGGCTCCCGCTTCACCGCCGCGTCGTGGATCGGCTTCGGCACCGCCCGTACCGACATCGGTATGTGGCCTCGCCGACTGTCGCTCACGATCACGACTCATCGACCCGCGCTTCAAGGACCACCGTGCGGCAACGGGCACGTCACGAGAAGCAGGAGCCAGAACCAGCACCCCGCCGTAAACTGCGCAGACGCCATGTGACGGATCACGATCCAGCGCGGATCCAGCAGGGGCCCTCTCCCTGGCCCTCCGCGTCACCGCTTGTCCGGGGGACAAGCGCTGCCTGCGGCGAGCGCTCCTGCCGGGTCACAGACCGTGCTGGTCCAGGAGCCGCATCAGGTTCCGCTTGCGCTTCTGGGTCGTGCGCAGAGTGGTGACGTACCCGGTGAACTCCTCCGGCGATCCCAGGCGGCGGTGGCAGTCACGCATGCTCAACAGCAGGCTGGTCAACCCTTCGTACACCCGGTTGCCGGTCTGCTTCGTCAGGGGTTCGGCCAGGCGCAGGTACACGCCGAGCGCGTCGGCGGGGCGGGTGCCACGGGCCTGGTCGGCGAGGGTGAGCCACTGCCGATCATGGGCGCCGGTCTCGGTGGCGGCCTGCCAGGCGGCGTCGACGTCCTTGTCGTCGAGCAGTGCGTCGACCAGGACGAGGCCGCCGTACCAACCCTGCTGCCGCCGCCCCGCGTCGGTCCGCAGCAGGGCCAACGCGCCCTCGCGCTCGGCCGGCCAGCAGTCCGCGGCCCGGGCGGCGGCACGCAGCTGCTGGTACGCGAGCAGGGTGCGGCGGGCGCCGAAGTGGTCGCGGACTGCTGGCCGGCCGAGCGCGAGGGCGCGTTGGCCCTGCTGCGGACCGACGCGGGGCGGCGGCACGCAGCTGCTGGTACGCGAGCAGGGTGCGGCGGGCGCCGAAGTGGTCGCGGCGCAGGCCGACGGCGTCGGCGAGTCGGCCCGCCTGCGTGTAACGCTCGCAGAGGTGGTCGACGAGGGCTGTGTCGACGGCAGCGAGGTCCCGGGCGTCCCGGATGCCGCGTTCCGCCCAGCGCAGGGCCTCGTCGGGGCGCCGGGCCGCATCCAGCTCGCGGGCGATGACCAGGTGCGTGTGGCCGTCCGGCGCGAGGTCGGCCGCGTGCACGGCGATCACCGCGTCGACGTCGCCTCCCGCCTTGGCCAAACGCTCCATCAGGCACTTCTCCGCCCAGCCTCGGCGGTTGCCCCGCCACGCCTCGACCGCCAGCTTCCGCAGGACGGCCATCCCCTCTTCACCGAGGACGTCCTCGTAGTCGAGCGGATCGATGTCGGTGAGGCCGTCGTCCGAGTCGCCCAGCGCATGGCCGACGAGCCAGCCCGCGAGCTCCCCCGGGTCGGGGCACGCCGCACGGCACGCGTCGAGATGGGCCTCGGCGAGCTCTGCACCGACCTGCCCGAGCCGGCCGTCGGAGTCGTCAACGCTCTCCACCGCCTCGGCCAGCAGCCGCATCGCTTCCCGCGCCAGGGTGATCGCGTCGGCGGCCCGCCCGGAGCCCGTCAGCGCGCCGAGCGCGGACACCGCCTGCCCGGCCTGGTCCGCGTAGGCGCGGGCATCGGCGTACTCCACGTACCCGTACTGCGCGAACGGTGAGATGTCCAGCAGCTCACGGACACGGCCCCGGACCGCGGCAAGGTCTCCGCGGGCGCTCGCGGCCCGCAACTCCAGTCGGCGCCGCAACTGCCGGTCCTCACCGATCTGTTCCCGCACCAGAGCGAGCAACTCGTCCTTGGACAGGGCGGACAGCCAACCGTCGAGGCCCCGTGCACGGTCCCGGGCGGCTTTCCGCTGCCGGGGCAGGCTCTCCGGCCGGGCGAGCACGGTCAGGCCGAGGGCGACCAGGTGCTTGCAGAAGTTGCCCTCCAGGCCGTACGGGCAGTCGCACTCACCGGACAGCCCGCCGGGCCCGTCCAGGACGAGCTCCACCTCGTACCGCTCCGTGCCGTGGACGCTCGCGATGACCGAGCCGTCACCGATCTCGACCCCGGCCACCGCATCCAGGTATCCGAGCCCGCGCTCGAAGGAACGGGCACCGGCCAGCGTCCTGAGGTTCGCCTCGGTGAGGCCGCGCATGGTCTCCTTCACCCCGCCCCTCGTTCTGTTCCTTACGGCCACCAGCTTATGACTGCCAGTCGGCCCGGTCCGGCAGCCAATCGGAAAGTCACCATCGCCGCCTTGGACGTTCCAGAGACACGCCGCCGGCGTCCGCCGCACTCTCCGGAAAGCCGACTCGCCCGGCCCACCACCGTCAACCCGCGACGCCGTCCTGACCCAAGGCGCCCGGCTGTCACAGCCGTTCAAGCTCCGGCAACGGTACGCGCCCCGGACGCTGCCCGGGGTGCTGCCCCGGGCACCGCGCCGTACGCATGCCTCGACCTACCGCTTCGGCCACTGGTTCGGCCGTGGTTGGGTCTCCACCCTGGATGAGAGGATCGAGCTCGACGGGGTGCGCAGTGCGATATGGGCACGCGAGGACGGTTCCTTGCTGGTCTACCCCCGCCTGCCCGGGTCCGACGGGGAACGCGTCTTGCCCCTGGAGGGCGACCAGCTCCCGCTCGTCCACGGTGGCGTGCACGGCGAGGAGACCTGCTACGAGATCCACGATCCGCACAACGGCCGCGTCCACTTCTTCACCGGCAGTCCCTACCGCACGTCCACCGCCTACTGGCTCTCGGACATCGAAGACCGCCACGGCCACCAGATCACTTTCTCCCGCCGTCCCGACGGGACACCCCTCGCGGTCACACACTCGGGCGACTACGTCGTGCAGCTCACCGCGGACGCCTCGCGCGTCACGGGGCTGGCCGTCCGCGGCCCCGAAGGCCCTGTCACGGTGGTGGGCCACGACTACGACCCGCCCGGCGACCTCATCACGCTGACCGGTCCGGACGGTCCCGACGGGCCGGCCATGCGTTTCACCTACGACGCCGACAGCCGCGTCACGTCCTGGACGGACCGCAACGGTGCGACCTTCCAGTACGCGTACGACGCCCAGGGGCGGGTCGAGGGAACCATCGGCCCCGACGGCGTCCTGTCCTCGAGGTTCGCCTACGACGTCCACCCGACACCGGCCACCGCATCACCCGCTACACAGACTCCACCGGTGCCACCGCCGTCCTTGTACTCAACGACCGCCTCCAAGTCGTCGCAGAGACCGACCCCCTCGGCCACACCACCCACTTCACCTGGGACGCGTACGACCGCCCCCTCACCCGAACCGATCCCCTCGGCCACACCACCGAACTGACCTACGACGAGGCCGCGAACCTCATACGGGTGCGGTTGCCCGACGGCAGCACAGCGACCGCCCGATATGACGAGCGCCACCAGCCCCTGGAAGTGACCGCCGTCGACGGCACGAGCCGGCGGCAGACCTTTGACGATCACGGCAACGTCCGAACCGGCATATCGCATCGACGCCGAACCGCCTTGGAGGACTCGCATGACCCGCACCACGCCACCGCGCCCTGTCGACGTCGAGGCGGTCTTCCCCGCCCTTGCCGCCCACCGGCGGACCGCGACACGGCTGCATCCGCGCCCTGGTGCACCCAAGACGGAGGAGAGTTCGGTCGCCGGGCCCCTGCTGTGGCCGGCCGACGAGCCGTGGCCGGTCTGCACCACGGTCCACCCCAAGGGCACGGGCCACCTCCTGTCCGACGTGCGCCTGCGGCGGCGCATCCAGAACGAGGCGCGAGGACGGGACTTCACCGACGAGGAGCAACTGCTCCTGGAGGGTATGACGTCCGGACTCCACGTCCCGGATCTGGAGGACGCAGACCCGTTGCCGCTTCTGGCCGTGGCCCAGCTCTACGCACGGGACGTGCCGGACCTCGTCGGGCCCGACGGATGCGACCTGCTCCAGGTGTTCTGGTGCCCCTTCGAGGTACACGGCCCGGAGCGCACGATCAAGGTGGTCCTCAAGTGGCGGCGTGCAGAGGATGTCGGCACCGCACTGATGCCGCAGCCCGAACCGCCGGTCGCCGGTCGCGAGGAGTGCGTCCCGACCACCTGCGTCCTCCACCCGGAGCAGGTCGTGGAGCACGAGTACCTCGGCCTGCTGAGCGAGGACCTCCAGCAGGAGATCGCCGAGTGGGAAGAAGGCCTCCTCGACGAGGAAGACGCCGAGGACGCCTACGACTCCTCAGCTCCGGCGAGCTACGCCACCTACGAGGAGTACGAAGCGGCCATGGCCGCCGCCCGCGCCGAGGAACCGGACGAGATCGACTACATGAGCGACCTCTCCATCGCCCCGGGCTGGAAAGTCGGCGGCTACGCCTCCTGGCACCTGACCGACCCCGCCCCCGTCGACTGCCCTCAGTGCGGGACCCCGATGCCGCCACTGCTCACCGTCGACAAATGGGAGTGCGACGGCGGCTCACGAAGCTGGATGCCCATCGAGGACCGGACGGATGACCCGGGAGTCGTCGATCCCGTCGGTGTCTATCTCGGCCGCGGCCAGATGCGCGTCCACACCTGCCAGACCGACCCAACCCACCCGCACCGTCTCAGCTTCCAGTGACCGCCTCAGGCCGCACGGCAAAGAACGGACGCTCGGCCCCGGCCGGAACAGTACAGGTGGCAGAGTGTCAGTCCCCTCGGACTGTGGAGGTCTTCCAAGCGGCCGGCAAGGGGGTGGCCTGTGGTCGTGCTCGACGTCGATCGGACCCTGGCAGCCGCACACGCTGTGTAGTCGGTGCGTGTTGTGGAAGCCGGCGAACCTTCCGTGATCCACAGCGATCGCAGCAGCGAATACACGTCGACCCAGTTCCGCGAACGCATAGGGAAGTTCGGGCTGCGGCAGAACTGCGGACGCACCGGATCGTGCTTCGACAACGCCGCGGAGAGCTTCTGGGCCCTGCTCAAAGAAGAGATCAGCACCTGAAGTTTCCCCGTGATGCTGGACACTCGATGCTTACGCTGCGAGGGCGTGTTCTTATTCGTGTCGCTGCCGGGTCTCCAGCGGGGTGAGGTAGCCCCAGACTGGATGCCTCCGCAGCCGTTTGCGGTTGTAGAAGGTCTCGATGAAGGTGAAGATCTCAGCGCGGGCGGTAATCCGGTCGGGCCAGCGGCGGGGGCCGATCTCCGCTTTCAGCAGCGCGAAGAAGCTCTCGGCGGCGGCATTG
>NZ_JASHLT010000039.1:0-72249 GCF_030056615.1 Streptomyces sp. HNM0645 | reverse complement strand
CAATACAGCGCGGCCGCCTTCGCCGAGGTATGCCGCCGCCACGGCATCCGGCGCAGCATGGGCCGGGTCGGCTCGAGCTACGACAATGCCCTCGCCGAGTCGTTCTTCCAGGGCCTCAAGCGCGAATTGCTCCACGGCAGGCGCTGGACTTCGAAGACTCAGACTCGGCTGGAGCTGTTCCGCTGGCTGTCGTACTACAACCGGCGCCGTCGGCATTCCGCCCTCGGCTACCTCACACCGGTCGAGTTCGAACAGCAACTGATCACGTCACGTACGCTGTCACTCGTCGCATGAAACTCGGTGTCCACTCCCGGGGATCAACCTCAGATGGGGATGTCTAGTGCTCTGACCGGGAAGGTTCGCCGGGTTCGTGATCGCGGCGGTTGGATGGGCGATGACGTCCGATCCAACCGCTGGGGGTGCGGTGGCCGAGCCTGTCCGTGTGCGCAGACTGACCGACCAGGAGGGGCGGAAGCTGCAGCAGATCGTGCGTCGGGGCAGCACCAGCTCGGTGCGCTACCGGCGCGCGATGATGCTGCTGGCCTCGGCCGGCGGGAACCGGGTGCCGGTGATCGCCCAGCTGGTCCAGGTCGACGAGGACACCGTCCGGGACGTGATCCACCGGTTCAACGAGATCGGCCTGGCCTGCCTGGACCCTCAGTGGGCGGGAGGCCGTCCCCGCCTGCTCAACCGTGACGACGAGGACTTCGTCATCCAGACGGCCACCACCCGCCCCACCAAGCTCGGCCAGCCCTTCACCCGCTGGTCACTGCGCAAACTCGTCGCCTACCTGCGGAAAGTCCATGGCCGGGTCATTCGCATCGGCCGCGAAGCATTGCGCGGCCTGCTCGCCCGCCGCGGAATCACCTTCCAGCGCACCAAGACCTGGAAGGAGTCCCCGGACCCCGAGCGAGAGGCGAAGCTGGACCGGATCGAGGAAGTGCTGGACCGCTTCCCCGACCGGGTCTTCGCCTTCGACGAGTTCGGCCCGCTCGGTATCCGGCCCACGGCAGGCTCGGGATGGGCCCGGCAGAAACACCCCGACCGGGTGCCGGCCACCTACCACCGCACCCACGGGGTGCGCTACTTCCACGGCTGCTATTCGATCGGGGACGACCGCCTGTGGGGCGTCAACCGTCGCAGGAAGGGTGCTGCGACCACGCTGGCCGCACTGAAGTCGATTCGCGCCGCACGGTCCGACGGCGCACCGATCTACGTCATCCTGGACAACCTGTCCGCCCACAAAGGCGCCGACATCCGCCGCTGGGCGAAGAAGCACAAGGTCGAGTTGTGCTTCACCCCGACCTACGCCTCGTGGGCAAACCCGATCGAGGCGCACTTCGGACCGCTGAGGCAGTTCACCATCGCCAACTCCCACCACCCCAACCACACCGTCCAGACCAGGGCCCTGCACGCCTACCTGCGCTGGCGCAACGCCAACGCCCGCCACCGCGACGTCCTGGCCGCCGAACGCAAGGAACGCGCCCGCATCCGAAGCGAGAAGGGCATCCGCTGGGGCGGACGCCCGCTCACGACGGCAGCCTGACCAAAACGCTCCGGGAGTCAGACCACCAGCGCCGCGTGCAGCGCACTGAAGGTCTCACGAAGCTCCAACGTGGCGATCGGATCGATCTCCATCTGCAAATGGCACACGTCGTCGTCGCCGTTGGGAGTCAGGCGCACGAAAAAGGCGAAACCGTCTCCCACTGGCTCCGCCTTCAGCGTCAGCGGATTGTTCCGACCGGGAGTCACCGCTGCCGAAAAGCGTCCACGCGACGGCGCGCCCAGGTGAGAGAGCATGCGGGCCACGAAGTCCACGACCTCCGCAGCGCTGAGATCCGCGGTGAAGTCAGCTGTCAGCCAGGAGGACCAATCTGCGGTGATCTGCCAGCTGTCCGCACGGGTCCGAGCCAGTTCCAGCCACACATCATCGTTGCCGAGGCGTATCCGCGGCTCTTCCATCGTCGCCCTCCGGCATCTATGGCATGGACTCAAGATCGTACGGGGCGGATCTCCGTCATCGGAAGTCGCCACTTGCCATCCACGAACCCGGCGAACGTTCCCGGTCAGAGCACTAGTTCTCCCGCCGCCACCTGTAGCACGGGTGTGCGGCGGGTTACGGTGCGGATCCGTCTGGATGCATCCGCGATGTCGTGTGCGGAGGGGATGGTGACGGGCTGTGCATTCATAGGAGGCGTCCAAGCGGGCCGGAGGGCTTCGGAGAGAGGATGGAGGTGTCGGTCGTGTCGCTAGGAGGCGCGGGCACGCCATGAGGTGGACTCGCTGGGAAGATTGTTCGAGAGACATACGCTGGCTGTGTCGCCGGTCTGTACGGCACGACGGTTTGTTGTGTCCACGTAGAGACGGAAGATGTCGGGGCGCGCGTAGTGGCCGACTGCATCGAAGTCATAGCGAGCCCATGGGATCCGCGTCATGTCGAGGTCTGCGGTCAGCAGGACTTCCTCATCCGGGACAGGTCCGGCAAGGACCTCGCCCAGCGGGCCGATGCTGCTGTCGCCTCGGGATACGAAGTGCTCTGGGTCGTCACCGTACGGCGTGGGGTGGTCCGGGGGGAATGCCTTGGTGCGCAGCCACTGGTTGGCTGCCAGGACGAAGCATCGGCCTTCCACGGCGATATGACGCATGGTCGCATGGTGGCTTTCTCTGCTGTCCGCCGTGGGCGCGCAGTACAGTTCAATGCCTTGGGCGTACATGGCCAGCCGCGTCGCGGGCATGGGGTTCTCCCAACAGATCACGGCCCCGAGCCGCCCGAGCTTCGTACGGTGCACGTCAAGAGTCGAGCCGTCGCCGAATCCCCAGATCATCCGCTCGGCGCCGGTAGGCATGAGCTTGCGCCGCTTCCCGAGGAGTGTTCCCGTGTCGGAGAAGAACAGGACCGTGCAGTAGAGCGTGCCGTAGTCGCGTTCGACGACGCCGACCACCAGGTGCGCCCGGGCCCTGGCCGCCAGTTGGCCCAGGCGGTCCGTGACAGGGCCGGGAACCTCTACGGCGCCCTTCCAACAGCGGGCGAACTCGTCTCGTCCAGCAGCGGTGCGGTCGCCAACCACTCCGCCGAACGCCGATCCCTTGGGGTATCCGCCGATGAACGCCTCCGTGAACACCACAAGGTCCAAGTTTCGTTCGGCCGCCTCGGACAACCACCGTTCTGCAACATCCAGTGTGGCCACGGGATCGAACGGAAGCGGGGCGGCCTGCACCACTCCGGCCCGAACGACTCTGGCCTGTCCCGGACCTGGGTCTGGGCTGCTGTATGTGCTGTCGTCACTGGTCATGCCCGCCAGAGTGCCGATGGCGGCGCGTGCGGGGAAGCCATGACCCATTCAGCGGGACGGGTAGGGCACGACGGGTTGGTTCGGGCCGGATCAGGACGATCCCGGTGCATGCGGATCATGGTGGGACGGCGTCGCGTAGCTGTGAAAGCGCCCGGGCAGCCGCACGGACCTGGGCTGCCAAGGGAGACAACGGACGGGCAACCGGAACGGACACCGACAGCGCGGCGACGATGGACCTGCGGTGAGCAAGGACGGGCGCAGCGGCGCAGCACAGCCCAGCACTCACCTCCTCGTGGTCGAAAGCCACGGCGGAGCGGACGAATCCGTCAAGGGCTGCGCGAGCGCGTTTCGCGATCTCTTGATCGGTCACGGCTCCCAGTACTCGTCGACGCTGCTCGCTCGGGAGACCCGCGATGAGGACCCTCCCGACCGCGCTACGAACCGGTGACTGAAGGCGTCCGACTTCTGAAGGCGCAATGTCCCCGTCGCGCCCCACAAGCTTGGCTACGTAGCAAACGGAGTCGTCCGATAGGACCGCGAGGTGAACGGTCGCCCCTGTACGTCGACGCAGCTCAGTCAGTACGGGCTGCCCGACTGCGGCCAACTGCGCCCCCGACCAGCGCGATCCGAGGCGAAACAGGCCCGAGCCGATACTGAAACCCTCGCCCACCCGGGCCACGGCGCCGTGCGCCTCCAGTTGCGCCAGCAACCGGGACACCGTCTGCTTCGGTATCCCGGTGGCGCGCGAGATCTCCGCGCAGCGCACCGGAGTGCCGGAGGTCTCCAAGGCACCGAGAACCGCAAAGGCACCATCGAGGACCCCGCGCCGCTCTGAGCGTCCACTCAGCAATGGTCCTCTTCCCTGTGCGTCTCCGGCGGGCAGCGTGCCTCTCCGCCCTGAACCCGACCCCGGCCCCGGGGCAAGCCCCCGGCTCAAGAGGTGGGTGCTACCGCCGATTGAGGTGCTGATCGAGGGTCGACAGGATGTGGTTGACGGGGCCGAAGGTGATCATGGCCGTCGTTCCGCCCGCGATCTCGCCGCGCAAGGGGGAGAGGGCGTCGTGTGCTTGTGCGGCGAGTGATTCGTCGTGGAGCAGAGTCGCTGTATGTGCGTTGACGGCCCAGAGCGCGTCATACAGGTGGTCGGCGGGGGGCGTGGGCAGGGCGTCGGCGGCGTGGCGGGCCGCCGCGAGGTTGCCGCGGGCGAGGTCGAGGAGGGGCTGGACCCAAGGACGGTAGGGGCCCCAGTCCAGGTCGGGGTCCGTTGGCGCGGGACGGTGGTGACGCATGCGGAGGGAGAGGAGCGCGAGCGGGAAGACGCCGGCTTCCACCCCGGGCATGCCAGCGCCAGCGAGGTCGGTGGCTACGGTGCGATAGGCGTGAGCGACCTCGGCGGCATCGTTTGATCGTTCTGCCAGGCACATGGTCCGGAAAGCGGCGGTGAGAACGGGAACGAGTGGGGCCTCGTGGAGGGCGGCGAGCCGCTCGGCCGCCTCGGCGTGGCGTTGCGCGGTCCCGGTGTCGCCGCGCGCCGCATGGACCTGGATCTTGATCAGATGGCCGAGAATCTCGAACAGTGGGAGATCGTGTCGCGCGGAGAGCTCAATGAGCTCGCCGGCGATGGCATCGCGTTCGCCGGTGCGCCCGGGGCGCTGGAAGGACTGCACGAACCGGGCGTTGAGCGCGAGCACCAGCACGTTGGGGTCGTGGAGGTCCCGAGCAAGTTGTTCGGCCTCCCTCGCCGCCTCGGCGGCGAACTGGTCTCGGGTTCCGCGATGCTCGAGTGCGATGGTGGCGAGGAGACGTGCTCGAAGCGCTGGTGATGCCCCTGGCCCCAGCCGGTGCAGAGTGCGTTGAGTGGTTGCCACCAGGGCCTCGGACCGTCCGGGGTCGTCGGCGCGCGTCCAGATGGTGGGGACGTCGTACGCCGCGATCACTCGGGCGGTGAGGTCGGGGTTTCCAGTCCGTTCCGCTTCCGCGGCTGCCGCGGCGCGGTGCTCCTGGGCAAGTACCAGGTTGGTGCCACCTGTAACCGCGGCGGCCCTGGCCACAGAGCTCATCGAGCGCAGCCGTGTGTAGGTCCCTGTCGCTTCTGTGCGCGTGAGCAGGCGCAGCCGGTCCTCGTCCCGGGGTGCGGGCGTGAGGTGCGCGGCGTGCCGGAGGATGTCACGTTCGAGATGGTCGAGACTGTCCACCGATTCCAGTCCGAACTGATCCAGCAGCCTTGCTCGTGCGGCACGCAGCGAGGCCAAAGCGTCGACTTGGCGGCCGACTTGGTAGAGGGCATGGGAAAGCAGGACCCAGGCATGCTCCCGCCACGGATGTGCGGTTGCGAAAGCCTCCAGCTCCGGGATGAGGGGCGCGCCCCGTCCGAGGTCGAGCACCGCTCGGGCGCGCATTTCGACGGCTTGACAGTGAAGCTCTGTCAAGCGGGCGCGTTCTGGTGCCAGCCAGCGCGAGGCGTCGAGGTCTGTGTACGGCTCGCCCTGCCACCACGAGAGCGCTTCGCTCAGCGCACTGGCAACCTGGCCGCTGGGTGCGTCGCGCATGTCCGCAAGGGTGTCCTCGAATCGGTGGGCGTCGACGTGTGCCCGTGGAATCCGTAGGGCGTATCCGGTACCAACGGTCTTGATGACCTGCGAGGGGGTTCGCGGGGGACGATCCGGCTCAAGGGCGCGGCGCAGCTCGGCGACGAAGGTGCGGACCGTACCGGCCGCGGTGGTCGGGGGGTCCTCCCAGAGATCATCGACCAGCACCGAAAGCGGGACGGCCCGGCCGCCGGCCGCGACCAGCCGCCCCAGAAGCTCGCGGCGGCGCTGGCTGCCCACCGCAACAGGGCGGCCCTCGGCATCTCTGACCTCGATCGGTCCGAGCACCCTGATGTGGATCTCCATGTCCTCATTGTCGTCGACTCCGGGCTGCGCTGCTGATCCACTGCTAATCCGGCTCTCCGATCCTTCCTGTCGTTCATACATCTACGCGTGAGCGGCAGTAGCTCACACGTTCAAGAGAGGGAAATCGGCAACGATGAGCATCACCATTGCGGGGTTCGAGACCAGGCCGATCGGCGTGGCTGACGGGGTCGAGCTGAACGCGGCGGTCGGCGGAGACGGGCCGGCCCTCGTACTGCTCCACGGCTTTCCTGAGACCCACCTGATGTGGCGGCATGTCGCTCCCATCCTGGCCCAGCATCACACCGTGGTCTGCCCCGACCTTCGCGGCTACGGCGCCAGCAGCAAGCCGGCAGCGGTAGGCGAGGACACCTACTCGAAGCGGACGATGGCCGCGGACATCATCCACCTGGCCGACGCACTCGGGCTCGACCAATTCGCGCTCGTGGGGCACGACCGCGGCGCACACGTTGCCTTCCGGGCCGGCCTGGATCACCCGAACCGGATCAGCCACCTGGGAATCCTGGACATCGTTCCCACCCTGGACACCTGGAACGTCCTCAACGGGGTCAACGCGGCCGTCGCCTTCCACCTGTACCTGATGGCCCAGCCGCCCGGTCTGGCCGAGCAGATGATCGCCAACAGCGCCGACGCATTCTTCGGCCACTTCCTCGACGCCTGGTCCATGAGCTCCCACGCGATCCCGGCGGACGTGCGCGCCGAGTACCTTCGCGCATGCCGGGACGCAGTTCCGTCGATCGTCGCCGACTACCGCGCCACAGCCACCATTGATATCGAACACGACCAAGCCGACCTCGACGCCGGCAACCAGCTCACCATGCCGGTGACCGTCGTCCAGCAGGACTGGGGCCAGCAGTTGGGGTTCGACGCCACTGCGACCTGGCGCCCGTGGGCCGCTGACCTTGAGCACTTCACCACCCAGGCGGGCCACTTCATGGCCGAGGAAGCTCCGGAGGACATCGCCACACTGATCCTTAACCTGGTGAAGCGGTGATCTCCGTGGCTGGCCGGTGTCGACCGAACTCACCAGAGGTCTCATCGAGATCTGGCGACGGAACGACAAGTGGCCCGCCCAACGGATCACCGGCGGGCTGATCCGAGGAACGACACCGAACAGTTCTCCGGACTCTGCCAGCTCTACTTGCGACACATCGTCGAGAGGCCGGTCGGCGGGGCTTGGAACGCCCCCGCCGACCGGGGCGGATGCTACCGACCTTCGTTGACCGCGCGCCGGTCTCCGGCTCCATGCCGCCGCCGTCAACGTCCACACCAGCGAGTGACACACAGGAGTGACCATGCAGTCTCGTGCCAATGCCAATGCCAATGCCAATGCCAATGCCGATACCCGCGACGAGGTCAGCACAGCCCTACTGGCTGAGCTGCGGTCCAGAATCCCTGCGGGCCGTGTGCTCACCAACGGACCGGAGTATGCAAAAGCAGTGGCGTTGTTCAACGCAGCGGTCGATGTCCGTCCTTCTGTCGTCGTGCGGTGCGCGACCACCGCTGACGTGCAGGCTGGGATACGCGCGTCTCGCAACCACGGGGTGCCGTTGTCGGTGCGCGGCGGGGGTCACGACTTCTGGGGGCGGGCGTTCCGTCCCGGTGGACTGGTTCTCGATCTGACCGATATGCGGGGAGTCCGGGTCGACATCGGCCGCCGTGTCGCGACGGTGGGTGGCGGGGCGCTCTCGTCCGACGTCGTATCCGCCGCCGAGAGGGCGGGCCTGACCGCCGTCACCGGAACGGCTGGCGCCGTCGGCATGGTCGGTCTCACGCTCGGCGGCGGATACGGCCCCCTGATCGGGCAGTTCGGGCTCGCAGCAGACAACCTGCTCGGCGCCGAAGTAGTCCTGGCCGACGGTTCACGAGTGAACACCGACGCCGAACATCATCCGGACCTCTTCTGGGCGTTGCGCGGCGGCGGCGGCAACTTCGGTGTCGTGACGTCGGCGCGGATCCGTCTGCACCCCGTGCCGACAGTGGTGTCGGGAACCATCTTGTACCCGATTGCCCAGAGCGCCGACATTCTCGCCAACCTCGGTGGGATCCTTCAGGACTGCCCGGATGAGCTGACGGTGGACGTGGGGTTCCTTCCCGGCCCGGACGGGAAGCCGACGGTGTACGTCGCGCCGACCTGGTCAGGGGACATCGAGGTGGGAAACGCGGAGAACGGGCCGGTGCGTGCCCTGGCCAGACTCGGTACACCCGTGCTGGCCGACGTTGGACCTGTCGCCCGTTCCTCGGCACTGGCAGCGACGGACGCCATGTTCCCACCCGGGCGGATGGGCGCTATTCGCACGCGCACCGTCCAGACCATTTCCGGCTCCATCGCGACCGTCCTGGACCGGGCTGCCCGGGAGTTCACCTCACCGTTCTCCGCGATCGTGTGGCACCAGTTCCATGGTGCCGCCGCCCGTCTGCCCCTCGGCTCGACGGCTTTCGGCCGACGCGAACCGCACCTGATGGTCGAGCTGATCTCCTTGTGGGAGGACCGCGAAAGCCAGGACAACGCAGGAGGTGGCGAAGGTAGGTCCCCGCACCTGCGCTGGCTGGAACAGCTGCACGCGGCGCTTGAGCCGTTCTCGTTGCCGGGCGGCTACGTGAACTTCCTGGGGCCGGAGACTCCCGACCAGGTTGCGGAGTCCTACGGGCCGAACACCGAACGGCTGCTCGCCGTGAAGTCTGCGGTCGACCCGGACTCCGTCTTCGCCGCCACGCCGCTCCCCAGCGGGACTGCCGGCGCCGGTTCCAGGCCTGCGTGAAGCGTGGAACCGGCGCAGCCGGGGGTGCTGGCGCCCCCTCCGGAGAAGGGCATCGGGTCGTCGGACAGTTCTCCGCGCAACGCGACAGGGCGGGTACTTCGTTCATGAGCAACAAGGCCGGCCTCGTACGTGGCGCTACGCTCGAGCTCCGCCGACAGGTCGCCGCCCGTCTGCGATGCACTGCGCACAGTTACGCACCGCGGTCCAACCGTAGCCCGCTCGGCGCGACCGACCCCGCCGGAAGGACAGCCGCTCCGAAGAGTCAAGACTGCCTACGGGGTGTCACCGTCCGCCCCGGACCCGGTACGCGAGTTCGCGGCACGGGAGAAGGAGGCGGGTGTGCCGCATTTGGTCCTGCTCCCCGGACGCGGCGCTGAGAACAAGGCGACGCCGCACTCAGGCTGGATATGCGCTCGTCCGACGAGCAGTGCGGGGCTCGGCACTGGGCGTCTCGTGAAGGCCGTCGAACCTCAACCGGAATTCGGCTGGGACATCCTCCGGCCTCCGCTGGTCGCCGGAGACTCCATGTGGAAAGCGTTGACCGTGTGGTGCGGACGATTAGCGACGCCATTCATGCCGGCCGGAGAACCTGATACAGACGACTCGCTTTGCCAAAGACAGAGGCATCACATGCCCTGCCCCGGCCTGCTGTTCATCGCGGACAAGAGCCCCTCCAAGGAGTCCGAGGCCCCTCTGCCCTTGCGCGGAGCGGCGTTGCTGCGGCCGCCGTCCAAACGGGAGCAGCGCCGCGAGAGCCCCTGACCGGCCACGTAACCCCGCGACGGGATCCCCCCATCCCGACCCGACACCACACCCCAGAATGAAAAGGCTTGAGACAATGAGTACCGAACAGAATCTGATCACCACCTCCATCACCGCCGACTTCCTGCGCGGGCACCTCGACGTGGAAGAAACTGCCCATGGCCTGCTGCCGCACCGGCTGCCTGCCTGGGCGCGCCGCCAGATCCCCGACGACCGGCTGGCCGTGGCCGAGGCCCAGCCCTCCGGCGTCCGGCTGGCCTTCCGTACCAGCGCCACCACCATCCGCCTGGACACCCTGCCCACCAAACGCGTCTACCGGGGTTTCCCGCCCCCGCCGGACGGCGTCTACGACCTCTTGGTCGACGGCCGCCTCACCGCCCAGACCACCGTGGACGGCGGGAACCTGCGCACCATCACCGATATGCAGACCCAGACCGCGGAATTCACCCCGGGCCCCGCCGGTACCGCCCACTTCACCGACCTGCCCGCCGGCGAGAAGGACATCGAGATCTGGCTCCCGCACGCGGAGATCACCGAGGTCGTCGCCCTACGTACCAACGCCCCCGTCGAGCCGACCCCGGACAAGGGGCGCCGGGTGTGGCTGCACCACGGCAGCTCCATCAGCCACGGATCCAACGCCGTCTTCCCCAGCACCATCTGGCCTGCCCTGGCCGCCTTCGCAGGCGATGTGGAGCTGATAAACCTCGGATTCGGCGGCAGCGCCCTGGTCGACCCGTTCACTGCCCGCGCGATGCGCGACACCCCGGCCGACCTGATCAGCGTCAAGCTCGGCATCAACGTCGTCAACGGCGACGCCATGCGCCTGCGCACTTTCGCCCCCGCCATCCACGGCTTCCTCGACACCATCCGCGAGGGCCACCCCACCACCCCGTTGCTCCTGGTCTCCCCTGTCCTGTGTCCGACTCACGAGAACACGCCCGGACCTCTCATGCCGGACCTCTCCGACGGCACCCTGAAGTTCAAGGCCACCGGCGACCCGGCCGAGACCGGCGCCGGACGGCTCACGCTCACGATCGTCCGCGACGTCCTGGCCGACATCGTCGAGCAACGGTCCGTCGAGGACCCCAACCTCCACTACCTCGACGGGCTCGATCTCTACGGCGAGAGCGACCACGACGAGTTCCCCCTGCCGGACGCGATCCACCCCAGCCCCGAAGGGCACCGCCGCATCGGCGAGAACTTCGTCAAGCTCGTCTTCGCAAACAACGGCCCCTTCGCCCTCTGAACGAGCGGCAGCGGCGGCTGGCTTTGGCTACCGAGGCCCGACCGATCGGGCCCGGCGGCGTACGGGCGGTGGCGCGGATCGCGCATGTCAGCGGCACCGCCCGTGCGGCGTGGAGTGTCGGAGCTGGAAGCGGGGGCGGGCCGCTGCCGGAGGGTCGAACGCGTGCACCGCGCGGAGGCCGCAAGCGGGCCGGAGCCATCGATCGGGACCTGCTCAAACCTCTGTAGAGCCTGGTCGAGCCGGATGAACGCGGTGACCCGATGTCGCTGCTGCGTTGGACCACGAAGTCGCTGCGGAACCTGGCCGGGGAGCTGACCCGGCAGGGGCACTCAGCGCGCCCCGGCGGCCCGTACCGGTTCCCGGACCGCGAGGTGAAGGGGGTACGTAGGCGAAGTAGTAGTAGGCCTTCTCATCGGGCTTGCTGATGCTGCGCCGGGCCAGCGCCGACCGCATCCGGTGGGGGAGCTCGCCCTGCTGGTCGAACTCGGCGGCGGCCGGCAGCCGCACCGCTGCTCAGTGGTAGGCACGGGCCCCTTCGCGCCGCTTTCGGGCTTCGTCTGGGGCTTGCGCGGACAGGCTCTCGTTCCGTGAACAACCCGCCGTGAACTGTGACTTGGGGACAGCTAGGGTGCGTGTCGAGTCGTGATCTAGTGGTGCAGCAGCCAACGCCAGCGGGGTTGTTCGAGCACGACCGACGTCGCGGCCAGCGCTGTCGCGACAACTGCCGCCCACGTGGGCCATGCGAACCACGGTGCCACGGCTGCGGCGGTCACTTCGAGGAGCACGAGCAGGAGCATCGCCGCACCGGGAATCGCCACCGGCGGGTCGAACGGGCGGTCGCCGGGTGTCCCGAAGACCGCCGGCAGTCCGATCAGCAGGACCAACGCGGCGATCGCGACTGCCCAGCCGACTTGGTGCAACGCCCACGAGGTGGCCATCCAGCCGATCAGTTCGGTCAGGAACCGCAGCCCGGAGGCGGCGTTGGTGCGGTTCGGGGAGTCGGCGGCCTGGGTCATGATCCCTCCCCGGCATGGAGCGGCGCGGTGCCGGGCCCGCCGACGGCGGCCTCGGCCTGCATGCCGCTGATGAGCGAGTCGACGACGAACCGGTAGCTCTCGGCGTTGTCGCGCTCCATCCGGAAGGCATCGTTTTCGAGGCCGACGAAGCCGTGGATCACGGTGCGCAGGGCTCGGACCGCGTCGATGACGCGTTCATCTGTCAGCCCGAAGCCGGCGACCGCGTCGACCAGGATCTGCACCGCTTCGTAGGCCACGGCCTGGTATTCCTCGTCTTCGGGGCGCGGGGCGCGGACGCTGGCGGCATACCGGCCGGGGTGGTCGAGAGCCCACTTCCGGTACGTCTCGGCGATCGCGCGGACCGCGTCCGGACCGGACCGGCCGACGGCGGCCCGAGTCAGGACGGCGCCGATGTCACGGACGGCTTGGAGGCCGACGCCCCGCTGGAGGGCGTCCAGCGAATCGACGTGCTTGTACAGCGACGGTGTCCGCACGCCGACCCGCTCGGCCAGCAGGCCCATGGTCAGGCCGGCGAAGCCGACCTCGTCGGCGAGTTCCGACGCGGCCGCGATGACCGTGGCCCGGTCGAGTCCGGCCCTAGGCACGGGCCGTCTCCAGGAACGAGCGCACCAGACCGACCACCGCCGAAGGGAATTGGACCTGCGGGTAGTGGCCCGCCCCCGGGAGCATCTCGAGCCGGCCGACGCCCTCCGGCAGCGCGGCCACGATGGCCTCGCCCTCGGCCTTCGGGTCACCCCAGTCGGGGTCGAGGGTGCCCATGACGACCAGGACCGGGCAGTGCACGTTGCAGAGTTGGGCACCGGCGTCGGCGGCGCTGTTCATCTGCTTCCGCAGGGCCTTCATCCGGCCCGGCTCGTGCAGCATCGCGTCGGTGCGCTCAAGACTCGCGGCCCAGTCCGCCGGGCGCGGCTCCGGGGTCGCGATCTCCAGGTACTTCCGCCATCGCTTGTGGCTGCCGAGCATCGCGACGGCCAAGATCGCCGTCGCGGCCTTGCGGTAGCGGGACACGCCCAGGGCGCTCAGCGAGTACTCCACCTTGCGGGTGAACGGCGCCAGTTCGACGACGGCGCTCACGATCGCCGGCGCCTTGGCAGCGGCGATCGTCGCGGCACCGCCGGAGATGGAGTGGCCGACCAGCGCCGCGGGACCGCCGAGGTGCTCGATCAGTGCGATCAGGTCGGCGGCGATGTCGGTGCGGGTGTAGGACGGCCACGTCGCGGTCGACTCGCCGCTGCCTCGCAGGTCCACGGCCGCGACCCGATAACCGGCGGCCACCAGCTCCGGGACCATGAACCGATAGGCGTCGCGGCTCTGGCCGATCCCGTGCGCAAGCACGATCAGCGGCCCGGAGCCGGTCACCTCGTAGGCGAGGGTGCCGCCTTCCACGTTCAGTAGCTCAGTCATGTCGATTTCCTTAGCTAATTTAGATAGCCAAAAAGCTATGTCGATTAGCCACAGCGGTCAAGGTCAGTGCGTGAGGATCCATGGCAAGCCCGGTGAGAAGCCGTTGTCCTACCGGATGTGATCACCGAGTTTCCGCTGTTCAGGCATGGCTCCGGGGTCGTCGCGGGAGGGTTCGGGTGATCAGTTCGTCCTCGACTATGCGGAGCAGCCGGTGGCGTCGGTGGTGGGATTGTTGGAGGGGCGGGGGCTGCTGCCCGGGTGCGGGTGGAGGCATCAGTTGGAGGCGGACAGGTTCCTGCCCCAACTCGCCGCGGCCGAAGGGATATTGGAGTGAGGATGATCGCTCGGGTGGAGACGGCCAAGGCTCTGGCCGCCCCACGGTGATGCGGCGGATGCGGCGGATGCGGCCGCGCAGGAGGCGCAGGAGCCGATGCCCGGCGCCCAAAGTGGTGGAGGTCCCGGTCGCGGGGTCGATCGTGGCGCACTTCGGGGAGATCTTGTGGAATCGGCCCGCAGGTGGGGCAGCATGACGCGGGGCGGTCTGGCGGTCGGTGACGTTCGCGGCACACACCGGCACCATCAGCAGCAGGCCCAGGCAGTCCGTGATGACATGCCGACGCCTGCCGTTGATCTTGCCGCCGTCATAGCCGCGCGCGGCGGTGGGCGCCGAGGCGGCGTCGGCTGGACAGCATGGCCGGTGTCGCCCCGACTCCCCGGGACTCGGGCAGCGTCACCGGCAACCTGCAGCGGCCGCGGCGTTACCACCGCGGCCTCCAGCGCGTTCTCCACACCTCCGCACTGATCGGCATTCGCAACTGCGATGCTTCCGGGAGCTTCTACGAACGCAAGCGCGCCGAGGCAAGCGGCATGTCCAAGCGGTCCTGGCGCTGGCCCGTCGGCGAGTGAACGTCCGGTGGGCCCTGATCCGTGACGGGTGGTGCTATCAAGGCGGACTCCCGGTCACAAGGACGGCTTGACAACGTCATTGGGAGGTGGCTTCAAGAGGGGTATCCGGCGATCCGGGCCCGGGCGAGCGAGGAGGGAGCCGAGCTGGCCTGGGCTGATCAGTGCGGTCTACGGCCGACACCGCCCCGTCGGGACGCGGTCCTGGGCCCCGGTGGGGCAGACCCCGCTGGTGCGGGTGAACGGCCGCCGCTTCAGGGGCAACGTCATGTCGGCCGTCGCCTCTCGAGGGGTGCTGTGGTTCACCGTCTTCCGCGGCGAGTTCACCTCACAGGTGTTCTGCGCGTTCCTCGACCGCCTCGCCCGGCACGCCGGCCATAAGGTTCACGTGATCGCCGACCGGCACCGGTCCACCGCAGCAAAGCCGTCCCGGCCTGGCTTGCCGAAAGCGCCGAGCGCGTCGAACTGCACCCGATGCCCGGATACAGCCCCGAACCGAATCCCGACGAGCTGTTGAACGCTGATCTAAAGCACCACGCCCACGCAGCCCGAGCCACCTCACCCGACGGTCTCGCGCACGACACCCGCCGCTTCCTGCGCCGACGCCAGAAACAGCCCCACATCGTCTGAAGCTACTTCGCCGCCCGCCACGTTCGCTGCACGATCCAGTAGGAAACCCGACAGTTCCGGCTCAATAAGAACGCAGCGATCGGTCCGCTCCATCAAATCCTCCTCATTCTCAGAGCTGGGTTTCGCCGCCGTCCACGGCCAGCTCGATGCCCGTGGTGTAGGTGGCATCGAAAGCGAGGAATGCGGCAGCCTTGGCGAACTCCTCGACGGTGCCGTAACGCCCCATGGGATTGCTTGCGATCCGCTCCTCCCTGAACTCGGATATGGCCTCTTTGGGTAAATTCATCGTTTCCAGAATTCCCGAGTCGATGGGGCCCGGGCTGATCGCGTTGACGCGAATCCCTCGTGGGAGCAGCTCGCGGGAGAAAGTGCGGGCCATCGAGCGCAGTGCCGCCTTGCCGGCCGCGTAGACGCTCATGTCCACCTTGCCGATGACGTTCGCGATCGAGGTGGTGAGGACGACGCCGGCGTTCGTGCTCAGCAACGGGGCAAGCCTCTGCAGAGTGAAGAAGGCGCCCTTGACGTTGATCGCGAAGAGCTCATCATACATTTCCTCGGTCGTCGACCTGAGTGGTGTGAGGGGTGAAATGCCGGCGTTGACGAACAGGGCTTCGACCGAACCGAGCTCGGTCTTCACGCGGTCGGCAAGCGTGTCCAGGTCGGACAGTGAGGCCACATCGCCTCGGAAAGTGACGGCATTTGCACCGAGCCGCTTGCCCGCTGCGTCGAGCTTGTCCTGAGAGCGGCCGGTAATTACTACGCGGGCTCCGCCGTGTACTAGAAGTTCCGCGAGCGCGAGTCCCATGCCGCTACTGCCACCCGTGATCACCACATTCTTGTCGCGGTACTGAGTCATGCCGAGTTGCTCCGTTTGATTGTCGAAAGGGTGGTGGTAAAGCCGGATTCTGCTTTTCCTGAGGTGAATCAGCGGCGGATTTCGATCTTCATGTCGCCTGTGGTGATCGTGCGAATGTGGTCACTGGCGAGCAGGCCGTGCGGGTTGCCGAGGTCGATGGCGCTGACCTCATTGAGGCGGGCCAGCTGGGAAGAAGCGAGGTCGACCTGCAGAGCGCCCAGATTGTCCTCCAGCTGCGTGACGGTGCGGGCGCCGATGATCGGCGCCGTCACATTCGGGGAGTGCAGAGCCCAGGCCAGTGCGACCTGGGCGGGTGTGCAGCCTAGGTCCGAGGCCACCTCCCGTACCACATCGGCGATGGCTAGGTTACGGTCGGTTACCCATCCCAGGGCGGCGTTGAGGCTCCTGCGATTGCTGGTGCTTTCCCCGGTGACCGGACCTGCCGGGTTCTGGTCCTCCCGGCTGTATTTACCGGTGAGCACCCCACCTCCCAGCGGTGAGAAGGAGACCACGGCCAGTCCCATCTCGCGTGCCATCGGGATCAGGTCACGCTCCGCGGTACGCTCGATCAGGCTGTACTCGATCTCCAGCGCGACCAGCGGCGACCAGCCGCGCAGATCGGCGATAGCCTGCATGCGCGACACCTGCCAGGCCGGGGCGCTGGAGATCGCCACGTACAGCACCTTGCCCTGCCTCACCAGGTCGTCGAGGCCGCGCAGGATCTCCTCCACCGGCGTCCTGAAGTCCCAGACGTTCAGATAGAGCAGATCGATGTAGTCCGTGTCCAACTGTCGCAGACTGGCTTCTACAGACGTCAACATGCTCTTGCGGTGCGTACCCCCGGAATTGGGGTCGCCGGGCTGGCGCAGCGTCGAGTACTTCGTCGCCAGCACCAGACTCTCGCGGTTACCGCGGGCGAACTCGCCCAGCAACTGCTCGGAGCTGCCGTTGGTGTAAGTACTGGCGGTGTCGAAGAAGTTGCCGCCGAGCTCTGTGTAGCGGTCGAAGAGCTTGCGCGCCTCCTCGCGGTCGGCGCCCCAACCCCATTCCGTGCCGAAAGTTGCCGCACCCAGCGCCAGCGGCGAGACTCGCAGCCCGGAACGGCCCAGCAGCCGGTAGGTGTCGAGAGTAAGTGACATCAGACTTCTCCTAATAGTCGTGGTGCGTGGCGTCGGGGACCGGTGGCAGACATGCGTCCGTGTTTCAGACGCCGAGCCCCTACCCGCCGGCCACGGAGGCGCCCTGACCGCTGACGTAGCCGGCGACGTCCGACGCGTGGAAGGCGACGACCTCCGCGACATCCTGGCTTGATCCGAAGCGCTCGAACGCGACCTTCGTGCGCATGACCTCCCGACCGCTCCGAGGCAATCCCACCTTGTCGAGGAGAGGGGGCTCGGTCGCTCCGGGGCTCACGGCATTGACGCGGATCCTGCGCGGGGCCAGTTCCGGGGCAAGTGAGGGCAGCATCGCCAACAGGACGCCGCGCGTCGCCACCCCCAGCGTGGCGCCGGGGCTACCACGTCGGGCTCCGACCGACAGAGCCGAAACGTTCGGCCACCGTTGCCACGAGATCGTCGGTGCCGGCCAGGACGCGCGCGTCGGATTCGATGCGAGTACGTCGCCGGGAAGCTCGGCCCGTGCTCGCGCGAGGGAGTCGGGGTTCTGCCCGGCGACGGCGACGGCGACGGCGACGCGGTAGCCACGGGCGTGCAGTAGTTCAGCAGTCGCTCTGCCGATTCCGGTCGTACCGCCCGTGATGAGCGCTGCGGGCACGGCGAGCCTTTCGTTTGGCGGACAGGTCGCGACAATCGGGGAGCTCCCCGTTTTCGCTCACTGTACAGTAACGGAGACGTCCCCGATTCGTCCGAGGCATCTCACCCACCACTCTGGATCGCGAAGTTCATGACACCTCCACGAAGCCCCCTGCGCATCGATGCCCAACGCAACCGCCAGCACCTGATCGCCACCGCCACTGAGGCTTTCGCCTCCGGACAGGCGATCTCGCTGGACGCAATCGCCAAACGCGCAGGCGTGGGGAACGCGACCCTGTACCGACATTTCCCCACCCGCGAGGATCTGATCGAAGAGGTCTACCGCGACCAGATCCGCCCGCTGCGCGATGACGCGCTCTTCCTCCTGGAAACCGAGCGGCCCGCACAGGCTCTGCACGCCTGGATGCGACGCTTCGCCGAATGGGCGGGCGAGCGGCGAAGTGTCTGCGATGCTCTAGTCGCCATGAGCGCTTCCGGACGCTTCGGCACCGGACCGGTCTGCGACCAGATTCAGCAAGTCCTGGGGATGATGCTCAAAGCCGGCGCCGAAGCGGGGGAACTGCGCAGCGACATCGATCCGGTCGACGTCGGCAGCATCCTCGCCGGTGTACTTTCCGTGGCTGGCGCTCCCGAGCAGCGCACTCAACTGGACCGCATGCTGAAAGTCGTCATTGACGGGCTCACGTATCGGTCCTGATGGCAGGGCGATTGCAAAGTTCGTTGATCGTGCCTTGGTGCAGGCCGGTTGAGTCCGAGGACGGCCAGTGGTCGCTCGTAGGGGCGGAGGGCTGTCATGCGGAGCCGGACGTTCCAGCGGACCTGCCGCAAGTTGGGCATCCCCCCCCGCCCATGGGCAGAGTTGGATCTTGTTTCGACAATGCCGTGAGCGAGGCGTTCAACAGCGTGCTCAAGGTCGAGTGCGTCCACCGGCACACCTTCCCCACCCGCACCGAGGCCCGGACCAGGATCGCCACCTGGATCACCGACTTCTACGGCACCAGGCGGCTGCACGGCGTATGCGGGTTCAAGAGCCCGATCGACCACGAACGGGACTGCCGAGCCACCCTCACCGAGGGACTGGCCGCATGGATCGTCTCCACGCTGCGAGGGGATTGACACTCCGCGGAGGGGAAGTCTCTGCGTGAAGCGGCTTCGTCAGCTTGGAGGGCTCGCGCCGCGAGTCCAACAAATCGTTCATGCTCGATAGGGAGAGGGCTTTCTCGGCACAGTGCGAACGCCTGCTCGACGGGGCCGCTCGGGTGTGGATCCAGGTGAGTGACTGGCGTCATGAGCCACGGAGCCATGGGGAGATCCTCGAGCGCCCGGTCGAGCGTCTCCCGGTCGGTCGCCTGCCACACCCCGAGGGCTGGGAGCCCGTCCGGGCGGAGCCAGAGACGGCGCAGCAGGCCCGCCGACGCAGCGTTGCCGGCAGCCACTGCCTCCTGCTGCCACTTGTCTGCGAGCTGATCCGGAGCCAGGCCGCTGGTGTCGCCCAGGACGAACTCGACGAAGTGCTCGCGCCAGCCGTCGCGGCGCGGCACTGACCGCAGCGGCGACGCTCGCCGACATCGCGAGGCCGGGGGTGACGCCGAGGTGCTGGCCGGAGGTGAGCAGCGCCGAGGCGATCTCCGGTTGTCGTGGTCCACTCCATAGACCGCGGCCTGGTCCGGGCGATGACGCCGGTCCCGAAGCCGAGGGCGATCACCAGCATCGCCGGTGCCATCCCGGTCCAGTAGTCCGTCCCGGTCGCGATCAGGGAGGACCAGACCGGCGGGCTCGCGCTGTGGCACTGGGTGAGCGTGAACGCGAGAGGAGCGTGACCGCACCCCGTGCCGCCTCTGCCGAGTACCGCTCCCACGGCCCCCGGCCGTCCGGTGTGGCGCTCCGCGTCCACGCCGTGCACTGGCCCGAGAGCCTGTCCGGCGCAGGATGGCGACGAGCCGGTCGACTTGCGCCCGTGACAGAGGAGGCGCGCCCTGGGCCTTGGCGGCTCCCGCCTTCCGGAGGTCCTCGAGTACGACCGGAGAGGCCGGGTGGCGCGGCCATCGTGTTCGCGAGGCGCTCTGATTGTCGGCGGGCTCTACGCTCACGGTCGTGCGTGCCAAGCGTCGAACTGACCGTGGTACATCGCTGCTGTTCTCGGCTGCGTCGGCGGCTGCAGCTGATGAACCCAACAGTTGCCTCCTTCCGACGAGGTCCATCTGCCACAGGTACATCGGCGCCTCACGCTGCCACCGGCGGTACTTGCGCGGATGCTGCTGTTCCTGGGCGCGGACCAGGCCATTGCGGGACAGCACCCGGTGGACCGTGGCCCGCGACGGCGCCGACTCCAACCCGCGGCCGACAGCTCGTGGGAGATCCGGCGGGCACCCCACCGGGGATACCGACGGCGCAGCTCGCAGATCTAGGCCTCAACCTCGGCGGACAGGCGCGTGGGACTGTTCCGCGGCCGGCGGGAGCGATCCAGCAGACCGGGCATGCCCTCCTGCTCGAACCGCCGCCGCCAGCTGTGCAGGGTCTGGCCGGCAGGGCCGCCGACTGCCGGATCGGCTAGGCCGGTACGGCAGCGGCACGAACGGCAGCTCCGATGCGCGGGCAGGGCTCCGCTCTGCCACGGCGACGAGGAGCGCCGAGGCCACAGCCCCCTGGGGGACCGCGGCCTCGGACGGGGGCGGAGAACCGGTCAGGAGATCAGTTCGACCTCCGCGAGCACCGGCTGCGCCGCACCCGCGGCGGGGACCAGCCGGTACTGCCGGTACGTGCCGGGTCGCGCGACCGTGAAGACCCGGGTCTGCCGGTCCCACGCGAACGACTCACCGGACCGCCTGTCCAGATCGGTCCAGGCCGTCCCGTCCCGGGAACCCTGCAGCACCCAGCCGGCCGGGGCCCTGCCGCGGGCCGCTGAGGTGAGCGTGTACTGCACGGCCCGCGTGCCCTCCGCGACCGGCAGGTCCACGGCCGCCTCCAGCGCCGCCTCCGTACCGGAGGTGTCGTCGAAGAGCGCGCCCGTGCCGCTGGTCGCGTCGCGGCGGGGCGAGGGCACCTCGTCGTCCCCGGTGACCGAGACGGGCGCGGCGCCCCTGCCCGTGCCCCAGCGCGACGGCTTCGGCCCCATGGCGAACTCCAGCGTGCCGCCCCGCGCCAGCAGCGCGTGCGGGAGAGCGGTGGAGCGCCAGCGCTTCCCGTTCACCTTCAGGCCCTGGACGTAGATGTTGCGGGCGCTGTTCCGGGGCGCCTTCACCACGAGCTCGCGGCCGTTCTCCAGGTGGACCGTCGCCTTGGTGAAGAGCGGCGAGCCGACCGCGTACTCCCCGCTGCCCATCACCAGCGGATAGAAGCCGAGCGCGGAGAACAGGAACCAGGCCGACTGCTCGCCGTTGTCCTCGTCGCCGTGGTAGCCCTGCCCGATCTCGCTCCCGGTGTAGAGGCGCGACAGGACCTCGCGCACCTTCTCCTGCGTCTTCCACGGCTGCGAGGCCGCGTTGTACATGTAGGTGACGTGGTGGGCGACCTGGTTGGAGTGCCCGTACATGCCCATCCGCACGTCACGGGCCTCGGTCATCTCGTGGATGACGCTGCCGTACGAGCCGACGAACTCCGGTGACGCCGTCTCCGGGGTGGCGAAGTAGGTGTCCAGCTTCTTCCCGAGGGCCGGCCGGCCGCCGTAGAGATTCGCCAGACCGCGGCTGTCCTGCGGCGCGGTGAACGCATAACCCCAGCCGTTGGTCTCGGTGTAGTCGTGGCCCCAGACCCGGGGGTCGTACTCCTCCGACGGAACCCGCCAGTCACCCTTGAGATCGCGCCCCTGGAAGAATCCCGCCTTCTTGTCGAACAGCGTCACGTAGTTCCGGGCCCGGTTCAGGAAGTACGCGGACTCGTCCCTGTAGCGCGCCTTCTTCGTCTTCGCCCAGAGGGCGTCGGCCATCTTCGACAGGCCGTAGTCGTTGAGGTAGCCCTCCAGCGACCACGACAGGCCCTCGTGCGTCTCGGTGGAGGCGTAGCCGAGGAACGGCGAGGTCTCCATGCCCTTGCGTCCCACGCCCCGGTGCGGCGGGGTGACCGTCGCGTTCTTCAGCGCCGCCTCGTAGGCCTTCTCCGCGTCGAAGCCGCGGACCCCCTTCACATAGGCGTCGGCGAAGGCGACGTCGGAGGAGGTGCCGGTCATCAGATCGGCGTAGCCGGGCGAGGACCAGCGGGAGATCCAGCCGCCGTCCCGGTACTGCTGGACGAATCCGTCGACCAGTTCGCCCGCCTTCTCCGGGGTGAGGAAGGAGTAGGCCGGCCAGGTCGTCCGGTAGGTGTCCCAGAAGCCGTTGTTGACGTACACCCGGCCGTCGACGATCTTCGCGCCCGTGTGGGTCGGGGTGTCCGGGCCGGTCTGCGGCGAGAAGGGGCTGGCGTACCTGTCCTTGCCGTCGACCTTCTCGAACCCGGAGTTCGGGTAGAGGTACAGCCGGTAGAGCGAGGAGTAGAGGGTCACGAGCTGGTCGTGGGTGGCGCCCTCGACCTCGACCCGGCCGAGCAGGTCGTCCCAGGCGTCCTGCGCACGGTCCTTGACGCGGCCGAAGGACGCGGACGCGGGGATCTCCTGCGCGAGGTTCCTCCTGGCCTGGTCGACGCTGATCAGCGAGGTGGCGATCCGCAGGGTGACCGTGCGGTCCTCGCCGGCGTCGAACCGGAGGTGGCCCTTGACGCCCTGGGACCCGGACGAGGTGACGGGCGCGTCGAAGACGCCGTACACGAACAGCCGGGTGGCGCCCGTGGACAGTCCGCTCTTCACGTCGGAGTAGCCGGTGAAGGAGCGGGTCTGCGGATCGAGCGTCAGCCCGGCCTGCTCCGTGACGTTGTCGAAGACGACCGACGCGTGGTCGCCGGGGTAGGTGAACCGCATCATCGCCGCGTGGTCCGTGGGGGTGATCTCCGCCTTCAGCCCGTTCTCGAACGTCACGCCGTAGTAGTGCGGGCGGGCGGTCTCCTTCTCGTGGCGGAAGGGCAGGGCGCGGGCGGCACGGCCCGTGTCCGGAGTGCCCTCGGCGACGGACGGCATCAGCTGGAAGGTCTGCCGGTCGCCCATCCACGGGCTCGGCTCATGGCTGGCGCTGAACGCCTGCACCGTGGGCAGGTTGTCGGCGTTGTTGGCGCGCGCGTACTCGTACAGCCAGCTCAGCGAGCCGGCGTTGGTCACCGGCGTCCAGAAGTTGAAGCCGTGCGGGACGGCCGTCGCCGGGAAGGTGTTGCCGCGCGAGAACGAGCCGCTGGAGTTGGTGCCGCGCACGGTCGACGCATAGTCGGACAGGTGGGCGAGCCGCTTCTCCGGCGGCTTCGGGGCGATGCGTACGTCGTCGATCCACCCCTGGAACTTCGCGGGGCCCTTGGGCGCGTCGTACGCCACGAGGATCCGGTCCACGGTCTTGCCCGCGGCCACCGAGCCGATCCGGGACGCGACCTGGTTCCACTGGTTGACGTAGAGCCGCTTCGCCGCGCCCTGGCCCTGCGGCGTCAACAGGCCGCCGTGCGAGTCCACCGCCCGGAGGTCGCTCAGATAGGTGCCGTCGGTGAACGCCAGGTCGACCGCCACGCTGGTGGCCGGGTAGTTGAGGTCGGTCTCGGCCATCGAGGGGAAGATCCGGTACGACAGTTCGGTGTCGCGCCGCACGGCCGTGTCGACGTCGAAGACCCTGTTGTACGAGTAGGCGCGGCCGTCCGGCTTGTGCGTGCCCGCGTACCGCAGGGCGCGCTTGCCGGTGAAGCCGGCGTTGGCCTTCGCCGTCGGGGAACCGGCGGGACCGCGGTCGACGTGGCTGCGCATGTCCTCCGGCACCGGGCTGCCGGTGTCGCCGTCGGAGAACTGCACGTCGGCGAGCTGGACGATGCCCGAGGCCCCGTTGTTGCGGGTGATCTCCAGGCGGTAGTGCGCGTAGGAGCCGGCCTTCCCCGGGTCGATGCCGTACGTCTTCGTCTGGAAGCGCTTCTCGAACGTCTGGCCCTCGCGGGTGTCCAGGACAGTCCAGTCCTCGCCGTTCTCCGAGCCCTTGAGCGTCCAGTCCTTGGGGTCGCGCTCGTCGAAGTCGTTGGCCGAGGTCAGCGCATAGGTGACGACCTTGACGGGGCTGTCCGTGTCGAACTCGACCCAGCCGGTCGGTTCGAACGTGAGCCATTTGGTGGACGGCTGGAGGTCGACCAGGTTCTCCTTGGTCTCACCGGCGCCGGCGTTCTCGCCGCTGGCGCGCAGTTCGACGACCTTGTCGGTGACATTGCCCGGTATGCCCGAGGCGAAGCCGCCGTCGACCCCGTCGGACCGCTTCGCGCCGTCCGGTCTCGTGTCCACGGTGTTGCGCCAGTCGGGCTGGGCCTCGTCCGCCTCGAACGAGCTGGAGAACTCCGACGCGGGGGCCGGGGGACGGGCGGGCAGGGCGACGGCCGCCGACTGCGCCGTCACCACCAGCAGGGAAGCGGCCGCCACCAGGGCGGCCGAGCGGGCGTGGGGGTGCCTGGGGCTGGATCTTGGCCGCATGTCGAAGCCGTTCCTCCCGCCGAAGCGATGGACAACGTTGTCAGGAGCGATGCGCAGGCACTAGTAGGGGGTAAGTGCCGCATGGTGTCAAGGGTGTTGACGGTGCGACGGGTTGGGTTTCGGCCGGTTCGGCGAGTTTCCCGCGGCGGATTCCCCGCGCCCGCCGCTACCGTGTGCGGGAGGTCTCAACTCGGGAAAGACTGCCGCGCAAACTTGCTTTCGATCTTGATCCGTCGGCGGGAAGTGGACTATACCTGTCGGCGTCCGCCTCGCCGGAAGACACGGCGAAGGGCCGGGGGGAACGGGCAGGCGAAGTATCGTCTGCGGCCCGGGCAGAAGTCCGTTCCCACTGCCACGGTATTACCCCTGCACGACCAGCTTCAGCAATTGACCGCGGTGGCGGGGCCCTTCATCCCAGGAAGGCGGGCGACCGGTTCACCGCCTGAGTCCTGGAGAAGGCGAGGACTTGAGCATGGGATCCACCTCCGGCCACTCGAACGGCGGTCTCGGCCGCCGTGACCTGATCAAGCGGTCCGCGGCGCTCGGCCTGGTCACCATTCCCACGATGAGCTTCCTTTCCGCCTGTGCGAGCGGCGACGGCGGAGCCGGCGGCTCCAAGGTCGAGAAGGGGAAGGTCACCAAGGCCAACCCGCTCGGCGTCAACGAGACCGCGGCCCTCGAAGTCGTCATCTTCGACGGGGGTTTCGGACAGCAGTACGCGATCGACGCGGAGAAGAAGTACAACGCGGCCTTCCCCGAGGCCCCCAAGGTCAAGCACAAGGCCACCCAGAAGATCCAGTCCGAGCTCCAGCCCCGCTTCAACGGCGGCACCCCGCCGGACCTCATCGACAACTCCGGCGCCGAGCAGATGGACATGGGCGTCCTCGTCGGCAAGAAGCAGCTCGCCGACCTCACCCCGCTGCTGGACGCGCCCTCCGTCGACGACCCGAACAAGAAGGTCCGGGACACCCTGCGCCCCGGCATCGTCGAGATGGGTCAGTTCGACGGCGCACCCGTGTGGATCCTCTACTACGCCTACACGGTCTACGGCGTCTGGTACTCGCAGACCGCGCTCGACCGGCTCGACGCGCAGTACCCCGAGACCTGGGACGAGATGCTCGCCCTGTGCGAGAAGGCGAAGAAGCAGGGCATCGCGGGCTGGACGTACGCCGGCAAGCACCCCTACTACCTCCCCTTCTCGCTCTACCCGTTCATCGCCAAGATCGGCGGCCGGGAGGTCCTGGACTCCATCGACAACCTGGAGCCGAACGCCTGGAAGCACCCGGCCGTCAAGGCCGCGTTCGAGGCGTACTACGAGCTCTACAAGAAGGGCTACATCCTCAAGGGCACCCCGGGCCTGGACCACATCCAGTCGCAGACCGCCTGGACCAAGGGCAAGGCGCTGTTCATCCCCAACGGTTCCTGGGTGGAGAACGAGGCGGCCAGCACCATGCCGAAGGACTTCGACCTGGCCGTCTCCGCTCCGTCCGGCCTGGACGCCTCGGACAAGATGCCCTTCGGCACCCTCTGGGCCTCCGGCGGCGAGCCGTTCATCGTCCCGGCGAAGGCGAAGAACGTCGAGGGAGGCATGGAGCAGCTGCGCATCATGCTCGGCGAGGAGTCCTCGAAGAACTTCACCAAGCAGGTCAAGTCGCTGACCGCGTTCAACGGCGGAACCGACGGCATCGAGCTGACGCCGGGTCTGAAGTCGGGCGTCGCCGCGCTGGAGAAGGCCGGCGAGAACGTCGTCAACCCGCGTCTGCAGGACTGGTACGTCAAGCTCCAGAAGGAGCAGATCGGCGTGGCCGGTCTGGGCGAGATGATGGCCGGACGGCTCACCCCGGCCGAGGCCATCAGCAGGATCCAGGGCTTCGCCGACAAGGCCGCCCAGGACTCGTCCGTCAAGAAGTACAAGCACCAGTGAGCGGCCTGTGCTCCCGAGGGCGGTGCGCCCCCGGGAGCACACAGCACCAGCGGCGGCACACTCCGGAAGATCGGGGTCGGTAACCATGCAGCACGGCAAGTACCGGTTCATCGTGGGGTTCCTGGCGGCGCCCCTGGCGCTGTACACGCTCTTCGTGCTCTGGCCGTTCGTCCAGTCCATCTACTACTCGTTCACGGACTGGACCGGTCTGAGCCCGGACTTTTCCATGGTCGGCTTCGACAACTACGCACGGCTGTGGGACGACGACGTCTTCTGGAAGTCGCTCCGGCACAGCCTGCTGTTCGCGCTGCTGCTGCCGGTGGTGACGATCGGCCTCGCCCTGTTCTTCGCCTTCATGATCAACGTCGGCGGACGGCACCGGAGGGGCGCTGCGGTCTCCGGGGTGCGGGGGTCGTCGTTCTACAAGATCGCCTACTTCTTCCCGCAGGTGCTGTCGATCGCGATCGTCGCCCTGCTCTTCCAGTTCGCGTACAACCCGGAGAGCGGAGCGATCAATTCCGCGCTCAAGGCGATCGGGCTCGGCGACGTCCAGCCGCTCTGGCTCGGTGACCCGGACCTCGCCCTGTGGTGTGTGATGGCGGTCCTCGTCTGGTCCACGGTCGGTTTCTTCGTCGTCCTCTTCTCCGCGGGCATGGCGTCGATCCCGAAGGACTTCTACGAGGCGGCGCTGCTGGACGGTGCGAGCAGGATCACCACCTTCTTCCGGATCACGCTGCCGCTGCTGTGGGACACCATCCAGTCGGGCTGGGTCTACATGGGCATCCTCGCGCTCGGCGCCGAGTCCTTCGCGGTGGTGCAGATCATGACGACGGGGCCCGGCGGTCCCGACTACTCGACCACGGTGATGGTGCTGTACGTGTACCAGTCGGCGTTCCGCGACGGTGCGGCGGCCTACGCGACCACGATCGGCGTCGCCCTGCTGGTCGTCACGCTGGCCTTCGCGGCCGTCGTGATGAAGCTGGGCCGGCGCGAGCGCCTGGAGTACTGAGATGAAGACGACCGAGACCTCTCCCGCCGGCACCGCGGAGCACCTGCCGCACGTGGTGAAGACCGATCTGCCCGGCGCGAAAAGACCGAGGACGGGGAAGCGCGGCGACGGCAGGGTCCTCAACGTCTTCTCGCACGGCATGCTGGTCCTCTGGGCCTTCATGGTCGTCATGCCGCTGCTGTGGGCGGTGATGACGTCCTTCAAGGACGACAACGCGATCTTCAGCTCGCCGTGGTCGCTGCCGGATCGGCTCCACTTCGAGAACTGGTCCCGCGCCTGGGGCCAGGCGCACATGAGCGACTACTTCCTGAACACCGTCCTGGTGGTCGCCGGCTCCCTCGCGGGCACGCTTCTGCTGGGCTCGATGGCGGCGTACGTCCTCGCCCGGTTCGACTTCCCGGGCAACCGCTTCATCTACTTCCTGTTCATCGGGGGAATGAGCTTCCCGATCATGCTCGCGCTGGTCCCGCTGTTCTACGTCATGAACAACATTCAGCTCCTGAACACGATCCACGGCCTGATCCTGGTCTACATCGCCTACTCGCTGCCGTTCACCGTGTTCTTCCTGACCGCTTTCTTCCGTACGCTGCCGACCTCGGTGGCGGAGGCGGCGCTGATCGACGGGGCCTCGCACACCCGGACGTTCTTCCAGGTCATGCTGCCGATGGCCAAGCCCGGTCTGATCAGCGTCGGGATCTTCAACTTCCTGGGCCAGTGGAACCAGTACATGCTGCCGACGGTGCTGAACACCGAGCAGGAGAACAAGGTGCTGTCCCAGGGCCTGGTGCAGCTGGCCGTCAGCCAGGGGTACAAGGGGGACTGGTCGGGCCTGTTCGCGGGCCTGGTGATGGCGATGCTGCCGGTGCTGGCCGCGTACGTCGTCTTCCAGCGCCAGGTCGTCGCGGGCCTCACGGCGGGTGCCCTGAAGTAGCGCCCGCCCCGCCGCCGCGTCCCCCGCTCGGCGCCCGCCCCGCTCCCGTACCGCCCCGCCCCGCTCCGCTCCCGTACCGCCCCGCCCCGCCCCGCTCCCGTACCGCCCCGCCCCGCCCCGCTCCCGTACCGCTCCGCCACCGCCCCCGTACCGCCCGCCGGCAGCCACCGGCGGGCGGTACTCGTGCGTTGCGGGTGTGGACCGGGCTTTCGCTCAGGTCTTGACGGGGAGCGGCTCGAAAGGCTCCCCTTAGAGTTCACATGTTGGAGTGAAGAGCAGGAGTGTGTGAGTCGATGGAGACTCCGGGGTCGCAGACATCTCTGCATCGGGCCAATCTCGAGCGGGTCGTACGTGCCGTGCGGCTGGCCGGGTCGCTCACCCAGGCCGAGATCGCCAGGAGCACGGGCCTGTCCGCCGCGACCGTCTCCAACATCGTCCGCGAGCTGAAGGACGGCGGGACCGTCGAGGTCACCCCCACCTCCGCGGGCGGCCGCCGGGCCCGCAGCGTCTCGCTCAGCGGGGACGCCGGCATAGTCGTCGGCGTCGACTTCGGCCATACGCACCTGCGCGTCGCCATCGGCAACCTGGCCCACCAGGTCCTCGCCGAGGAGTCCGAGCCGCTCGACGTGGACGCCTCCTCCGCCGAGGGTTTCGACCGTGCGGAACAGCTGGTCAAACGGCTTGTCGCGGCCACCGGGATCGGCCAGGACAAGATCGTCGGTGTGGGTCTGGGCGTGCCCGGGCCGATCGACGTGGAGACCGGCACGCTGGGCTCCACCGCGATCCTGCCGGGCTGGAGCGGCATCAATCCCAGCGAGGAGCTCTCCGGCCGGCTGGGCGTGCCCGTGTACGTCGACAACGACGCCAACCTCGGCGCCCTGGGCGAACTGGTCTGGGGCAGCGGCCGCGGGGTCAGGGACCTGGCCTACATCAAGGTCGCCAGCGGTGTCGGCGCCGGACTCGTCATAGAGGGCCAGATCTACCGGGGCCCCGGCGGTACCGCGGGGGAGATCGGGCACATCACACTGGACGAGTCGGGACCCGTCTGCCGCTGCGGCAACCGGGGCTGCCTCGAGACCTTCGCGGCGGCCCGCTACGTGCTGCCGCTGCTCCGGCCGAGCCACGGCCCGGACCTGACCATGGAACGGGTCGTGCAGCTGGCGCGGGAGGGCGATCCGGGCTGCCGCCGGGTCGTCGCCGACGTCGGCCGGCACATCGGAAGCGGCGTGGCCAACCTGTGCAACCTGCTGAACCCCAGCAGGGTGGTCCTCGGAGGCGGTCTGGCGGAGGCCGGGGAGCTGGTCCTCGCGCCGATCCGCGAGTCCGTCTCCCGGTACGCCATCCCCAGCGCCGCCCGCCGGCTCTCCGTCCTTCCCGGGGCACTGGGAAGCCGCGCCGAGGTGCTGGGGGCGCTGGCCCTCGTACTCAGCGAAATGGGTGATTCGACACTTCTGGACAGCTCGGTACCGGCCGGGACGCCTGCCTTCACTTAGATAACGAATGGCACCGTTGTCATCTCGTTAAGGATTTACTCCTTGACGCTGGCGTTGCGGCCGAGTTGACTTCCAGCCACCTCGGCCGCAAGGACGCGGCCTCGTCAGGGAGGTTTCTGAATGAACACGCAGATGCGTCGCGTCGCCGTGGCAGTGAGCGCCGCCGCGATGGCCGTGTCCCTCGCCGCCTGCGGCAGCGCCAAGGAGTCCGGCGAGAACGGCGCCAAGACCGGTGCCGCCAAGGGTGACGCCCTCACCATCGGTCTCCTGCTCCCGGAGAACCAGACCGCGCGCTACGAGAAGTTCGACAAGCCGCTCATCGAGAAGAAGATCAGCGAGCTGACGAACGGCAAGGCGAAGGTCGTCTACGCCAACGCCAAGCAGGACGCGACGCTGCAGACGCAGCAGGTCGACACGATGATCACCAACAAGGTCGACGCGCTGATCGTGGACGCGGTGGACTCCAAGGCCATCGCGGGCGGCGTGAAGAAGGCGAAGGAGGCCGGTATCCCGGTCGTCGCCTTCGACCGCCTCGCCGAGGGCCCCATCGACGCCTACACCTCCTTCGACAACGAGGAGGTCGGCAAGGTCCAGGGTGAGGCCCTCCTCAAGGCGCTGGGCGACAAGGCCAAGAGCGGCCAGATCGTCATGATGAACGGCTCCATCACCGACCCGAACGCCGCCCTCTTCAAGAAGGGCGCCCACAGCGTCCTCGACGGCAAGGTGAACGTCGGCAAGGAGTACGACACCAAGGAGTGGAAGCCGGAGAACGCCAACGCCAACATGGAGGCGGCGATCTCGGCCCTCGGCAAGGACAAGATCGTCGGCGTCTACTCCGCGAACGACGGCATGGCGGGCGGCATCATCACCGCCCTGAAGGCCGGCGGCTTCGACGAGCTCCCGCCGGTCACCGGCCAGGACGCCGAGCTCGCCGGTGTGCAGCGCATCGTCTCGGGCGAGCAGTTCATGAGCGTCTACAAGCCGTACGCCCCGGAGGCCGCTGCGGCTGCCGAGATGGCCGTCGCGCTCGCCAAGGGCCAGAGCCTGGACGCGATCGCCACGTCCAAGGTCGACAGCCCGACCGCCAAGGGCGTCCCGTCGGTGCTCGTCCCGGTCATCTCGCTGACCAAGGACAACATCAAGGAATCGGTCATCGCGGACGGCGTCTACACCGCCGCCGAGATCTGCACCCCGAAGTTCAAGGCCGCCTGCGACGCGATCGGCCTGAAGTAGGCACCACGTCCCCCGAGGGACGCTCCCTGAAGCCTGGCCGGTGCCCCGCCCCCTTCCAGCCCCCGCTATCGGGTCGGGGCACCGGACAGAAACGCTTCTCCCCGCTTCTGCTCAACCTCCGCGCCATCCCTCCCGGCGCGGCATCCCGCCGGTCAGGCGGCGAAGGAGATGGTTCACGTGTCCGCTACGCCCGTGCTGGCGTTGCGCGGGGTCTCCAAGCGGTTCGGTGCCGTTCAGGCGCTCACCGACGTAGAGCTTGAGGTCCACGCCGGTGAGGTCGTCGCCCTGGTGGGCGACAACGGCGCCGGAAAGTCCACGCTGGTCAAGACGATCGCCGGCGTGCACCCCATCGATGAGGGCGTCATCGAGTGGGAAGGCAGGGCCGTGTCGATCGGCAAGCCGCACGACGCCCAGAACCTGGGCATCGCGACCGTCTATCAGGACCTCGCGCTGTGCGACAACATCGACGTCGTCGGCAACCTGTACCTCGGCCGGGAACTCCGCAAGCGCGGCGTCCTCGACGAGGTCGAGATGGAGCGCCGCTCGCGCGAGCTGCTGAGCACGCTCTCCATCCGCATCCCCAGCGTCCGCATCCCGATCGCCTCGCTCTCGGGCGGTCAGCGGCAGACCGTGGCCATCGCCCGTTCGATGCTCGGCGCGCCCAAGCTCGTCATCCTCGACGAGCCCACCGCGGCGCTCGGCGTCGAGCAGACCGCGCAGGTGCTCGACCTGGTGGAGCGGCTGCGGGAACGCGGCCACGCGGTCATCCTCATCAGCCACAACATGGCCGATGTGAAGGCCGTCGCCGACAGGGTGGCGGTGCTCCGGCTCGGCCGGAACAACGGCGTCTTCGACGTCAAGTCCACCTCGCAGGAAGAGATCATCTCCGCCATCACCGGCGCCACGGACAACGCCGTGACCCGTCGTGCGGCGCGCACCTCGGAGGCGCAGAAGTGAGCATCGACAAGACTCCGGCCCCCGCGGGCGGCCGCCACCGGGTGGTCAACCCGGATGCCGCGCACGACGCGGTGACCGCGGTCGACCCCCGCCTCCTCGTGCGCGAGCAGGGCTTCGGCGGCTACATCGCGGAGTTCAAGCGCAAGCTGCACGCCGGCGACCTGGGCTCCATCCCGGTCGTCATCGGCCTGATCCTGATCTGCGCGATCTTCCAGAGCCTGAACTCGCAGTTCCTCTCCGCGCAGAACCTCAGCAACATCGCGGTCACGATGGTCGCCACCGGCATGATGGCCGTGGGCATCATCTTCGTGCTGCTGCTCGGGGAGATCGACCTGTCCGTCGGCGCGGTCAGCGGCGTTTCGGGCGCGATCGTGGCCGTCCTCAGCGTCACGAACGGGATGAACGAGTGGCTGGCCCTGGTGGTCGCGATCGCCGGTGGAGCGGTCATCGGAGCCCTCCACGGCTTCTTCTTCGCCCGGATCGGCGCGCCCGCCTTCGCCGTCACCCTGGCGGGCCTGCTGTTCTGGCAGGGCTTCATGCTCCAGCTCCTCGGCTCCCAGGGCACGATCAACCTGGACGGCGACGGCGTCGTCGCCAAGCTGACCACGTACTACTTCTCCGACGTGGCGGCGGCCTACGGTCTCGCCGGGCTGGCCGTGGCTCTGTTCTTCCTCTCCGCGTTCCTCGACAGCCGCCGCCGTGACGCGGCCGGCATCCCGTCCCGGCCGCTCGGCGACATCGTGTTCCGTACGGTCCTGCTCGCCGTCGTGTCCTTCGGCGCCGCGTACATGCTCAACCAGTACAAGGGCCTGCCCCTGGCGCTGGTGCTGTTCCTCGTGGTCCTGGTGATCACCGACTTCGTCCTGCGGCGCACCGCCTACGGCCGGAAGATCTTCGCGCTCGGCGGCAGCGTCGAGGCGTCCCGCCGCGCGGGCATCAACGTCACCGCGGTCCGGATCTCGGTCTTCGCCATCGCCGGCACCTTCGCGGCCGTCGGCGGCCTGTTCTGGGCCTCCAAGATCGCCGCCGCCAACCAGAGCGCCGGCGCCGGTGAGCTGCTGATGAACGTCATCGCGGCGGCCGTCATCGGTGGCACCAGCCTCTTCGGCGGCCGCGGCCGCACCTGGAACGCGCTGCTCGGCGTCATGGTGATCGTCTCCATCCAGTACGGTCTCGCGCTGGAGGGCATCGCCACCCCGATCCAGTTCATGATCACCGGTGGTGTGCTCCTCGCCACCGTCGTGATCGACTCGGTCACGCGCAAGACGCAGAAGACCGCCGGCCGCGCGTAGCGGCCACCGCCAGCAGTGCCCGGCGCCGGAACCGGCGCCGGGCACTGCTGCGTGTTCTCCCGGGGAGCCCGCGGGCGTCCCCCGGGGCCTCCGTGTCCTCCGATGGCGTGACGCGGAACGCACCGCCCGATGACAGCGGCCGGGAGCGGAAGATTAGACTCGGCAGATCGGCAAGCTCGACCAGCTCGAACGCAAGGAGGCACGGTGACGCAGCCGCGCGTAGCGCGTCGTTCAAGGGTGGCGGTGGGCGACGGGTGGGAGCTGCTTACCCGTATCAGAGGACCGCGCGACCTGGACCGGCTCAGCCCGGAGCAGCTCGACCTGCTGGCCGCAGAGATCCGCACCTTTCTCGTGGACGCCGTCTCCAAGACCGGCGGCCATCTCGGTCCCAACCTCGGCGTGGTCGAGCTGACCATCGCCCTGCACCGCGTCTTCGACTCACCGAACGACAAGGTCCTCTTCGACACCGGGCACCAGAGCTATGTCCACAAGCTGCTGACCGGGCGCCAGGACTTCTCCCGGCTCCGCGCCAAGGGGGGCCTGTCCGGCTACCCTTCGCGCGCCGAGTCCGAGCACGACGTGATCGAGAACTCGCACGCCTCGACGGTCCTCGGCTGGGCGGACGGCCTCGCCAAGGCCAACGAGGTGCTGAAGAAGGACGACCACGTCGTCGCGGTCATCGGTGACGGGGCCCTCACCGGCGGGATGGCCTGGGAGGCGCTGAACAACATCGCGGACGCCAAGGACCGCCCGCTCGTCATCGTCGTCAACGACAACGAGCGCTCCTACGCCCCGACGATCGGCGGCCTCGCCAACCACCTGGCCACCCTGCGCACCACCGACGGCTACGAGCGTTTCCTCGCACGCGGCAAGGACATCCTGGAGCGCACGCCCGTCGTCGGCAGGCCGCTCTACGAGACCCTGCACGGCGCCAAGAAGGGCCTGAAGGACTTCATCGCCCCGCAGGGCATGTTCGAGGACCTCGGCCTGAAGTACGTCGGCCCCATCGACGGCCACGACATCGAGGCCCTGGAGTCCGCGCTGACCCGCGCCAAGCGGTTCGGCGGCCCGGTCATCGTGCACTGCCTCACCGAGAAGGGCCGCGGCTACCAGCACGCGGAGCAGGACGAGGCCGACCGCTTCCACGGCATCGGCCCGATCCACCCCGACACCGGCCTGCCGGTGAAGGCCTCGGCGGCCAGCTGGACGTCCGTCTTCGGCGACGAGATGGTCAAGCTCGGCCGGGAGCGCGAGGACGTCGTCGCCATCACCGCGGCGATGCTCCAGCCCGTCGGCCTGAAGAAGTTCGCCGAGACCTTCCCGGAGCGCGTGTTCGACGTCGGTATCGCCGAGCAGCACGCGGCGACCTCCGCCGCCGGTCTGGCCACCGGCGGGCTCCACCCGGTCTTCGCCGTCTACGCCACCTTCCTCAACCGCGCCTTCGACCAGGTGCTGATGGACGTGGCCCTGCACGGGTGCGGGGTCACGTTCGTCCTGGACCGGGCCGGCGTCACCGGCGACGACGGCGCCTCCCACAACGGCATGTGGGACATGTCGATCCTCCAGGTCGTCCCGACCCTGCGGATGGCCGCCCCGCGGGACGCCGAGCAGCTGCGCGCCCAGCTCCGCGAGGCCGTCGAGGTCGAGGACGCGCCGACCGTGGTCCGTTACTCCAAGGGCGTGGTCGGCCCCGCAGTCCCGGCCGTCGGCCGCGTCGGCGGCATGGACGTCCTGCGCGAGCCGGGTACCGTCCCCGATGGCCCTTCGGGCATGGGAGGTACCCCCAGGCCCGACGTCCTCCTCGTCTCCGTCGGCGCCCTGGCGCCGATGTGCCTGGAGATCGCCGACCTCCTCGACAAGCAGGGCATCTCCACCACCGTCGTCGACCCCCGCTGGGTCAAGCCGGTCGACGAGGCCCTCGCCCCGCTCGCCGAGCGGCACCGGGTCGTCGTCACCGTCGAGGACAACGGCCGTGTCGGCGGTGTCGGCGCCGCCGTGTCCCAGGCACTGCGCGACGCCGGAGTGGACCTGCCGCTGCGCGACTTCGGCATCCCGCCGCGCTTCCTGGACCACGCCTCCCGCAAGGAGGTCATGGCGGAGATCGGGCTGACCGCTCCGGACATCGCCCGCCAGGTCACCGGTCTCGTCGCCAGGCTGGACGGCCGACTCGACGACGAGCCCAGCAGGACCGCCGAGCCGGCGCGGGACTGAGCGGGCGCGCCGCCCGGCGCGCACCCGGTGGACGGAGACGGATTGGGCCGGTCGGAGTACCGTGAGCGGTTTCCGGCCGGTCCTTTCGTGTGAAACGGACTCCGTGGGCGGGCGAGGTCCCGCACTCCTCTCGATCATGGCCATACGGCCATGGGTACGGAGGTACGCCGGTGAGCACACAGCAGCAGCCCCCGAGGAGCACCGGGGCGTTCCGGACCAAGACGGTCGAGCAGTCGATCCGGGACACGGAGGAGCCGGAGCACGCGCTCAAGAAGTCGCTCTCCGCCTGGGACCTCACCGTCTTCGGCGTCGGTGTCATCATCGGCACGGGCATCTTCGTCCTGACGGGTATCGCCGCCAGGGAGAACGCCGGGCCCGCGACCGCTCTGTCCTTCGTCGCCGCGGGCGTCGTCTGCGCCCTCGCCGCGCTCTGCTACGCCGAGTTCGCGTCCACCGTTCCGGTGGCAGGCTCGGCCTACACCTTCTCGTACGCCTCGATCGGCGAACTGCCCGCCTGGATCATCGGCTGGGACCTGGTCCTGGAGTTCGCCCTCGGTACGGCGGTGGTGGCGGTCGGCTGGTCCGGGTACGCGCGCGCCCTCCTGGAGACCAACCTCGGCTGGCAGATGCCCGCCGCGCTCTCCGGGCCCGACGCGGGAGGCCACTTCGACCTGCTGGCCTTCCTGCTGATCCTGGTGCTGACCGCGGTCCTCGTCATCGGCATGAAGCTGTCCGCCCGGATCACCGCGATCGTCGTCGCGATCAAGGTCACCGTGGTGCTCCTGGTCATCGTCGCCGGCGCCTTCTTCATCAAGGCGGACAACTACGTGCCGTTCATCCCCCCGGCCCAGCCACAGGAGACGGGCGGCGGCCTCGCGGCGCCGCTGGTGCAGGCGCTGTTCGGATACGAGCCCACCAACTTCGGCGTCATGGGCATCTTCACCGCGGCCGCCATCGTCTTCTTCGCCTTCATCGGCTTCGACGTCGTCGCCACCGCCGCCGAGGAGACCAGGAACCCCCAGCGGGACATGCCGCGCGGAATCCTGGGCTCCCTCCTCATCTGCACCCTGCTGTACGTGGCCGTGACCATCGTCGTCACCGGTATGCAGCACTACACGGAGATGTCGGCGACGGCCCCGCTCGCCGACGCCTTCAAGGCGGTCGACCAGCCCTTCTTCGCCGGCGCCATCAGCCTCGGCGCGGTCGTGGGGCTCATCACCGTCTGCATGATCCTGCTGCTGGGCCAGACCCGGGTGTTCTTCGCGATGAGCCGCGACGGACTGCTGCCGCGCTTCTTCTCCGTCACCCACCCGAAGTTCCGCACGCCCCACCGGGCGACCATCGTGCTCGGCGTGGTGATCGCGATCATCGCGGGTTTCACCAGCCTCGAGGCGCTCGCCGCCCTGGTGAACATCGGCACGCTCTTCGCCTTCGTCATCGTGGCCCTCGGCGTCATCATCCTCCGCAACACCCGGCCGGACCTGCACCGCGCGTTCCGGACCCCCTGGGTCCCGGTCCTGCCCGTCGTGTCGATCGCGGCGTCGCTCTGGCTGATGCTGAACCTCCCGGCGGAGACCTGGCTCCGGTTCGCCGTGTGGATGGCGATCGGCGTGGTCGTCTACTACCTGTACGGCCGCTCCCACAGCCGCCTCGGCAAGGTGGGCAAGAACGCCGAGTACTAGCCATGGCCAGTGGCGCGTCAGGCGACGTTCGCCCCGGCACGGCGACTCGCGGCGTTGCCGAACCAACCGGGCAGGCCCACCACGAGGGCGGTCCGGCGCCTTGCGGTTCTTCCCCCCGGCCCGGAGGACCGGGGGAGACCCCATGCACCGGGCGCCGCTCCTTGACGCGCAGACCTTGCCCGACGCGGCACCAGCCGACGTGGCACCAGTCGGCGCGCACCGGTCGGAGCACCCGCCGGTACCGGACGGCGTGCGCACCCGGTGCCGGGCCACCACCACACGCACATGGCACTCCTTGTCTCCCGTCATAGCCGGGGATGAGGGGCCAACAGTGCGTGCGCGTGCTCGTCGAGCGACCGCCGTCACCGCGTTACGCCCCCGGCGGGCGCGGTCCGTCCCGCGCCCGCGGACCCGCCCGCCCCGGCCCTCCCCGGGGCGCCGCCGGACGGCTACTGGCGGCGGCTGCTCCCGGCCCTCGCCGTCCTGGCATCGGTGACCCGGCTGCCCTCGTTCCGGCACCCCCGGTGGAACCCGGACGAGGGCTGCCTCGCCGTCCAGGCACGGATACCGGCCGACGGCGGCGCGCTGTACGACACCGTGGTCGACCGCAAACCGCCCCTGCTCCCGTGGCTGTACGAGGCCTGCCTCGCCGTCTTCGGCGACGAGTCGCTCCGTCCCCTCGAGGTCCTCGCCGTCGTTGCCCAGCCGGTCACCGCCGCCCTCCTGGCCGCCGCCGCGCGCGAGCGCTGGGGCGACCGGGCGGGTCGCACGGCCGGCGTGCTGTACCTCCTGGTCCCGGTCGGCCTCAACTCCGAGGACGCCCAGACGGCCACGTGGCGACGAGGGGCGAGCGGGCGGGGTCAGCCGCGGCGGACCGTGCGCGGCCCCACGACCCGTGCGCCCAGTGCCTCGACCCGGTCCCGCAGTCCCCGGTCGGCCGTGACCACGACGGCGGGACGGCCGGCGTTCTCCCGGACCAGTTCCACGACGCGGTCGTCCCCGCTGCCGGGCGCGGCCTCGACCCGTACGCCGGGGACGGGCCCGACGCCCCTCGCACGGCCCTCGACGACCAGGACCACCTCGACCGGACCGGGGTGCCCGGGGATGCCCTCCTCGGCGAGCGGGACCAGTCCGTCGCGCAGCCGCTCGGCCGCGCCCCGGCGGTCGCGCCACCAGCCGTCCGGTACCGAACCGACCACGTTCGCGCCATCGACGATCAGGAGAGGGACCATGGCGGAAGCGTGTCACAGGACCGGTCCGCGGGCGGGCGAACCGGTGTGCCGCCGGGTGTTATCGTCACGTGAATCAAGAGCTTGCACGGCGCTCGGGGAAGGTGGGCAACGGGCCATGTCATTGCGGTCTGCGCGGCGGTCGAAGCGTCGGACGGGCACCCCGCCCGACAGCGTGGGCGCCGAAGGCCGGCAGCGCCGGGCGGCCCGGGCGACGGCCTCGCTGCCCGCCGACCCCGCGCTCCCGTCGACCGCCGGCTGGCTGCTGCGCGGCAAGGACGGACGGCTCTCCGCGTACACGCCGGCCGCCGACGGCGTCCTGCGCTGGACGGAGAAGCGGCCCGGCGGGCCCGAGTGGACCGGCCCCGAGCTGTTCCCTGCCCCCGGCATCCTGCCGTACCTGGCGATCGCCCAGGGCTCGGACGGCTATGTGCAGTTGGTCGCGCTGCGGCGCACCCCGCTCCCCGGCGGCGAGTTCGCCACGGACGTCGTGCAGGCCATCCAGTACCAGTCCGGGCGCCCCCTGCGGGACTGGTACGCGCTCGGCACCCCGTACGCCCAGGACCGCGCCCTCGCGGCCACCACAGGGCTCCCCGCGGCCGTCGTGGACTCGGAGGGCTCCCTCCACGTCTTCGTGCGCAACGCGGGCGGCGGTGTCTGCGGCCGGGCGCAGGTGCCGAACGGCAAGTGGAACAAGTGGGCCGACCTCAAGGGCAGCGGCACGCTCGGCCTGCCCGCCGCGACGGTCACCGACCACGGGCTGATGGAGGTCCTCGCTCCGACGGAGGACGCCGTGCTGCGGTGGAACCAGGAGACCCAGGGCGTGAAGTTCCAGCGCGCCGACGACATCGCGTTCTCCGCCGCCAACGGCTCCGTCAGCTCCGAGCGCACCGGCCGCGAGCGGCTGACGCACTTCTGGCGCGACGCGGCCACGGGCGCCGTCCACGCCTGGCGCGAGGGCATGGCCGCGCCCGCGGCCCTCGGCGGCGAGGGCGGCACCGGACCGGTCGCCGTGCTCCGTACCCCCGTCGACGGGCAGGACTGCACGATCCTCGCCCAGCGCGGCGCCGACGGCCGCCCGGCTCTCGCCGCGTACCCGACGGAGGAGGAGTCCTCCGGCCTCAACTGGACGCCCACGGGCGACCCTTGTGCCGGCGCCCCGGCCCTCGCCATCGACGGCACCGGCCGTGTCGTCCTCGCCGCCCTCGGCGCCGACGGCTCCCTGCGCGTGACCCGGCAGAAGTCGGAGTCAGGTCTGGCGATGGAGGCGTGGACGCGGGCGTGAGGCCCGCGCCCCGGCCGGGGCGCACCGGGGACGGACGCACGAGAACGGGCCGTACGGGATCCCTCCCGTACGGCCCGTTCCTGTCGGCCCGCATGACCGCCGCACCGTCACCGGTGCGGCGGCCACCCGGTCACCCGGTCACGCGGGGACGCTCGCCACGCCCTGCGCCAGGAACCGCTTGCCGTTGACGCGCTCGCTGACGCCCTCGCGGTCCAGGTACGGCGTGATGCCGCCCAGGTGGAAGGGCCAGCCGGCGCCCGTGATCAGGCACAGGTCGATGTCCTGCGCCTCGGCGACGACACCCTCCTCCAGCATCAGCCCGATCTCCTGCGCCACCGCGTCGAGGACACGGGCGCGGACCTGCTCCTCCGTCAGGACGCTGTCGCCCTGCTTCAGCAGCGCGGCGACCTCCGGGTCCAACTCCGGCTTGCCGCTGTCGTACACGTAGAAGCCGCGCTTGCCGGCCTCGACGACCGCCTTCAGGTTCGGGGAGACGGTGAAGCGCTCCGGGAAGGCGCGGTTCAGCGTCTCGGACACGTGCAGACCGATCGCCGGGCCGACCAGCTCCAGCAGCACCAGCGGGGACATCGGCAGACCGAGCGGCTCGATCGCCTTCTCGGCGGTCGCGACCGGGGTGCCCTCGTCGATGACGTTCTGGATCTCGCCCATGAAGCGGGTCAGGATGCGGTTCACGACGAACGCCGGGGCGTCCTTGGTGAGCACCGCGGTCTTCTTCAGCTTCTTGGCGACGGCGAAGGCCGTGGCCAGGGAGGCGTCGTCGGTCCGCTCACCGCGGACGATCTCCAGCAGCGGCAGGATCGCGACCGGGTTGAAGAAGTGGAAGCCGACCACGCGCTCCGGGTTCCGGAGCTTCGAGGCCATCTCCGACACCGACAGCGAGGAGGTGTTGGTGGCGAGGATCGCGTGCGCCGGGGCGACGGCCTCGACCTCCGCGAACACCTTCTGCTTGACCGTCATCTCCTCGAACACGGCCTCGATGACGAAGTCCGCGTCCGCGAAGCCCTCGGCCTTGTCCAGGACGCCGGTCACCAGCGCCTTGAGGCGGTTGGCCTTGTCCTGGTTGATGCGGCCCTTGCCCAGCAGCTTCTCGATCTCGGCGTGGACATAGCCCACACCCTTGTCGACGCGCTCCTGGTCGATGTCGGTGAGGACCACCGGCACCTCCAGGCGGCGCAGGAACAGGAGCGCCAGCTGGGAGGCCATCAGACCGGCGCCGACGACACCGACCTTGGTGACCGGGCGGGCCAGCGACTTGTCCGGGGCGCCAGCGGGGCGCTTGCCGCGCTTCTGCACCAGGTTGAAGGCGTAGATGCCGGAACGCAGTTCGCCGCCCATGATGAGGTCCGCCAGTGCGGTGTCCTCGGCGTCGAAGCCCTTCTGCAGGTCGCCGTCCTTGGCGGCCTCGATGATGTCGAGGGCACGGTAGGCGGCCGGGGCGGCGCCGTGCACCTTGGAGTCGGCGATGAACCGGCCCTTGGCGACGGCCTGGTCCCAGGCCTCGCCGCGGTCGATCTCGGGGCGCTCCACCACGATCTCGCCCTTGAGGACGGACGCGGTCCAGATCAGCGACTGCTCCAGGAAGTCCGCGCCCTCGAAGATCGCGTCGGCGATGCCGAGCTCGTGCACCTGGACGCCCTTGAGCTGCTTGTTCTGGTTGAGCGAGTTCTCGATGATCACCGAGACGGCGCGGTCCGCCCCGATCAGGTTCGGCAGGATCGTGCAGCCGCCCCAGCCGGGAACCAGACCGAGGAAGACCTCGGGCAGCGAGAAGGCCGGCAGGGCCTTGGACACCGTGCGGTAGGAGCAGTGCAGACCCACCTCGACGCCGCCGCCCATCGCCGCGCCGTTGTAGTAGGCGAAGGTCGGGACGGCGAGCGAGGACAGCCGCTTGAAGACGTCGTGGCCGCCCTTGCCGATGGCGAGCGCGTCCGAGTGCTGCTTCAGCAGCTCGACGCCCTTGAGGTCGGCGCCGACGGCGAAGATGAACGGCTTGCCGGTGATACCGGCGCCGACGATCGCGCCCTCGGACGCCTCCTTCTCCACCTGGTCGATCGCGGTGCTGAGGTTCGCCAGCGACTGCGGGCCGAAGGTCGTCGGCTTGGTGTGGTCCAGGCCGTTGTCCAGCGTGATGAGGGCGAACCGGCCCGCGCCGCCGGGAAGGTCGAGGTGGCGTACGTGCGCCTGGGTGACGACCTCGTCCGGGAACAGCTCGGCCGCGCCCTTCAGGAGCTCTGCGGTGGTGCTCATGCCGCAACCTCGCTTCGCTCGGTGGGGCGTTCGCACATGCTGCACCTCTCCATGGTTCGCTCGCTGCGCTCGGTCACTTGTTGCCTCCGGCGTCCTTGTGGTGCGGGTTCTCCCAGATCACGGTGGCGCCCATGCCGAAGCCGACGCACATCGTGGTGAGGCCGTAGCGGACCTCCGGCTGCTCCTCGAACTGCCGCGCCAGCTGCGTCATCAGACGCACACCGGAGGAGGCCAGCGGGTGGCCGAAGGCGATGGCGCCGCCGTACTGGTTCACCCGGGCGTCGTCGTCGGCGATGCCGTAGTGCTCGAGGAAGGCGAGCACCTGGACGGCGAACGCCTCGTTGATCTCGAACAGGCCGATGTCGTCGATGGACAGCCCCGCCTGGGCGAGGGCCTTCTCCGTCGCGGGGATCGGACCGTAGCCCATGACCTCGGGCTCGACGCCGGCGAAGGAGTACGAGACCAGGCGCATCTTGACGGGGAGGTTGTTCTCCCGGGCGAAGTCCTCGGAGGCGATCAGCGAGGCGGTGGCGCCGTCGTTGAGGCCCGCGGCGTTGCCGGCGGTGACGCGGCCGTGGACGCGGAAGGGCGTCTTGAGGCCCTTGAGGTTGTCCAGCGTGGTGCCCGGGCGCATCGGCTCGTCGGCGGTGACCAGGCCCCAGCCGGTCTCGCCGGCCTCGCCCGCGGCGGAGCCGCCCTCGGGTACAGCGGTGCGGCGCACCGACACCGGCACCAGGTCCTGCTGGATCTTGCCGTCGGCGTACGCCTTGGCGGCCTTCTCCTGCGAGCGCACGGCGTACTCGTCGGCGCGCTGCTTGGTGATCGTGGGGTAGCGGTCGTGCAGGTTCTCGGCGGTCATGCCCATGAAGAGGGCGGACTGGTCGACGAGCTTCTCCGACACGAAGCGCGGGTTCGGGTCCACGCCCTCGCCCATCGGGTGGCGGCCCATGTGCTCCACGCCGCCGGCGATGGCGACGTCGTACGCGCCGAAGGCGACGGACCCGGCGACCGAGGTCACGGCGGTCAGGGCGCCCGCGCACATGCGGTCGATGGAGTAGCCCGGGACGGACTGCGGCAGACCCGCGAGGATGCCGGCGGTGCGGCCGATGGTCAGGCCCTGGTCGCCGATCTGCGTGGTCGCGGCGATGGCGACCTCGTCGATCTTCTTGGGGTCGAGGTCCGGGTTGCGGCGCAGCAGCTCCCGGATGGCCTTCACGACGAGATCGTCGGCACGGGTCTCGTGGTAGATGCCCTTCGGGCCCGCCTTGCCGAACGGGGTGCGGACGCCGTCGACGAAGACGACGTCCCTGACGGTACGAGGCACGATGGCTCTCCTCCAGGGTGCGGGGTGGCACTGCTGCGTGGCGCGCGGCTAAGCGTGCGCTTGCTGCCCTCATGCTACTTGCGGGTAACTGGGTTGCCCACCCCTCGCGGCGGGAGCGGTGAACGTCACACGCGAGAACTCCGCGCCACCGGCGTCGGCGCCCCGCAGGCGCACCGGGCGGGTCGCGCGCAGCGTGCGACACGCCCGCGCGGCGTCTCCCGTGCGGGGCCGCGGCGGTTGGGGACGGGCGGGGGTGTCCGCGGGGCCCGCGGGCCCGTTCCCGGCGCAGGGGCCGCACGGCTTCCACGGCGCCCGCGCACCGGGCGGACGGCCGTACGTGGCGGCGGCGCCTTTCCCACCGGGTGCCCACGGGCCGCGGAAGGGGTCCGGGCGCGGCGGGGGGTGCTCGGGACGTTCCGTCATCTGCCGCGCCCCGACGGGACCGCAGCCGGTGCACGGTCCGGGGCCGGGCCCATGCCGTCCCGCAGGCGGGCCGGAGGCCCGCCGGGCGCCGCACCTGCCGCGGACCACGACGGACGCCGCGCGTGCGTGCGGCGCCGTGCACGGACGTGCGACCGCCCGGGGCCCGCGCGGCACGGCGTCAGGGAGTCGCCTGGAGCGCCCTCGTCAGGAGCGGCGTCACCAGCTCGACCTGCCACGGCCGCGCACCCAGCGCGGCCAGTGCCGAGGCGACCGCCTCCGGGCCCGGGTCCGCCGGCGGCTCCCAGCACAGGCGCCGCACCGTGTCCGGCGTGATCAGGTTCTCCTGGGGCAGGTTCAGCTGCTCCGCCAGCGCGGACACCGCCGCCCGCGCCGCGGACAGCCGCGCCGCCGCCACCGGGTCCTTGTCCGCCCAGGAGCGCGGCGGGGGCGGTCCGGCCACGGGCTGCCCCGGCTGCGGCAGCTCCGCCTCCGACAGCGCGCGTGCCCGGTCCACCGCCGACTGCCACTGCTCCAGCTGCCGCCGGCCCATGCGGTGCCCGAACCCGGGCAGGGCCGTGAGTGCGTGCACGTTCAGCGGGAGCGCCAGCGCCGCCTCGATGATCGCCGCGTCGCCGAGCACCTTGCCGGGGGACACGTCGCGACGCTGCGCCACCTTGTCCCTGGCCGTCCACAGTTCCCGTACGACGGCCATCTGACGGCGGCGGCGGACCTTGTGCATGCCCGACGTACGCCGCCACGGGTCCTTGCGCGGGGGTGCGGGCGGGGCCGAGGCGATGGCGTCGAACTCCTGCCGCGCCCACTCCAGCTTCCCCTGCCGGTCCAGTTCCTTCTCCAGTGCGTCCCGCAGGTCCACGAGCAGCTCGACGTCGAGCGCCGCGTACCGCAGCCAGGGCTCGGGGAGGGGGCGGGTGGACCAGTCCACCGCCGAGTGGCCCTTCTCCAGGGCGTAGCCGAGCACCGACTCGACCATGGCCCCGAGGCCCACCCGGGGGAAGCCCGCGAGCCGCCCGGCGAGTTCGGTGTCGAAGAGCCTCGTCGGCAGCATGCCTATTTCGCGCAGGCACGGGAGGTCCTGGGTGGCCGCGTGGAGGATCCACTCGGTGCCGGTGAGCGCGTCGCCGAGCGGGGAGAGGTCGGGGCAGCCGACCGGGTCGACGAGCGCCGTGCCGGCGCCCTGGCGGCGCAGCTGCACGAGGTACGCGCGCTGCCCGTAGCGGTAGCCGGACGCGCGTTCGGCGTCGACGGCGACGGGACCGGTGCCGGAGGTGAACGCGGCGACGACGGACTCCAGTGCCTCGGGCGTGGAGACCACCGGAGGGATGCCCTCCCGCGGCTCCAGCAGGGGGATCGGCGCCCCTTCGTCAGAGACGCCGTCGTCCGGGGGGCCGCCCCCGGTGGTGCGCAGGTCCGGCTCTGCTGCGGTCTCTTGGGCGTCGGTCACCTGTCAAGGGTATCCGTCAACGGCAAGCGCCCGTCGACGGAACGTTCCGTCGACGGGCACCGGACCGGTGTGGAGGAGGCTCAGTGGATGATGCCGGTGCGCAGCGCAACGGCCACCATGCCGGCGCGGTCACCGGTGCCCAGCTTGCGCGCGATGCGGGCCAGGTGGCTCTTCACCGTCAGCGCGGACAGGCCCATCGAGACGCCGATCGCCTTGTTCGACTGCCCCTCGGCGACCAGCCGGAGCACCTCCACCTCGCGGCCGGACAGTTCGCGGTAGCCGCCCGGGTGGCTCGGGGCGCCGGGGGGACGGCGGTGCAGCCGGGCGGCCGCGGCGCCGATCGGGGCGGCTCCGGGGCGGGTGGGGTGGCCGAGGTTGGTGCGCGTGCCGGTCACGACGTAGCCCTTGACCCCACCGGCCAGCGCGTTGCGGACCGCGCCGATGTCGTCCGCGGCGGAGAGGGCGAGGCCGTTGGGCCAGCCCGCGGCGCGTGTCTCGGACAGCAGGGTCAGCCCGCTGCCGTCGGGCAGGTGGACGTCGGCCACGCAGATGTCGCGCGGGTTGCCGACGCGGGGACGGGCCTCCGCGATGGACGACGCCTCGATGACGTCGCGCACCCCGAGCGCCCACAGGTGGCGGGTGACGGTGGAGCGGACGCGCGGGTCGGCCACGACGACCATGGCCGTCGGCTTGTTCGGGCGGTAGGCGACCAGGCTTGCGGGCTGCTCGAGGAGAACGGACACCAGGCCTCCTGGGAAGGTGGGGGAGAGCCGGCTCGGGGATGAAGCCGGGGCGAACCGTGCTTGATGGGTCACCACCTCTTCGGCAGCAAACCTGGTCGCCTTTAGAGAAAGATCACGATTTGGTGAGTAACAATTCCGGCAATTAGGACGCGTGATCGATCATGCTGTGACCTTGTCCGGACATCCCCGGTGTCCTTCCGCGTGCCGCACCTGCGGCCGGCACCGCCGTCCGGGACCCCGGGCGGCCGGCCGCCGGAGGCACCCGGCGCCCGCCGCCCCGGCGGATCCGCCGACGGCCTGCGCACCCGCGTCGCGACCGCACCGATCTCCGTCCGGCGGCCCGGCTCGCCTTCGGGTGCCTGCACTCGCCCCCACCGCGCCGTGCGCCGCCGCTCCGCCTTGTCGCGCCCGAACTCCGGCCCCGGCGCGCCGTGTGCCCGCCGCCCCCGGAGCTACGGCGCGTGCGGGCCCCGGCGCTGCGGCAGAGTGACGACGCCCGCCGTCGTGCCGTCGGGGACGCCCGCGGGCGGCAGGCCGGCGATCTGGCAGAGCAGGTCGCACCAGGCCGCGAGGTGCGCCGCGGTGTCCGGCGCCCCGTCGCGGCCCTCGCGAGGGGTCCAGGACGCCCGGATCTCGATCTGCGTCGCCGGGCGGCGGTCCGCGAGTCCACCGAAGTAGTGAGACCCCGCCCGGGTGACGGTGCCGCTCGGCTCCCCGTACGAGAGGTTCCTCGCCTCCAGCGCTCCGGTCAGCCACGACCAGCACACCTCCGGCAGCAGCGGGTCCGCCGCCATCTCCGGCTCCAACTCGGCGCGCACCAGCGTCACCAGCCGGAACGTGCCCTGCCACGCGTCGTGCCCGGCCGGGTCGTGCAGCAGGACCAGCCGGCCGTCCGCGAGGTCCTCGCCGTCGTCGACGACCGCCGCCTCCAGGGCGTACGCGTGCGGGGCGAGGCGCTGAGGCGGCCGGGCCGGGTCCACCTCGATCCCGGGCCGCGGTCGTGCCGCGCGCAGCGCGTCGACCGCGAGGCGGAACGCCCGCGGCACGGAGTTCCGCTCGGCGCCTTCCGTGTCCTCGGCGCCGTCGGATGGATCGGAGAACTGTCCCTGAGCCGCAGCCATGCGGGGAAGAGTAGGCGGAACGCGGGCCCGGCGCAGGGAGGGACACCCACCCGCGCATGCTCCGTGCCCGCACATGCGAAGATTCTGGGCGTGAGCGCCAACGACCTTCCCCCGGCTCGGAGCACCGCCCCCGCCGGGGACGCCCCGTCCGAGGGCCAGCAGACGACGACCGACGCCCTGCGGGACTCCGCCTTCCTGAAGGCGTGCCGACGCGAACCCGTGCCGCACACGCCGGTGTGGTTCATGCGGCAGGCGGGACGGTCGCTGCCCGAGTACCTGAAGGTGCGCGAGGGCATCCCGATGCTGGAGTCGTGCATGCGGCCCGAGCTCGTCACCGAGATCACGCTGCAGCCGGTGCGCCGCCACAAGGTGGACGCCGCGATCTACTTCAGCGACATCGTCGTGCCGCTCAAGGCCATCGGCATCGACCTCGACATCAAGCCCGGCGTCGGCCCGGTCGTCGCCGAGCCGATCCGTCGCCGCGAGGACCTCGCCCGGCTGCGCGACCTGACCCCCGAGGACGTCGCGTACGTCACCGAGGCGATCGGGATGCTCACCGGTGAGCTCGGCGCCACCCCGCTCATCGGCTTCGCCGGTGCCCCGTTCACCCTTGCCAGCTACCTCGTCGAGGGCGGCCCGTCCCGCAACCACGAGCACACCAAGGCGCTCATGTACGGCGACCCGCAGCTGTGGGCCGACCTGCTCGACCGGCTCGCCGGGATCACCTCGGCCTTCCTGAAGGTGCAGATCGAGGCCGGCGCCTCCGCGGTGCAGCTCTTCGACTCCTGGGTCGGCGCGCTGGCCCCCGCGGACTACCACCGCTTCGTCATGCCCGCGTCCGCGAAGGTCTTCGCCGCGGTCGAGGGGTACGGTGTGCCGCGCATCCACTTCGGCGTCGGGACCGGCGAACTGCTCGGCCCGATGGGCGAGGCCGGCGCGGACGTCGTCGGCGTCGACTGGCGCGTGCCGCTCGACGAGGCGGCCCGCCGCGTGGGGCCCGGCAAGGCGCTCCAGGGCAACCTGGACCCGGCGGTGCTGTTCTCCACCCGGGAGGCCGTCGAAGCCAGGACCCGCGAGGTCCTGGACGCGGCACGCGGCCTGGAGGGCCACGTTTTCAACCTCGGCCACGGCGTGCTGCCGACGACCGACCCCGACGCCCTGACCCGGCTCGTGGAGTACGTCCACACGCAGACGGCACGCTGACAGCCCGCGGCGGGCCACGTCCCCCGCACCCGGCACGCCCGGGGCGGGCCCGCCGGCGGAGCCGCCCCGGGCGTCAGCCCGCCTTCGCCACCGCAGCCGTCGCCTTGCGCGCCGCCACCAGCACCGGGTCCCACACCGGGGAGAACGGCGGTGCGTAGCCGAGGTCCAGGGCGGTCATCTGCTCCACCGTCATCCCGGCGGTCAGCGCGACCGCCGCGACGTCCACCCGCTTCGCCGCGCCCTCACGCCCCACGATCTGCACGCCCAGCAGGCGCCCCGTGCGGAGCTCGGCGAGCATCTTGACGGTCATCGGGGCGGCGTCCGGGTAGTAGCCCGCCCGGCTCGTCGACTCGACGGTCACCGTCACGAAGCGCAGCCCCACCTCGCGGGCGTCCTTCTCGCGCAGACCCGTGCGGGCGATCTCCAGGTCGCACACCTTGCTCACGGCCGTGCCGACGACGCCGGGGAAGGTCGCGTAGCCGCCGCCCACGTTGGCGCCGATGACCTGGCCGTGCTTGTTCGCGTGCGTACCGAGAGCGACGTGGCGCTCCCGGCCCGACACCAGGTCGTGCACCTCTACGCAGTCGCCGCCGGCCCAGACGTTCTCGTGACCGCGCACCCGCATGGCACGGTCGGTGAGCAGCCCCCCGTACACCCCGAGGGGCAGGCCGGCCGCCCCCGCGAGGGTCGTCTCCGGCTCCACGCCGATCCCCAGCACCACCACGTCGGCCGGGTACTCCCCCTCCGCCGTCGACACCGCGCGCACCCGGCCGTCCTCGCCGGTCGGGATGCCCGTCACATCGGCGTCGTCGACGGTGGTGATGCCCAGGGCGTCCATCGCCTCGTGCACCAGCAGGCCCATGTCGGGGTCCAACGTCGCCATCGGCTGCTCCCCGCGGTTGACGACCGTGACGTCGAAGCCGCGTTTCAGCAGCGCTTCCGCCATTTCCACACCGATGTAGCCGGCGCCGACGACCACCGCGCGGCGGCCCGCCGTCCTGCCGAGCGCGTCCAGCAGGGCCTGGCCGTCGTCGAGGGTCTGCACACCGTGCACCCCCGGGGCGTCGATACCCGGCAGCCGAGGCCGCACCGGCCGGGCACCGGTCGCGATGACGAGCTTGTCGAAGCCCGTCCACGTCTCGGTGCCCGCCACCAGGTCCCGGGACCTGACCCGCTGGGCCGCGACGTCGATCTCCGTGACCTCGTGGCGCATCCGGAGGTCGATACCGCGCTCCCGGTGTTCCTCGGGCGTCCGTGCGATGAGCGAGTCCCGCTCCGCCACGTCGCCGCCGACCCAGTACGGGATGCCGCACGCCGAGTACGAGGCGAAGGGGGAGCGCTCGAACGCGACGATCTCCAGTTCCCCGGGACCCCTGAGCCTGCGCGCCTGCGACGCGGCGGACATCCCCGCCGCGTCGCCGCCGACGACCACCATGCGTTCCATGCGGAACACGCTACGGGGGAGCGGCCGTTCAGTCCTGCCCGGGGCCCTGTGCCGACGAGGCGCCGGAACCCCGGGCGGTCCGCCGCGCCCGCATCGGCCGGACCAGCCACCGCCAGACCGCGTACGGCAGCGCGAGCGCGGCGCCGAACGGGAACACCGCGGCCGCAACAGCGGCCGCCCACCGGGCGGTCGACGCCAGCGCGTCCCAGCCCCCCGCCAGCGCGTCCAGGAACCCCGGAGCGCCCTCCTCACCCGGACGCTCCCGCTTCTCGGGTTCGGACAGCCGCAGCGTGATCGTCGCCATCGTCGTCCGGTCCTCCAGCGACGCCCGGCGGGCCAGCAGGGACTCCAGCTCGGCCTGACGCCTGCTCAGCTCGCCCTCCAGCGTGACCACGTCCGACAGCTTCGTCGCCCGGTCCATCAGCGCCCGCACCCGTGCCACGCTCGCCCGCTGCGTCGCGACCCGGCTCTCCACGTCGACGACCTGGTCGGTGACGTCCTTGGCGTCAGCCTTGCGGGACAGCAGCTTCCCGGAACCCGAGAGCCGGGCGAGGACCGACGCGTACCGGTCCTGCGGCACCCGCAGCACCACCGTCGACTCGACCCGGTCCCCGTCGACCCGCTCCGTGGACTCGTCGGCGACATGCCCGCCGGCCCCCTCGACCGCGGTACGGATCCCCGCGAGCGCGCGGGCGGCGTCCCCGACCTCAACGGCCAGCTCGGCGGTCCTGATGACGTGCGTCGCGGGCAGCCGCTGCCCGCCGCCGTCACCGGGCCCGCCGGCCTTCGGCCCCGCGGCCCCGGCCGCGGCGTCGGCGGCCGCGCCGGGGGCATCGGCCTTCGAGGCCTCGCCCGCGACGGACCGGTCGGCGGTGGAGGCGGACTCGTCGTCGGAGGCGCCGCAGCCGGCGAGTGCGAGTGAGGCGACGAGAAGTGCCGCCGCCGGCCTGTGCCGTGCACGCATGATGGTCCCCCCAAGGGATGCGGTGGGTTCGGTGCCGGTTCGACGTGCGGCCGCCGAACGGGGTTGCCCCATCCCGGTTCCGAAGCGGTCACGGTAGGGACTCGTTACGGCACGCCGGGCCACCGTGCGGTGCGACGCGACCGCGGACCGCGTCGCACGGGACGCACGGCCCGTGCGACGGCGCGCACCGTGCCCCCGGAGGGACGGGACGCCGGCCGGGCGTCCGAGCCGATGCCGTCCGGCCCGGAGCGGTTTGAGAGAGTGGAGGCATGTTGCCCTCGTCCGAGCACCCCCCGTCCGGCGCCGGCCGCGTCGTCGTCATCGGCGGCGGGATCGCCGGCCTCGCAGCGGCCCACCGGCTGGCCACGTCCGGCGTGCGGGTGACCCTGCTGGAGGCCACCGACCAGCTCGGCGGCAAGCTCCTGACCGGAGAGATCGCCGGAGCCCCCGTCGACCTCGGCGCCGAGTCGGTGCTCGCCCGCCGGCCCGAGGCGGTCGCCCTCGCACGCGCCGTCGGGCTCGGCGACCGGCTGCAGGCCCCCGCCACCACCGCCGCCTCCGTGTGGACCCGCGACGCCCTGCGGCCCATGCCCCGAGGCCATGTGATGGGCGTCCCCGGTAGCCCCGAGGCACTCTCCGGGCTGCTGTCCGCCGAGGGCATCGCCAGGATCGGGCGGGAGCGCGAACTGCCCCCCGCCGAACTCGGGGACGACGTCGCCGTCGGCGGATTCGTCGCCGAACGCCTCGGCCGCGAGGTCGTCGACCGGCTCGTCGAGCCGTTGCTCGGCGGCGTGTACGCGGGCGACGCCTACCGCATCTCCATGCGGGCCGCCGTCCCCGCCCTCTTCGACGCGGCCAGGGCGGCCGGGGGCAGCCTGCTGGAGGGCGTCCGCGAGGTGCAGCGCCGGGCCGCCGAGCGGCAGGAGACCGGCCCCGTCTTCATGGGCCTCGACGGCGGCATCGGTACCCTCCCGCCCGCGGTCGCCGACGCCGTCCGGGCCGCCGGCGGGGAGATCCTCACCGGGACGCCCGTACGGGGCCTGGCCCGCGGCACCGACGGCTGGCGGATCCGCACCGACGAGCGCGAGCTCACCGCCGACGCCGTCGTCCTCGCCACCCCTGCCTGGTCGGCCTGCGCGCTCCTCGCCGACGCCGCCCCGGCCGCCTCCGCCGAACTCGCCGGCGTCGAGTACGCGTCGATGGCGCTCGTCACCTTCGCGTTCCGCAGCGGTGACACGGAAGCGCTGCCCGCCGGATCCGGTTTCCTCGTACCGCCGGTCGACGGACGCACGATCAAGGCGTCCACGTTCTCCGCCCGGAAGTGGGGCTGGGTCGCCGAGCGCGCCCCCGGACTGTTCCTGCTGCGCACCTCCGTCGGCCGCCACGGCGAGGAGGAACAACTCGACCGGGAGGACGAGGACCTCGTCGCCGCCTCCCTCAAGGACCTCGCCGAGGCCACCGGACTCACCGCGCGCCCCGTCGCCACCGAGGTCACCCGCTGGATCGGCGGACTGCCGCAGTACCCGGTCGGGCATCTCGGCCGGGTCGCCCGCATCCGGGACGCCGTGGCCGCGCTGCCCGGGCTGCGGATCTGCGGGGCGGCGTACGACGGCGTGGGCATCCCCGCCTGCGTCGGCAGCGGACAGCGCGCGGCGGACGAGATCATCGCCACGGCCCCCCTGGTTCAGGGCACTGTCCGTGACGGGCGAGAATAGCCCTATGAGTGCGCCCGAAAAGATCCCGAACGCCGGTAAGAAGGCGAAGGACCTCAACGAGGTCATCCGCTACACCCTGTGGTCCGTTTTCAGGCTGCGGGACGTGCTGCCGCAGGACGCGGACCGCGCCGGGTACGCGGACGAGGTCCAGGAGCTGTTCGACCAGCTCGCGGCGAAGGACGTCACCGTCCGCGGCACGTACGACCTGTCCGGTCTGCGCGCCGACGCCGACCTGATGATCTGGTGGCACGCCGAGACCGCGGACCAGCTCCAGGAGGCGTACAACCTGTTCCGCCGCACGCGCCTCGGCCGTGCACTGGAGCCGGTCTGGTCGAACATGGCGCTGCACCGTCCCGCCGAGTTCAACAAGTCGCACATCCCGGCCTTCCTCGCCGACGAGACGCCGCGCGACTACGTCTCGGTGTACCCGTTCGTGCGCTCCTACGACTGGTACCTGCTGCCCGACGAGGACCGCCGCCGCATGCTCGCCGACCACGGCAAGATGGCCCGCGGCTACCCGGACGTGCGCGCCAACACGGTCGCCTCCTTCTCCCTCGGCGACTACGAGTGGCTGCTGGCCTTCGAGGCCGACGAGCTGTACCGGATCGTCGACCTCATGCGCCACCTCCGTGCCTCCGAGGCCCGGATGCACGTCCGCGAGGAGGTCCCCTTCTTCACCGGGCGCCGCAAGAGCGTCGCGGATCTGGTGGCCGGTCTGGCCTGACGGCCCCGAACGACCCGGAGGCGGGCTCCCGCAAGGGCGGCCCGCCTCCCTTTGACCCGGAAGATCAGACAGCGGGCGGCAGCACGCGCTCGACCGCCCGCTGGTCCAGCGACACCGGGTCCGGCTGCGGGTGCGGCGCGCACGAAGCGCGCCGCACCGGCGTCCTGCCGGTCAGCAGGTACGCCTCCATGTGGCGGTTGACGCAGGCGTTGTCGCCGCCCGAGATGCCGTGCGTTCCCGCACCCCGCTCCGTGACCAGCACGGAACCCGCGAGGCGCTCCTGCAGCCTCAGGGCACCCGCGTACGGGGTGGCAGCGTCCCGCTCGGCCGCCAGGATCAGCAGCGGCGGCACGTCCCCCGGCCCCGTGCGCACGTCGACCGGACGCTGCCGCGGCGGCTGCCAGTACGCGCACGGCAGATTCATCCAGACATTGGCCCAGGTCTCGAACGGCGCCCGCCGCGCCAGCGCGGTGTTGTCCCGGTCCCACACCGCCCAGTCCCCGGGCCAGGGAGCGTCGTTGCACTGCACGGCGGTGTAGACGGCGTTGCCGTTCTCCTCCTCGGCCGCCGCCGAGGCTCGGGGCTTCGCCTGCTTGACGAGTTGCCGTGGATCGCCCTTCAGATACGCCGACAGCGCGAGGGCGCGGCGCGGCCAGTACAGGTCGTTGTAGACGGTCCGGGTGAACGCCGAGTGCAACTGGCCCGGCCCGACGGTGCCGTCCGCCGGTCTCCTCGCCAGCTGGGCGCGGGCTCGGTCGTAACTGTCCTGCACCTGCTGCGGAGTTGCGCCGAGGCCGTACGTGGCGTGGTGCCGGGCGACCCAGGCGCGGAAGTCCGCCCAGCGGCCCTCGAACGCGAGTGACTGCTCCAGGTTGCTGCGGTACCAGACCTTCGCCGGGTCCGGGTCGACGGGCGAGTCGAGCACCATGCGCCGCACCCGCTCGGGGAACATCACCGCGTACAGGGCACCCAGGTAGGTGCCGTAGGAGGCGCCCAGGAAGGTGAGCCGCCGCTCGCCGAGGGCCGCCCTCAGCACCTCCAGATCACGGACGTTGTTCAGCGAGTGGTAGTGCCGGAGCGCCGGACCGGCGTTGTGCGCGCAGCCGCGTGCGTACGCGCGCGCACGCGCGATGCCCTTCCGCTTCTCGGCGGCGGAGGGATGGACGGGAGCGGCGGTGGGGCCCTTGGTGAACTCCACCGGGTGCTCGCAGGAGATCGGCGCGGAACGGCCCACGCCGCGCGGCGCGTAGCCCACCATGTCGTACGCCTCCGCGATGCGCTTCCACGCGGGCTCCTTGGCGAGCGCGGGGAAGTACATGCCGGAACCGCCGGGGCCGCCGGGGTTGTACAGGAGCGCACCCTGACGTACCGACGGCCCACCCGTCGCCTTCACCCGGCTGACGGCGAGACCGATCTGCCGGCCCCACGGTTCGGCGTAGTCGAGCGGGACCCGGACGACGGCGCACTCGACGATGGGCGGCAGGTCCTCCTCCGCGGGGCACGCCCCGAACGTGACGCCGGCGGCCACGGCACGGGCGGCGGCGACGAGGGTGCCGCGGTCCTCCCGGGCGGCGTGCGGTGGTGCACCGGCGGCCGGGGCCGCCGTGAGGGCGGAGAGGATCAGGGAGCCGGCGGCTCCGTACAGGGCTGCTGCTCTCATCTCGTTCCCTTCGTGCCACCGGTCGTGGCTCGAAGGTCACCAGAACAACGGACTTTGTAAAGGATCTTGTTCGGGTGTCGCGGTCGATGACCCTTTTGCGGCACGCGTGATGTCTCACACGTCAGACGTGACGCGTCCGCTCCGGGGTGCCGGGCGTCGGGTGTCCGCGGCCAGGCGTCACGCCTCGGGTGCCGGGCCGGGTCCGGTGCGCGGCATCGGCCCCGGGCACCACGGGAGTTCCGCGACGCGGACCGCCGCGGCCCGGGGCGGGTGGGGTGCGTACCCGCTCGTACCGAATCCCGGCCCCGGGCCGACGCGCGCCCCCGTACCGGGTGCCCTTGGCCCGGAAGGCCCGCCGGCGTGACGCCGCTGTCGTCCCGCAGGGACTGGCCGTCAGGTCGAACCGCCCCCGCCGCAGCTGGACCCGCCCCCGCAGCCGGATCCACCGCCCGAACCGCCCCCGCAACTCGAGCCGCCGCCGGACGATCCGCCGCAACCGCCGCCCGAGCCGCAGGAACCGCCGCCCGCCCCGCCGCAGCCTCCGCCGCCGGACCCGCCCGAGCAGCCGCCGGAGGCCGCGCACCACACGGCGACGGGGAGGTAGGCCGCGGTGTCGGACGTACCGCTGTGGCCGCTGCCTCCGGCGCGGGCACCGGCCCGGGTACCTGCCGGGGAGGGCCGCCCGCCGCCGGTGCGCACCAGCCTGGCCGCCGCGATCAACTGCGCCTGGAGCACGGGGTCGGGCACGGCGCGCAGTCCGCCGAACACCACCAGATGGCCGGCGTCGGTGCGGTGGGCGTGCGCCGCCCGGAATTCCGCGGCCGCGCGGTGCCCCGCGGCGCTGACGCGGCGGCGGGCCCGGGAGGTGCAGACCGCCGCGACGACCACCCCCGCGAAGCACGCGGGAAAGACCTTGACGACGAACGGGAACGGCATGTCGGCGAAGCCCTCGTGGAACTCGTACTGCACGAACGTCGCGACGAGCGAGACCGGCAGCAGTACCAGGGACAGTACGAGCTGCCAGGTGGACCAGGTCCTCCAGCGCCGGACGTCGCCGGGCGCGATCATCAGTCCGCGCGCCGCGAGCCCGTCGCCGATCTCCTGCACGGCGGGGTTGCGCATCACCGCGAGCCGCAGGTCGTGCAGCGCTCCGCTCGGGGCCCGTGCCAGCTCGTCCAGGACGGCGCGTTCGACGTGGTCGCGGGCGACGGGCCGACGGACGGCGACGACGCCCGGCCCTCCGACCACCAGCCGCCCGTCCGTGACCATGGCGGTCAGTGCGGTGTCGACGGCCCTGGCGGGCCCGCCGTTGAGGAACGCTGCCTCCATGAGGTCGTGCACCGGGCCGCCGGGGCCCCTGCGGGCCTGCGCCAGGCCCTTCACGACCAGGGCCGAGGAGACACCCACGGCGAGATACACGACGACGGCGAGTACGTTCAGCGACATGCGGGTTCACCTCCTGACGAGAGCGGCACGGGCCGCGCGGACGAAGCGGACGGCGCGGCGCGGCGGGCGCGGCGCCGCCCGGTCCTGCCACCAGTGGGTGAGCCGCCGGCGTGCGACCGGATCCTCCGGCCGGGCCGCGACCAGCAGATGCTCGACGAAGTCCAGCGCGTCCCGGCGGTAACCGTCGCGCATCGGGCGGGACTTGGCGTAGTCGAGGTACGCGGGCCGGTAGCCGGCGCCGAGGATCTCCGGCAGTTCGGGCGCCACCTTGGCGACGACGTCGGCCCGCTTGGCCGCGAGCGCCCGGATCTGCACCCTCAGCCGCCGGGCGTCGAACCCCTCCGGCGCGGGCGTCCCGGCGACCAACGCGGACAGCAGAGCGGCCTGCGCGAGCCCGAGCCGTTCCCGCGCGGCCGGGTCCGCACCCGTGAACGGATCCGCACCCGCGTCCGTACCCGGGCTCGGCCTCGCACCCGCGTCCCGGCTCGTCCCGGTGGGCGGATCCGTACCCGCGTCCGTACCGGTGCCCGGTCCCGTGCCTGGAACCGGGGTCGGCCCCGGAGCCGTCGTCGCCGCGGTACGGGACGCCGGCTCGCGCGCCGCGTCCGCATCACCGGTACGCGTGGCCGGAGTGCCCTGCACCTGGGTGCGAGGCGCCCGGGGCGGGGACGCGGCGAGGGTCGCGCGGATCGTCTCCAGTTCCGCCGCCAGCTCCTCCTCGGGTGGGAAGTCGTCGTCCCGCTCCAGCAGCACACCGGCCGGGTCGATGCGCGAGCGCAGCTCGGCGAGGATGTCGAGGACCGGGCGCGGCACGGGGTGGGCGTGGGTGTCGTGCCAGACGCCGTCCCGCTCCAGACCGCCCGCGACATGGACGTACGCGATCGCCTCGACGGGCAGCTCGTCCAGGGCGCGGACCGGGTCCTCGCCCCGGTTGACGTGGTTGGTGTGCAGATTGGCGACGTCGATCAGCAGCCGTACCCCGGTGCGCTCGACGAGCTCCGCGAGGAACCGACCCTCCGTCATCTCCTCGCCGGGCCACGAGATCAGGGCGGCGATGTTCTCCAGGGCGAGCGGCACGGGCAGGCTGTCCTGGGCGATCCGGACGTTCTCGCAGAGGACGTCCAGCGCGTCGCGGGTGCGCGGGACGGGGAGCAGGTGCCCCGCCTCCAGCCGGGGTGAGGCGGTGAGCGCACCGCCCGCGCGGACGAAGGCGATGTGCTCGGTGACGAGCGGCGCCCCCAACGCCTCGGCGCGTGCGGCCAGATCGGCCAGCCGGCGCGCGTCCGGCCGTTCCGCCCCGCCGAGTCCCAGCGAGACGCCGTGCGGGACGACGGTGACGCCCCGCTCCCTCAGCCGCCCGAGCGAGTCGGGGAGATGGCCGGGGCAGACGTTCTCCGCGACGACCTCGACCCAGTCGAGACCGGGGAGCCGCTCCACGGCAGCGGCGATCTCCGGGCGCCAGCCGATACCGGTTCCGAGCCTGTCGGGCTGCTTCATGGGTCCCCCTCCTCCGCGTCTGCAGGGGTCATGGCCCCGTGGGACCTTGCCCAATCCAGAGGAGGGGACGTTCAGAGCTTCATTTGAGGTTCCGGCCCCCTGGCCGGGGATTCCCACGCCCGGGAGCCGGGAGCCGGGAGCCCGTCGTCAGTTGCTCGCCCCCGGAGCCGGGCGGTTGGTGTTGACCGCCGTCGGCGGTCCCGGCTGGGTCGAGGGACGCGAGGTGGTCTCGATCTGACCCGGCGGCACGGCCGGGGTCGGCGCCGGCGGCAGGTTCCCGTCCGGCGGCGGCGGGCCCGTGGGGCTGGCCGTGGCACCGCCGGCGGCCTCGTTGGCGATCGAGTCGAAGTCGACCATGCCGGTGTTCTCCAGCATCGTGATGTGGTCGAGCACCGTCTGGTTCGCGTCGGACGCCAGCTGGCGTATCAGGGTGTTGCGGGTGGTGTGGCGGACCTGGGCGATGAGGGAGAAGACCTTGCCGTGCGCGTTGCGCAGCAGGTTCGCGAACTTGTACTCGTACTCGCGGCCGCTCGCCGCCGACAGCTCTCTCAGCCAGCCCTGCTGCTGCTCGTTGGGCACGTTCGGCAGCTCCACGCCGAGCTTCGCCGCCACGTCGCGGGCACGCTGGTCGAGGTCGCTGTGCCCGACGATGAGGTGGTCGCCCGCGTCCTTGATCGCCTGGGTCGGGGCGCGCTCGAGCGCCTGCTGCCCGGCGGGCAGCTCCCACAGGCCGGCGAGCCGCACCTTGACCAGGAAGTCGCGGTCGGTCGCCGTCAGCGGCCCCCACTGGGTGGCCACGGACGAGGCGTTGAGATTGGCCTGGCCAGTCCCGGACCGGTCGGCGTAGGACCATACGGGGAAAGCGAGCGCGCCCACTGTGGCGACCAGTGCCGCAATGATGAGAGCTGTCCCGTTGACGCGACGCAGCAAGTGTGCCTCCCGATCCGAATGTGCGTACCGCGGAACCGCCGGTCACGGAACCGGCGACTCAGACTGCTTGGCAGTACCGGAAGGTACGTTCGGGAGGCCTGATCCGTTCAGGCGCGCTCGGGGAAGATTCGTTTCCGTACGGGATGGTCGGCGACGACCGTCACGGAGCCGGGGGCGATCTCCGTGAAACCGGCGTCCCGGACCGTCGGCAGGCCGCTCGCGGCGAGCTCGGCCCAGCGGCCGGCGGCGGCGGTCCGGACGGCCAGGGGGAACCCGGCGTCGCGCCACGCCGTACGTTCGGCCTCGTCCATGTCCCACCACAGCAGTTGCGCCCCGTGGCCGACCTGGGCCATCTCCTTGCCCGTCGACATGCGCAGTTCCGGGTTGAGCCAGATCAGGGCACGGTCGGGGCCGACGTCACCGGCCGGTTCCTCGGGGTCCTCGAGCTCCGTGCCCGACACCTGGAGCTTCGACAGTTCCCTGGGCCAGCCGTCCAGTGGCACCGGCGGGAAGACCCGGACCTCGGCGCCGGCCCCGGTCACGGTGATGCCCGGCAGTTCCGACGCCTTGCGCCACTCGGCCCCGCGCGCCCTGCGCACCACCTTCCGGATCCGGCCGTCCTGCCAGTCCCGTACGCGCCCGGCCCACTCGCCGTCCCCGGAGGACCGCCCGTCGGCGAGCATCACCACGACCGCGCGGGCGGCGGTCTCCAGCGCGTCGGTACGGGACGGCGGCGCGGTCTTCTCGATCCGGACGACGAGCGGCAGGACGAACTGGGGGGCCTTGTCGCGCGGCGTCGGCTCCTGGCGGAAGGGGCTGCCGGGGCTGTCGGTGCTGTTCACCCGCACAGTCTGCCAGCCGGCGGCGAGCGGCCGGGGGCCCCGGGGTCCCCGGCCCGGTGGCTCCGCCGGACCGGAGGGAACGCGCTGCTCGCTCCCCTCCTCCCGGGGATCCGGCCCGCCCCGGTGACACGGTCCACTCCCTGTCTGACGAACCGTCAAGCAAGTTTCTTTGCGGGGGCGATGAACGAACACGGGTGCCGCGTCCGTATGAAGGGCAGGACGCGTCCCCCCCTCCCGGTCCCCTTCGGCGACCGGAGTCCGTACCCCCGCAGGAGGCGAAGAGTTGAGTCACAGGCGTATACCCAAGCGGAAGGCGATACTCGCCGGAGCCGGAGCGGTGGGCATAGCCGCAGCCGCCGTACTGCTGCCGAATGCCAACGCTTCGCAGTCCGGATCCGAGGACGACAAGATCGCTCCCAGAAAGATGAGCGCCGCCTCGGCAGCGGATCTTCTCCAGCAGCTGGGCAAGCAGCTCGGCGAATCCTACGGCGGCGCCTACTACGACGCGTCGAAGCAGCAGCTCATCGTGAACGTCGTCGGCAACGACAACGATGTGAACATCGAGATCAAGCGGGCCGGTGCCGTGGCCCGCAGCGTGCAGAACAGCTTCTCCACGCTGAAGTCCGCGACCCGCTCGCTCTCCAGCGATGCGGCTGTCCCGGGCACGGCCTGGGCCATCGACCCGAGGAACAACCAGATCCTGGTGACCGCCGACCGCACCGTCACCGGCGACCGGTGGAACACCGTCGAGTCGGCCGTCGAGTCGCTCGGCGACGGGGTGGCCCGGCTCCAGAAGTCCAAGGGCGAGTTCAAGCCCCTCCTGGAAGGCGGGGACGCCATCTTCGGCGGCGGTTCGCGCTGCTCACTCGGCTTCAACGTCACGACCCAGGACGGACAGCCCGGATTCCTCACGGCCGGCCACTGCACCGCCGCCTCCGAACAGTGGTCCGAGCAACAGGGCGGACAGCCCGTCGGCACCGCCCAGGAGTCCGTCTTCCCCGGTGAGGGCGACTTCGCGCTCGTGACGTACGACGACCCGAACACGGAGGCGCCGAGCGCCGTCGACCTGGGCAACGGGCAGCTCCTGGAGATCGGGCAGGCCGCCGACGCCGCCGTCGGCCAGGAGGTCTTCCGCATGGGAAGCACCACCGGCCTCAACGGCGGCCAGGTGACCGGCCTGAACGCCACCGTGAACTACCCCGAGGGCACCGTCAGCGGACTGATACAGACCAACGTCTGCGCCGAGCCGGGCGACAGCGGCGGCGCGCTGTTCACCCGGGACGGCAGTGCGATCGGCCTGACGTCCGGCGGCAGCGGCGACTGCACCTCGGGCGGCGAGACCTTCTTCCAGCCGGTGACGACCGCGCTCGAGGCGGTCGGCGCACAGATCGGCTGACGCCGCCACCCGCCGGGGCGGTCGGTGGCCCGCCCCGCCGAGGGCCTGCCCAGGTGGAGAGACGGCACCCGGCCACGACGGCGAACGAGGGAACGAGGAAGGGGCAGCGTCAGCGGCCCCGGGCATCCGCCGATGCCCGGGGCCGCTGACGCTGCTGCCGTCGCGGTCACCACCGCGGGCCGGGCTCCGGTGCTCAGCCGTTCCCCAGCAGCAGCCTCCTGCTCGCCTCGATGTCGAAGTCCCCCTTCGGGTACTGCGGGTCGAGCTCCTCCAGGTGCTCCAGCAGCAGCCTGCTCACCGCCCAGTTGCGGTACCACTTGCGGTCGGCGGGCACGACGTACCAGGGCGCCTCGGGGAGCGAGCAGCGCTCCAGGGCCCGTTCGTACGCCTTCTGGTAGGCCGGCCACAGGGCCCGCTCCTCGATGTCCCCCTGGTTGAACTTCCAGTGCTTGTCCGGGTTGTCGAGGCGTGCCAGCAGCCGGCGCCGCTGCTCCTCGGGGGAGATGTGGAGGAAGACCTTCACGATGGTGAAGCCGTCCTCCGCGAGGGCCCGCTCGAAGGCGTTGATCTCGTCGTAGCGGCGGCGGATCCGCTCGCGCGGCACCAGGCCGCGAACCCTGGCGATCAGGACGTCCTCGTAGTGCGAGCGGTCGAAGATCCCGATGTCGCCGGAGCGCGGCAACTCCCGGGCGATCCGCCAGAGGAAGTGGTGGTCCCGCTCCTCCGTCGTGGGGGCCTTGAACGCCTTGATCCGGCAGCCGGCGGGATTGAAATGACCGATGACGTGCTTGACGGTGCCGCCCTTGCCGCTGGTGTCCATGCCCTGGAGGATCAGCAGCAGCCGGCGCCGGTCGCCCGCGGACGCCGCCGCGTACAGCCGCTCCTGCAGCTCCGCCAGGCGCCTGCCCGCAGCCGCGGCCGCTTCCAGGCCCGCGGCCTTGTCCCGCGGACCGGCCGGGACCCCGCCCGGGTCGTACGAGGAGAGGTCGAGGCGACCGCCCGCCGGGACGCGCAGCACGTCACGGAGCCGGCCCGGGTACCGGTCCGCGACCTCGTCCGGGGCCGGGGCCGGGGCCGGGGCCGGGTCGGGATCGGGAAGCGGGTCGGGGAGCCGCCCGCTGCGGCCGCTCTTCGTGGTCATCCTGGTCACCTCGGGCTCTCTCCGGGCCGTCTCCGGCCACGGTCCTGTCCGGCCATCGGTCTTCTCCGGTCACGGTCCCGTCAGGCCGCCGGTCTCCTCCGGCCGCCGGTCCCGCCCGGGGCGGGGTGCTCGCCGGCCACCGGTGCTCCCCGAGGTCTTCCCCGGGCCCGTCCGGCCCTCCGATCCTCCACCGGAACGGTCGCCGGCGCGAGCGACGCCCGGTCCGCCCGCGAGGCGGCACCCGGGCGTCGGCGTCACGGCGGGCCCGGGGCGCGGGCGGCGGCGACCGGTGTGCGACGACGGGCGCCCGGAAGCGATCCGTGCGCCCGTCGGCGGTGGCACCCCGGGCCCGGCCCCGGCCCGGGGCCGGGCCCGCCGGTCTCAGTGCCGGGCCGCGGCGATCAGCGCCAGGGACCGGTCACCGCGAACGTCGTACCCGGCTTGTAGCAGTTCACGTACATCGTGCCGCCGTCCGGCGAGAACGTGACGCCCGCGAACTCGCCCCACTCGGGCTCCTCCGGGGTGCCGATGTCCTGGCGGTTGCGCGCCATCGCGTACACCTCGCCGCGCTTGGTGACCCCGTACACGTGCTGGGCGCCGTTCCCGTCCTCCGCCACCATCAGCCCGCCGCCCGGGGCGAGGCAGATGTTGTCCGGGGATTCGCCGGGCAGTTGCACGTCGGTCGCGGGCCCGAAGACGACGACCAGGGTCAGCCGGCGCCGCCGCGGTTCGTACCGCCACACCTGCCCGAAGTGGTCGGCCGCCGAGCCCTCGGCGCTGCGGGCGAAACTGGAGACGAAGTAGACGGACGAGCCGCCCCAGTAGCAGCCCTCCAGCTTCTGGGCGTGGGTGATTCCCTTCGGGCCGAAGTCCTGCAGCCGGACGGGCGTCCGACGCGCCTGCGGATCGGGCACGCGGACCCACTCGACGCCGTCGAACCCGGCGCCCGTCTCCTGGATCGCGGACAGGTCGGGCAGTCCCGGGACCCGCATCGCCTCCAGCCGTCCCCCGGCCCGCAGCGAGCCCCTGCCGCCGAGTGGTTTCTCCGGCAGGAAGCGGTAGAACAGCCCGAACGGCCTCTCGAAGGCGTCCTCCGTCTCGTAGACGATCCCGCTGCGCGGATCGACCGCGACCGCCTCGTGCTGGAAGCGGCCCATCGCGGTCAGCGGTACGGCGCCGGTCCGGCGCGGATCGGCGCCGTCCACCTCGAACACGAAACCGTGGTCCTTGGTGCAGCCGTTGGTGCCGGCCTTGTCCTCGGTCTCCTCGCAGGTGAGCCAGGTTCCCCAGGGCGTGGGCCCGCCCGCGCAGTTGACGGCGGTGCCCGCGATGGCGACGCGCTCGTCGAGGACGTTGTTGCGGCCGTCGAGGGTGAGCGCCGTACAGCCGCCCTTGGCCGCCGGGTCGTAGGTGAGTCCGTCGACGACGGGAACGCCGATGCGGGCGTTGTGCCGGTTCTCGTGGTTGCGCAGGAGATGGACCCGGCCCCGGCGTCCGGGCAGGGCGGCCATGCCGTCGTGGTTGCCGGGCACCGGGCCCTCGCCGGAGCGCAGCGGCTCGCCCTCGCGGGAGAGCACCCGATAGCGGAAACCTTTCGGCAGGTCGAGGAGGCCGTGCGGGTCCGGGACGAGCGGGCCGTAGCCGGAGTGGCCGCGGGCGGCGGCCGTACCCGCGAAGAGTTCCGAGAAGGCTCCGGTGAAGGCGATTCCGGCGACAGCGGCACCCGTACCGGCGAGGACCCGGCGCCGCGTCGCGGAGGAGGCGGCGGGGGCACCCGGGGGTTCGAGGGCCCCGCTCCCGGCAACCCCCTGTGATTCCTGCGTGTGTTCTGCGGTCATGAGGCAACTCCCTGTTGGCGGACAGAGATGTGACCCGCATGTGTGTACCAGGCGTGTGGCCACGCGTGAAGCATGCGGGTCACCGTGCCCCGTGGGACGCGCGGTGCCGCGTGGGTGACGGCCGCGCGGTGTCTCCCGAGTGGCGAGGGCCCCGGGCGAGTGCCGAGGGCCCCGGGCGAGTGGCGAGGCGTCGCTGCGCGAACTGCGCCGTGCTACGCGAGCTTCGCCGTCAGCGTGATCGTCGTCCCCGAAAGGGCCTGGCTCACCGGGCAGTTCTTCTTGGCTTCCTCAGCGGCCGCCTGGAAGCCCTCCTGGTCGAGGCCGGGAACCTGGCCCTCGACGGTCAGGTGGATGCCCGTGATGCCCTCGCCCGGCTGGAACGTGACGTCGGCCTTGGTCTCCAGGCGGGTGGGCGGCGTGCCGGCACCCGCGAGACCGTGCGAGAGGGCCATGGAGAAGCAGCTGGAGTGGGCGCCGGCGATCAGCTCCTCAGGACTGGTCTTGCCGTTCGCCTGCTCGGCGCGCGACGGCCAGGAGACGGGGAAGTCGCCGATACCGGAGGAGTCGAACGTGACGACGCCGGAGCCGGAGAGCAGGTCGCCGTCCCAGACGGTGTGGGCCTGGCGCGTGGTGGCCATGATGGATCCCTTCTCAAAGCATTCAATGAATCGGTTCCAACCGGGCCCAACCTACTGGAACCTACTGTTCGACGAGGCCCTTGGCGTCCCGCGCGAGTGCCGTCAGCCGGGAGATCGCCCGGAAGTACTTCTTCCGGTACCCGCCCTTCAGCATCTCGTCGCTGAACAGCCGGTCGAAGGGGAGTCCGGAGGCCAGCACCGGCACCTCCCGGTCGTAGAGCCGGTCCGCGAGCACGACGAGCCGCAGAGCCGTCGACTGGTCCGGCACCGGCCGCACGTCGGTGAGGCAGACCGCGCGCACGCCGTCCGTCAGCGCGCCGTAGCGGCTGGGGTGCACCCGTGCGAGATGCTCCAGCAGCTGCGGGAAGTCGTCGAGCGAAGCGTCCCCGGTGACGTGCGCGGCCCGGGTGACCTGCTCGTCAGAGAAGGGTGCGGGCGCCTCGGGCAGGCCGCGGTGGCGGTAGTCCTCGCCGTCGATCCGCAGCGGCCGGAAGTGCGCGGACAGCCCCTGGATCTCGCGGAGGAAGTCGGCGGCGGCGAAGCGGCCCTCCCCGAGCTTGCCGGGCAGGGTGTTGGAGGTCGCCGCGAGGGCGACGCCCGCCTCGACGAGCTTGCCGAGCAGGGTCGACACGAGAACGGTGTCGCCCGGGTCGTCCAGTTCGAACTCGTCGATGCACAGGAGCCGGTGGCCGCTCAGGGTCTTCACGGTCTGCTGGAAGCCCAGCGCGCCGACCAGGTTCGTCAGCTCCACGAAGGTGCCGAACGCCTTGAGGGACGGCTCGGCGGGTGTGGCGTGCCAGAGGGAGGCGAGGAGGTGGGTCTTGCCGACGCCGTAGCCGCCGTCCAGATAGACCCCCCTGGGTGCCGCCGGCGCCGCGGGCTTCCTCGCGAACCAGCGGCGCCTGCCGCTGCCGGTGGCGTGCGCACCGCCCAGACCCGCCGCGAACGAGCTCAGCACCGTGACCGCCTCGGCCTGGCTGGGCTGGTTCCGATCGGGGACGTACGTCTCGAAGCGCACCGAGTCGAAGCGCGGCGGCGGCACCATCTCCGCGACCAGGCGGTCGGCGGGGACACGGGGCTCGCGGGCGCACAGCGAGAGCGGGACGGCTTCGGTCATGGGGGTGGTCGACACAACCCCCCACTGTACTGAGTCCGGAAGGACGGCCGCCGCGCGCGTCCGGCGCCCCGGGACGGCAGGCGTCCTCGCATGTCAGGGCGTCCTCGGGCAGTCGTACGCCCCCGCGTCCCACGCGCCCCGGAACGGAGTGCGCCCGGGAGCGGCCGTCGGACGGGCCTCGGACGGATCTCGGGCGGATCTGGTGGGGCCACCGGAAGAGCCCTTGGAAGGGCAGGGAACGGCCGTCCGATCCGCGTGCCCTCTCGGCCGCGGGGGAGGGGCGCTCCCGGGGGCTCCCCGTCGCCCCCCTGCCCGCACGTGACCCGTCGGCGGGCGGAGCACGCCTGCCCGCGGCCCGCCGTACGCGACCGGGACGTACGCGGGCGGGGCGCATGCGACCGTGAAGCCCCGACGCGAGGTCGCCGCGGCCGGCATGCGTGCTCCGGTGGCCGCGTCCTGGGGACGCGCGGCCCGTGCCAGACTGCTCGGTATGCGACGTCTGTTCCCCCTGCCCGACCCGAACGACCCCGCCGGTGCCCGCGCCGCGACCGACCGCGAGTGGGGGCTGGACGAGCTGGCCGACGCCTACGCCTATCCGGCCGCGGAGGGCCCCTGGCTGCGGGCGAACATGGTCTCGTCCCTCGACGGGGCCGCCCAGCACGACGGGAAGTCGCAGCCGCTGTCGTCCGACTCGGACATGCGGATCTTCGGCACCCTGCGGGGGCTGGCCGACGCCGTGGTCGTCGGTGCGGAGACGGTACGGCAGGAGGGCTACCGCCCCGCCCGTGCCCGGGACGCCTTCGCGGGCCGCCGTGCGGCCGCCGGACAGGCCCCGGCCCCCGCGATCGCCGTGGTGAGCGCGAGCCTCGACCTCGACTTCTCCCTGCCGCTCTTCACCTCCCCCCTGGTGCCGACGCTGGTCCTCACCGGGGCCTCCGCGCCGCCGGAGCGGGTCGCCGCCGCGGCGGAGGCCGGGGCGGAGGTCCTCGTCGCGGGCGACGGGACGGGCGTCGACCCGGCCCGGGCCGTCGAGGCGCTGGCCGGACGCGGCCTGCGGCGGCTGCTCACGGAAGGGGGGCCGAGGCTCCTGGGTCAGTTCGTCGGATCCGGGGTACTCGACGAGCTGTGCCTGACGGTGTCGCCGACGCTCACCTCCGGCACCGCCCAGCGGATCGCGTACGGAACCGACCGGGCGGTGCCGGAGCGTTTCGCGCTGGCGTCCCTGCTGGAGGAGGCCGGGTTCCTCTTTGCCCGATACCGTCGAACCTGACGTTCCCGACAGGTTATGTACTGGTTTGCTCCGGCCGGGCACACTACTCGCAGACCCCGTACGGACACGGGGAAGGACGGTTCCGGCAGAAGGGCTCCTGACGTGTTCACAAGCGTATTGATGATCGAGAAGCCCCTCACGGCGACCGACGTGGAGTTCGTCACGACGCTGCACGGAGACGAGCCCGTGTCGTTCATCGTGCTCATGCAGCCGCGCGGCGACCAGGCCGACCTGCTGCTGCGCGCCATCGACGACGTGGCCATGGGCGAGCTCAAGGAAGCCGTCCGCGAGGGCGAGGAGCCCGAGGGCGAGAAGGCCCGGCAGCCTGCGGAGCTCGCCCTCGTGCACTCCCTGAACGCCCTGCGGGCCGCGGGGGCCGAGGCGGTCGGCCAGGTCGTCGAGGAGCACCCGCTCGACAAGATGAAGACCGTCGTCGAGGAGGCCGGCGCCGACGAGGTGATCGTCCTGACCGCGCCCCACTACGTCGAGGAGTTCTTCCACCGCGACTGGGCCTCCCGTGCCCGGCACAAGGTCGGCGTACCGGTGCTGAAGCTCTTCGCGCACAGCGAATAGGCTGGGCCCCTCGTACGACGTCGCACCCTGGGAGACACGCGCATGGCATCCGGCATCCCCAACGCCATGGAACGGCCGCACTTCATCGGCATCGGCGGCGCCGGAATGTCCGGGATCGCCAGGATCCTCGCCCAGCGGGGCGCCAAGGTCGCGGGCAGTGACGCCAGGGAGTCCACGACGGCCGAGGCGCTGCGGGCACTGGGCGCGACCGTGCACATCGGGCACGCCGCCGAGCACCTCGCCGACGACGCGTCCTGCGTCGTCGTCTCCAGCGCGATCCGCGCCGACAACCCCGAGCTGGCCCGTGCCGCCGAACTCGGCGTTCCGGTCGTCCACCGGTCCGACGCCCTCGCCGCGCTGATGCGCACCTCCCGGACCATCGCGGTGGCCGGTACCCACGGCAAGACCACCACCACGTCGATGCTGGCCGTGGCCCTGACGGAGCTGGGACTCGACCCGTCGTACGCCATCGGCGGCGATCTCGCCGGCCCCGGCACGAACGCCCGGCACGGCGACGGAGACCTGTTCGTCGCCGAGGCCGACGAGAGCGACCGCAGCTTCCAGAAGTACGACCCGGACGTCGCGATCGTCCTCAACGTCGAGCTCGACCACCACGCCAACTACGCCTCCATGGACGAGATCTACGAGTCCTTCGAGGCCTTCGTCGCCAAGATCCCCGCCGGCGGGGCACTGGTCGTCGGCGAGCACGCCGGAGCCCGCGAGCTGGCCGCCCGGGTATCCGGCCGCCCGGACCTCACCGTCGTCACCGTCGGTGAGGACGAGGGTGCCGAAGTCCGGATCCGCTCGATCACACCCCACGGCATGACCAGCGAGGTCACGGTCGCCCTCCCGGACGCCGGGGAGATCACCTTCACCGTCTCCGTCCCCGGACGCCACTACGCCCACAACGCCGCCGCCGCCCTCGCCGCCGGCGCCCGGCTGGGCCTGGACCCGGCCGGGCTGGCCCACGCCCTCACGGCCTACACGGGTGTCGGCCGCCGCCTCCAGCTCAAGGGCGAGGCGAAGGGCGTCCAGGTCATCGACTCCTACGCGCACCACCCCACCGAGATGACCGCGGACCTGGAGGCCATGCGGGCTGCGGCGGGCGACCGGCGGCTGCTCGTCGTCTTCCAGCCGCACCTGTTCTCCCGCACCCAGGAGCTCGGCGCCGAGATGGGCCGGGCCCTCGCGCTCGCCGACGCCTCCGTGGTGCTCGACATCTACCCGGCCCGCGAGGACCCGATCCCCGGCGTCACCAGCGCGATGATCACCGATGCCGCGGAGGCGGCGGCCGCGCGGGTGACGGCCGTCCACGACAAGGAGAGCGTCCCGGACGTGCTCGCGGGAATGGCCGCACCCGGGGATCTGGTTCTCACCATGGGGGCCGGCGATGTGACGGACCTCGGTCCGAAGATCCTGGCCCGTCTGTCGGACTGAGGCCCTTCGGGGCCGTAGTGGTGAGGGAGACCGATCATGGCCTACGACGTCGACAAGCCGGACGAGCAGTGGCGCGCGGAACTGAGCCCCGCGGAGTACGCCGTGCTCCGGCAGGCCGGGACCGAGCCCGCCTTCACCGGTGAGTACACGGACACCAAGACCAAGGGCGTGTACTCCTGCCGGGCGTGCGGTGCCGAGCTCTTCACCTCCGGTGAGAAGTTCGAGTCGCACTGCGGCTGGCCGTCCTTCTACGACCCGAAGGACTCGGGCGCGGTGGAGCTGCTGGAGGACCGGACGTACGGCATGGTCCGTACGGAGGTCCGGTGTGCGCGCTGCGGCTCGCACCTCGGGCACGTCTTCGAGGGAGAGGGCTATCCCACTCCGACCGATCAGCGGTACTGCATCAACAGCATCTCGCTGCGGCTGGAGCCGGTGGAGGACTGAGCCGTTCTCGTTCCGCCCGGGCCTCGGCCGTACGTCGGCCGGGGCCCGGCACGTCGCAGGTCAGTCCGCAGCGATCGAGCAGTCGAGGATCCGCCCGTCCACCGTGCCGATCAGGAGCTCTGCCGACCCGGTCCGCACGAGCGACAGCGCCACCACGGGCCGGCCGTGGACTTCCAGCGACCCGCGCCACCGCACGGTCCCGTCGGATGCGCTCAGGGCCACCAGCTCCCCGGAGTTCAAGGCGACGTACACGGTGTCCTCGTCACTGTCCAAGGCGGTCGCCGGGTGGTCGCAGGTGAACACCCAGCGGACGGCTCCGTCCTCCGCGCCGCGCCGCACAACGAACGCGTTGCCGGGAAGCAGGCCCGCCCCGTCGTGCACCGCACCCGCGTGTACCAGGTCCCGGCCTATCTCGACTCCCGGTCCGCCGAAAAGATGCCTTGCCCGCTCTGAGTCCCACTCGAGCGGTACAGTTGCCGCACCACCGGCTCGCCCATCGGGCCGACCGGCTCGACGGCGACGACCCACTTGTCCTTGTGCGGCTTCTCGGCGTCACCCTGAAGGAAGAGCAGCCGACGGCTGCGGAGAACCGGAACGGGTGGTTGACGAGGTCGAACCCGCTCAACTCCACCCATGCCGCCGGGGTTTCCCCTGCCGGAGGGACCAGTGCGACCAGTCCCGGGCGATTCCAGTCATCCCAGCCGGTGCGACGCAGCGCCAGCCACCCGTCCTCGCGATGGGTGCGGGCGGCGGTGAATCCCAGCGCGAAGGACACCACCCGTTCCAAGACCGTCTCCCTCTACCTGCAGGGCATGCACGGGGACAAGAAGAAGGACGGCACCACCAAGAGCGTCTCCCTGGCACCTCTGTCGGCCCCGAACCTCGGCATGTCGACCATCCAGGACAGCAACCAGTACGCCGGCAGTTTGCGTCAGCAGGTCACCTACGACGGCGCCACCGCCATCAGCGCCGAGGCGTACGAGCCGTGGTCGAAGGAGACCGCACGCCAGACCGGCGTACCCGATGCCGGTGACCACGTCGCCCGGTTCGTCCGCACCAAGGCGACCACCACCTACACCTATCTGACGGTCCCGAAGTCCTGGCGCGCCCGCACGCTCACCACCAGCTATGACGACTACGGCATGCCGGCCACGGTCGAAGACCGCGGCGACGACGCCAAGACCGGCGACGAAACCTGCACGAACACCTGGTACGCCCGCAACGACACCGCAGGGCTGACCACACTCGCCTCCCGGACGCGGGTGGTGGGCAAGGCATGCGGCGTGGCCGACAGCGGGCTGGACCTGCCCGCAGATTCCTCCCGCCGCGGCGACGTACTCTCCGGCACGGCCACCGCCTACGACGGCGCCACCACTTGGTCGCCGACGATGAAGCCAACCAAGGGCCAGCCGACGTGGACCGGCCGTGCCGAGGCATACGGTGCCACGGGGGCGGTGACCTGGCAGAAGACGGGCACCACCGCGTACGACGTGCTGGGACGTCCGTTGAGCGTGGCCAACGCCGACGGCAAACTGACTACCACGGCCTACACACCGGCCGAGGCAGGGCCGCTGACCAAGACGATCGTCACCGACCCCAAGGGCTTCAGGAAGGTCAGCTTCCTGGATCACCGGCGCGGGTTGCCGGAGCGTGTCTATGACGTGAATCTGAAGAAGACCGAGTTGGCCTACGATGCCCTCGGACGGCTGACCGAGGTGTGGCAGCCCAACCGGGTTCGCGGAAGCCAGAGCCCCAACAGCAAGTTCGCCTACCACCTCAGCAACACCGAGCAGTCCTGGGTGTCGACCTCCACGCTGAAGAAGGACGGCACCACCTACAACACCAGCTACGCGATCGCCGACTCCCTGCTGCGGCCGCTGCAGACCCAAACGCCGACCCCGCAGGGCGGCAGGCTGCTCACCGACACCCGCTACGACTCACGCGGCCTGGCGTATGAGACCTACGCCGACATCTTCGACACCACCTCCACCCCGAACGGCACCTACACACGAGCCGAGTACGGCGAGGCACCCACCCAGACTGCGATCGTCTTCGACGGAGCGGGACGGGCCACCACGAGCACGCTGTACGTGTACGGCGTCAAGAAGTGGTCCACCACCACCGGCTACACCGGCGACTCCACCGCTACCACCGCGCTCCAGGGCAGTACTGCCACCCGGACCATCACCGACGTCCGCGGCCAGACCGTCGAGACCCGCGAATACGCGGGCGCCGACCCCGCCGACACCCAGTACGGCTCCGGTCTGGGCGCCTCGTACACGTCCACGAAGTTCGCCCACACGTTGGACGGTAAGCAGACGTCCATCACCGGCCCGGACGGCGCCAAATGGACTTACGGCTACGACCTGTTCGGCCGCCAGACCAGCGCGGACGACCCGGACAGGGGCACGGCGACCACCGTCTTCAATGCGCTTGACCAGGCCGTCAAGTCCACCGACTCGCGCGGCAAATCGGTCCTGACCGACTACGACGAGCTCGGCCGACCGGTCGGTACCTGGTCCGGCACGAAGACCGACGCCAACCAGCTCACCGCCCACACCTACGACACCCTGCTCAAGGGCCTCCCCGTCACCTCCACCCGCTACGTCGGCGGCAAGACCGGCCAGGCATACACCAAGAGCGTCACCGCCTACGACAGCCTGTCCCGGCCCGTGGGATCCACGCTCCAGCTCCCGGCCGGCGACCCGCTGGTGAAGACAGGCGCCCCGGCGACGCTGGAGTACTCCAGCTACTACAACATCGACGGCACCCTGCAGAACAGCAAAGAGCCGGCCATGGGCGGCCTGGAGTCGGAGATCGTCGGATACGGGTACGACAGCCTGGGCAACGTCACCTCCATCGGCGGCTCCACCGGCTACCTCCTCGACGTGGACTACTCCGCCCTCAGCCAGGCCCAGCAGCTCACCCTCGGCACGGCCAGCATCGCGGGACACAAGAAGATCTACGTCACCAACACGTACGAGCAGGGAACCGGCCGCCTGAAGTTTCCCCGTGATGCTGGACACTCGATGCTTACGCTGCGAGGGCGTGTTCTTGTTCGTGTCGCTGCCGGGTCTCCAGCGGGGTGAGGTAGCCCCAGACTGGATGCCTCCGCGGCCGCTTGCGGTTGTAGAAGGTCTCGATGAAGGTGAAGATCTCAGCGCGGGCGGTAATCCGGTCGGGCCAGCGGCGGGGGCCGATCTCCGCTTTCAGCAGCGCGAAGAAGCTCTCGGCGGCGGCATTGCCGTAGCACGAGCCGGTTCGTCCCATGCTCTGCCGCAGCCCCAACCGG
>NZ_JASHLT010000038.1:0-73334 GCF_030056615.1 Streptomyces sp. HNM0645 | reverse complement strand
CCTGCGGCGCTGTCCCTGCCCGCCCACCACCGAGGAACCCGTTGGAGACCCCGACCCGAGCGTCGGGCCCAAGCCATGCCCACTCAACGACCAGGGGCCGACCGCACCAATCCTCCGCCATCACCCCAGCTCAACCACTCGAAGCGAAACGGGGAGGCTAGCCGTTGTCGATCGGATTTCCCGGGCGTTCCACGGGCAGAACACACGCTCACAGAGCGAAGGTCCCTGCTGCCGACAGCAGGCACCTCCTCGTTCACGCTTCGGCGATCGGCGGCACGAGGCGCCGTCCGCGACTTGGACGGCTCAGATTGATGCGCTGCGGCCTTCGGGTGCTCGGACGGACATGTCGGTTGCGTACCGCGGCCGTCGATGACCACGAGCACGCCGGTCCACCGAAGACCCCCGCATCCGTCACCGAGAGCGCCGCCCTCCTCCCCGAGGACGGCGGCCCGTCAACCGGCCGGTCTCGTCCCGACGACGACGGTGGCGTACAACTCGTCGCACGTGGCCACCCGCGCCAACAGACCACTGCCCGCGACCGCCGCCAGCGCGTCCGCCGCCTGTCGTTCGCTCGTCTCGAACAGCAGGATCCCGCCCGGCGCCAGCCAGTCCCCGGCCTCCGCCGTCACGCGCCGCAGCACGTCGAGCCCGTCCGTGCCGCCGTCGAGCGCGACCAGCGGCTCGTGCACACGGGCCTCGGCCGGCAGCAGCCCGACCTCCCCGGTCGGTACGTACGGGACGTTCGCGGCCAGGATGTCGACGCGCCCCCGCAGCCCGCCGGGCAGCGACTCGAACAGATCGCCCTCAAGCACCCGTACGCCCTCCGGGACATTGCGCCGGGCGCAGCGGACCGCGTCCGGCTCGATGTCGGAGGCGTACAGCTCCACCCCGGGGCCGGGCAGTGAGGCCACCAGCGCCGCCCCGACGGCACCCGAACCGCAGCACAGGTCGACGACCACCCCGGCGTCCGGCCGGGCGGCCGCCGCCCGGCGCACGAGGAACTCGGTACGGCGCCGGGGCACGAACACCCCCGGCTCCACGGTGATCCGCAGACCGCAGAACTCCGCCCAGCCGAGGACGTGTTCCAGCGGATGGCCGCAGGCCCGCCGCTCCACCATGGCGACGAGCTCGGCACGCGACCGGGCGGCGGAGAGCAGCAGCTCCGCCTCGTCCTCGGCGAAGACACAGCCCGCGGCGCGCAGTCTGCCGACGACGGCGGGAAGAGAAGGAGAGGGCGAAGAGGAAGGATCGAAGGAGAACGACAAGGGGAGCCTCTCGGAAGTTCCGAAACGGGGCTCCCTCACACACCTTCGGCGACGCGGAGGCGAGCACCCGGTCCTGCAGCAGCGGTAATGGGTCTCACCTCCCGGCGTCCTGGTACTGGAGTCACCAACCCTATCGCGGCCCTGTCCGGGGCAGCCTCCCCTGCCGGTTGCGCTCCCTGACCCGTACCCGCAGCAGTACGGCAGGCGGCACGTGCCGCAGCGCGTCGGGAGGGCAGCCCCACTCCCGCCCGCCTCCCGGCGGCCGTAGTTGCACGTACGACCCCTCGCGCCCCATCACGCGCCCGATGCGCCCGTCCCGCGAGTCGATCACGTAGTCGCCCTCCCCTACCGCGTTCACCCCGCGGGCCCCATGGAGCACCGCGGCGAGCCGGAGTGCGGTGTCCAGGTTGCAGCACCCCAGGTCGACCAGGGGATACGCCCCCGACTCGCTCGTGAGCGACACGAGGTCCACGCGCAGCGACGGCAGGGTCACGCCCGTCGAGTCGAACTCGTCCCGCAGCTGCGCCACGACCTTCTCGGCAGCGCGCAACCGTCCCTTCGGAGATGGTGGGACCACCAGGCACCTCCACTCTCGGTATGCACGTTCCCTACACAGCGTGGTCATGGAGGGCTAGCCTGACCAGTGTCGAAGGCCCAACAACCCGACCTGCGCAACACGGAGTTGACCTTGCCTGGACCGAAGGATCTGGACCCGTCCACCTCTCCCAGGGCCCTGCTCGGCGCCGAACTGCGCCACGCCCGCGAGAACGCCGGCCTCAGCCAGCGGGAGCTCGGCGAACCGCTCTTCGTCAGCGCGTCGTTCATCGGCCAACTGGAGGCAGGCACAAGGCGGATGCAGCCGGATGTCGCACGCAGGGTCGACGAGATACTCGGCACGAACGGCTTCTTCGAGCGGAACTGCCTCGCCGCCAACAAGTCCAGGTACCCGGACCACTTCGCCGAGGCGGCCGAGGCGGAAGCGGTCGCGACGACGATCCGCGAGTACGCGCCGCTGCTGGTCCCGGGGCTGCTGCAGACAGAGGCGTACGCACGGGCGGTGTTCCGCGCCTACCAGCCGACCGCCCCGGAGGCCGTCATCGACGAACTGGTCGAGGCAAGGCTGGAACGGGCACGGCTCCTCGACGATCCAACAACACCGATGTTGTGGACGGTCCTGGACGAGGCGGTCTTACGCCGCCGTGTCGGCAGCGCGGCGGCGATGGCGGAGGCGCTGCGGCACATCGAGGCACTGGCGCGACGGAACCGGGTGATCGTGCAGGTAGTCCCGTTCTCGGTGGGCGCCCACATGGCCATGGGTGGCACCCTCAAGTTGATGGGTTTCACGGATGCACCGCCGCTCGCGTACACAACCGGCTTGGAAACGGGGCAGCTGGACGACGACCTGTCCAGAGTCGCCCGCTGCAAGCTGACTTACGATCTGCTCGCAGCCAACGCACTTGCGCCATCAGAGTCCCTGGCCCTGGTCGCATCGGTGGCGGAGGATTACACCCATGAAGATCAGCAGCCCTGAGTACGGCCTGAGTTCGACGGTCTGGCGCAAATCCAGCTACAGCGGCTCCAGCGGCGGCGACTGCCTCGAAGTGACCACCTGGCGCAAGTCGACCTACAGCGCTGGGGATGGCGGCGACTGCCTCGAAGTCGCCGACGACCACCCCGGCATCGTCCCCGTGCGCGACTCCAAGAACCCCGACGGCCCGAAGCTCGTGTTCCGGACCGCCGTCTGGTCCGTGTTCGTGGACGGGGTCAAGACGGACCGCTGAGCAACTCCACGACGGGGTCCGGGGCTTGAGCCTCGGGCCCCGAGCGCTCTGGACAAGGAATGGTGAAGGGCCCCAACCCGCCCACCCTCCCCGTGTGTTGACTGTTCGCGATCATTTAGCTACGGAGGGTCCCGATCCTTTAGCGTGTCCGGAACCGAACAGCCCCCGTCAGGTGCGCCAACACCAGCGGGGGCTTGACCACCTAGATCGAAGAGGCGATCCGGATGGCTGACAGCCAGTTCAGTGCCCCCTCCCTGCCCGCGCACGCCGCTCCGCACCCGATGGCCCGCCCCGGCTACGGACGCGAAGCTCCCTCCCGAGCCGCGCCCGGCGCCTCCTGTCCTCCGGGTCCTCGAACCTGTACTCCGACCAGGGCCTGGTGATCCCGACGTACCGAGCCGGCCGCGCCAGACCCGATGGAACCCTCGCCCCGGTCGGCTACTTCGCCGGTCGTGGCGAATGGACGCACCCGGAGGGCGTCCTCATGGTCGCGGAAGTCACCTCACACGACTCCGGCACCCGTCGTCGCGACCACGACGACCAGCGCGTGGCCTACGCCACCGCCGGAATCCCCGTCCACCTCCTCGTCGATCGGGACACCGACAGCCTCCTCGTCCACAGCGAGCCGGACGGCGACACGTACCGGTTGTGCCGGTCGTACAAGTACGGTGAGACGGTCGCTCCCCCCTCCCCCGTCGGTATCACCCTCGACACCGAGAAGCTCAAGGACTACGCCGGCTGACGTGCCGCCCGGCCCCGCCGCCGAGCCGGGCGGGGCTCTCGGCCGGCAGCAGGCCGGTTCCGGCCTCAAGGACGTGCTCCGCCTCCTCGGGGGCGAGCGTCCCCTCGACGAAGGTGACGGCCAGGCGCAGCTTGTCCCCGGTCTGGTAGGGGAAGTCCGTGCCCAGCACCAGCCGGTCCGCGCCGTACGAGTCGACCGCCGCGCGCAGGGCGGGCGCGTGGCCGTGGGCGACGGTGTCGTAGGACATCCGGCGGGCGGCGGACGTCGGCAGCTCGATGACGTCGGGCGCCTCCCGCGGTACGTGGTCGTCGGCGCGCGGCAGCAGCAGCGGCAGGGCTCCGCCGAGGTGCGCGTGGACGATCCGCAGCCCCGGGAAGCGGATCGGGACGCCTTCGAGGATCAGGTGCATCGCGCAGATCGTGTCCTCCGTCGGCGCGCCCACCATCCATCGCATCCGGTTCCGTGCGATGAGCGGTGAGCCCGCGTCCCGGCCGGCCGGGTGAAGGCTCAGCACCGAGTCCCGGTGGTCCAACTCCTCGAGGAGCGGCCGGAAGGCCGGGTCGCCGAGACTCCGGCCGAGTACCGACGTCGTCAGCCCGGCGCCCGCCATCCCCAACTGGTCGAGGGCGCGGGTCAGTTCTTCCAGCGAGGCGTCCAGGTGCGGGAGCGGCAGTGCGGCGAAGGCGGAGAAGCGGTCCGGGCGGGCGCGTACGACTTCCGCGTAGTGGTCGTTGGCCAGGCGGGCGGCCGTGACGGCCTCGGTCTCGTCCGGGAAGTACGGCGTCTGCGGGGAGACCGAAAGGATCTGGTGGTCGATGCCTGCGGCGTCGTTCATCGCGAACCGCGCGTCGAGTTCCGCCGGGCTGTCCCCCGCCCCCAGGCCCCTCTGCGTACCGGTGTCGTCCCGTCCGTAGGACTCGAGGAGGCGGAGGTAGTCCTCGCTCCACAGATGGGCGTGCACATCCGTCCGCACCTCTTCAGCTTCCCGCCGCCCCCCGCCGCCACCGGGCGGGAGTCCTGGACCCGGCGAGCCGCCGTCCGGACGGGAGGCGGACGCGGTCGGGGCGGACAGGGTTTGGGGCGGACACGGTCGGGACGGCCCTGTGGCGTGCTCCCGGAGGGCCCCCACCACTGAGCGTGCGATTCCATTTCCCGCTCCGCAATCGTCATCACCGGTCAGAATCGGACTTTCCGGGTATGCCGTAAGGCGTTGCGGTGAGATGTCCGAATACCGCTGCCGCGGTCACGGCTATGGGCAGAATCCGTCCGGGAGGCAAGCATGGAAGGCATCACCACGGCGGTCGCATCGGAGTCCGATCTAGACACCGGTGCCGCCGGAGGCTGTCACTGCCGGACGATCCCGCGCCCGGGGGCTCGCGCGGGTTCCGCCGAGGAACGCTTCCGGGGACTGCTGGAGGCGGCGCCGGACGCCATGGTCATCGTCGACGACAGCGGAACCATCCGCCTCGTCAACGCCCAGACCGAAGCCCTCTTCGGCTACCGACGCGACGAACTCCTCGGCCGCCCCGTCGAAATCCTCGTCCCCAACCGCTTCCGCAACCACCACGCCGCACACCGCAACGGATACACCCACAACCGCCAGGTCCGCCCCATGGGCGCCGGACTCGAACTCCACGGCCTCCGCAAGGACGGCACCGAATTCCCCGTCGAAATCAGCCTCAGCCCCCTCGAAACCACCGACGGACTCCTCGTCTCAGCCGCCGTACGCGACGTCAGCGAACGAAAAGCCGCCGAGGAACGCTTCCAGGCCCTGTACGAGCAGCAGCGGCACGTCGCCCTGACCCTGCAGCGCAGTCTGATGGGCACGCCACCGGCCGTGCGCGGCCTGGACACCGCGAGCCGCTATCTGCCCGCCACCCAGGGCGCGGGCGTCGGCGGCGACTGGTTCGACCTCGTACCACTCGGTGCCGGACGGGTCGGCATCCTCATCGGTGACGTCATGGGGCGCGGCCTGGAGGCGGCCGCCATCATGGGGCAACTGCGGTCCGCGGCCCACGCCCTCGCCAAGACGGGTATGCAGCCGCGGCAGTTGATGCACGCGCTCGACTCGATCGTCGCCGAGCTCGACGGGCCCGACCAGCTGGTGACCTGCTGCTACCTGATCGTGGCGCCGGACGCGGGAGAGGTGACCATCTGCTCGGCCGGGCATCTGCCGGCTCTCGTCGCGGAGCCGGGCGGGGGCGTACGGTCCCTGGAGGCGCCGGTCAGCGTGCCCCTGGGCGTGGGGGACCATCTGCACCAGCAGACGACGGTGGCGGTCGCTCCCGGGTCGAGTCTGATCCTCTTCACCGACGGTCTGATAGAGACACCGGCGGGAGACATCGAGGAGCAGCTCGACGCGCTCATCGACGCGCTCGATCTGGCGTTCGCCTCGGCGCACGACCTGGAGACGGTGGTGGACCGGGTGCTGGCGTCGGTGCTGCCCGCCACCGAGCACCACCACGACGACGTGACCCTGCTCGTGGCCCAGTTGCCGGCGGCCCCGCTGGCCACGGCGGCGACGGAACTCCCGGCGGCCCCGTCGTCGGTGTCGCAGGCCCGGGCCTTCCTCGCCAAGTCCCTGGTCGACTGGGGCTGCGCCCAGGTCTCCGACGACGCACAGCTGCTGGTGTCCGAGGTGGTCACCAACGCGATCCAGCACGGAGAGGGGCCGGTGCGCCTGCTGATGCGGCGCAACAGCACCGAGCTCACCGTGGAGGTGAGCGACCACAGCCACCATCCGCCCCAGCCCCGGCTGGCTGCCGCCGACGACGAGTCGGGGCGGGGCCTGATCCTCGTCGAGACGCTGGCGGGCAGCTGGGGCGTCCGCTCGACGGACGACGGCAAGACGACGTGGTTCACGCTCCACCTGGGGCCGCTGTAGCGGGCCCCGCCCGGCACGCGATCGTACGCACGCGCCGTCCGCCGCGCCGGGGCGCAAAGGCCGAGGGCGGCACCCCGGGTGGGGTGCCGCCCTCGGTTCAGGACGGCGGATCGACCTTCGGGTCGATCAGAAGTCCATGTCACCGCCCGGCATGCCGCCCGGAGCGGCCGCGGCGGCCTTCTCCGGCTTGTCGGCGATGACGGCCTCGGTGGTGAGGAACAGCGCGGCGATCGACGCGGCGTTCTGCAGCGCGGAACGCGTCACCTTGGCCGGGTCGATGATGCCCTCGGCGATGAGGTCGACGTACTCGCCGGTCGCGGCGTTCAGGCCGTGGCCCGGGGTCAGGTTGCGCACCTTCTCCACCACGACGCCGCCCTCGAGGCCGGCGTTGACGGCGATCTGCTTCAGCGGGGCCTCCAGGGCCAGCTTCACAGCGGCGGCACCGGTGGCCTCGTCACCGTCGAGCTCGAGCTTCTCGAAGACCTGGGAGGCCTGGAGCAGGGCCACGCCACCACCGGCGACGATACCCTCCTCGACGGCCGCCTTCGCGTTGCGGACGGCGTCCTCGATGCGGTGCTTGCGCTCCTTGAGCTCGACCTCGGTCGCGGCGCCGGCCTTGATGACGGCCACGCCGCCGGCCAGCTTCGCGAGGCGCTCCTGCAGCTTCTCGCGGTCGTAGTCCGAGTCGGAGTTCTCGATCTCGGCACGGATCTGGTTGACCCGGCCCTGGACCTGGTCGCTCTCGCCGGCACCGTCGACGATCGTGGTCTCGTCCTTGGTGATGACGACCTTGCGGGCGCGGCCCAGCAGGTCCAGGCCCGCGTTCTCGAGCTTGAGGCCGACCTCCTCGGAGATGACCGTGCCACCGGTGAGGATGGCGATGTCGCCGAGCATGGCCTTGCGGCGGTCGCCGAAGCCCGGAGCCTTGACAGCGACGGACTTGAAGGTGCCGCGGATCTTGTTGACGACCAGGGTCGACAGGGCCTCGCCCTCGACGTCCTCGGCGATGATCAGCAGCGGCTTGCCCGACTGCATGACCTTCTCCAGCAGCGGGAGGAGGTCCTTCACCGAGGAGACCTTGCCGTTGTAGATGAGGATGTACGGGTCCTCGAGGCCGGCCTCCATGCGCTCCATGTCGGTCGCGAAGTAGGCCGAGATGTAGCCCTTGTCGAAGCGCATGCCCTCGGTGAGCTCCAGCTCCAGACCGAAGGTCTGGGACTCCTCGACGGTGATGACGCCTTCCTTGCCGACCTTGTCCATCGCCTCGGCGATGAGCTCGCCGATCTGGGTGTCGGCGGCGGAGATGGAGGCGGTGGAGGCGATCTGCTCCTTGGTCTCGACCTCCTTGGCCTGGTCGAGCAGGGCACCGGAGACGGCCTCGACGGCCTTCTCGATACCGCGCTTCAGGGCCATCGGGTTGGCGCCGGCGGCCACGTTGCGCAGGCCCTCGCGGACCAGCGCCTGAGCGAGGACGGTCGCGGTGGTCGTACCGTCACCGGCGACGTCGTCCGTCTTCTTGGCGACTTCCTTGACCAGCTCGGCGCCGATCTTCTCGTACGGGTCCTCGAGCTCGATCTCCTTGGCGATGGAGACACCGTCGTTGGTGATCGTGGGGGCGCCCCACTTCTTCTCGAGGACGACGTTCCGGCCCTTGGGGCCAAGGGTGACCTTGACGGCGTCGGCGAGCTGGTTCATCCCGCGCTCGAGACCGCGCCGTGCCTCCTCGTCGAACGCGATGATCTTGGCCATGTGAAGTGGTCCTCCCGGACTGGGGTGGATTGCTCCGGACCGCGCTGGTGCCCGCGACGGACGGCCTGCACGCCTTGTGGTTCCTTGCCCCACCCGGCCTGCGGGCCTCACCGACCCGGTCCTTCGTTGTCACTCTCACTCGTAGAGTGCTAACGCCAATGATTAGCACTCGGACCCGGCGAGTGCAAGGCGCGACCGCGACTCGGGCGTCCATCAGGACACGGCGGATGGGTCCGGACCCGGACCCGGCGCAGCCTCGGCCCGCACACGTCGCAGGTCGCGACCCCGCGCACGGCGGCGAGCGGTCCGGCCCGACCCGGAACCATGACCCGCGCACGGCGGCGAGCGGTGCGGCCGCGGCGGAAGGCGGCCCCGGACACGGCCGCGGCGGAAGCGGCCCCGGACACGACGGAGGGTCCGCGCCCCTGGCACGGACCCTCCGTCACGTTGCTGCAGTCAGTCGGCGCTCAGCCGGCTACGCGGACCATGTCCGCCTGCGGCCCCTTCTGGCCCTGCGAGATCTCGAACTCGACTCGCTGACCCTCCTCCAGGGTGCGGTATCCGTCCATCTGGATCGCGCTGTAGTGGACGAAAACATCCGCACCACCGTCGACCGCGATGAAGCCATACCCCTTCTCCGCGTTGAACCACTTGACGGTGCCCTGAGCCATGCCTAACTCCCCTATTACTGGCCCTTGCACAGGACCGCACTTCGCGGACCCGGGTCAGACCTCACCCAGCGGAGTCCCCCGGTGCCCGGAGGGGCATACGGATGACCCATGGATGTGCGCCGGAACGCGTCGACCGCGGCTGAATGTATCTGTCCAACTGCCGTCTGCAACAGGTCAATCGGACGAGAATTCCGGGCAGGACCGAAAGGATGAATTAGCAGAAATGTGAGCGTTCCCGGGCAAGTCGGGCCGGGCAAAGCGCACTTATTGCGCATCACGCTCGAACACTTTGGCTGTTTCTTGTCGTGCGCGACCGCATTCTCATATGCGCCTGGCACACGCAGCGGAGGGGGCTTCCCCAACTCTATCGCGCTCAACCATGCAGAAACGCCCCCTCCGCCGAGCTTGCGGAGGGGGCGCTTCTGCTGACTCTGCGTGGCGATCAGCCGCCTGCCACCGCGGGGATGATCGACACCCCGGCACCGTCCGGCGTCGCCGTCTCCAGGCCCTGCTCGAAACGCACGTCGTCGTCGTTGACGTACACGTTCACGAAACGGCGCAGCTTGCCCTGGTCGTCCAGGACCCGGGCCGCGATGCCCGTGTGGTTCTTCTCCAGGTCGGCGATGACCTCGGCGAGGGTGGCGCCCTCGGCCGGGACCTCGGCCCGGCCGCCCGTGTAGGTGCGGAGGATGGTGGGGATGCGGACGTTGACGCTCATGCGAGGCCAGCCTCTCGGAAGGAGTCCAGGTTCGGGCGGATGACTGCGGACATACCCGTGGTCGGGGCCACCGCGTCGAGGGTCTTGAGGCCGTCACCCGTGTTGACGACCACCGTCGTGAGGGCCGGGTCGATCACTCCGGCCTCGATCAGCTTCTTCGCCACACCGAGGGTCGTACCGCCCGCGGTCTCGGTGAAGATGCCCTCGGTGCGGGCCAGCAGCTTGATCGCGTCCACGATCTCCTCGTCGGTGACGTCCTCGACGGCACCGCCGGTGCGCCGGCAGATGTCGAGCACGTACGGACCGTCCGCCGGGTTGCCGATCGCCAGGGACTTGGCGATGGTGTCCGGCTTCTGCGGCCTGACCACCTCGTGGCCGGCCTTGAACGCCACGGACACCGGGGAGCAGCCCTCGGCCTGGGCGCCGAAGATCTTGTAGGGCCGGTCCTCGACCAGACCCAGCCTGATCAGCTCCTGGAGCCCCTTGTCGATCTTGGTGAGCTGGGAGCCGGAGGCGATCGGGATGACGATCTGGTCCGGCAGCCGCCAGCCGAGCTGCTCGCAGATCTCGTACGCCAGCGTCTTGGAGCCCTCGGCGTAGTACGGGCGGAGGTTGACGTTGACGAAGCCCCAGCCCTCGCCCGCCGGGTCGCCGATGAGCTCGGAGCAGAAGCGGTTGACGTCGTCGTAGTTGCCCTCGATGCCGACCAGCTCTCCGCCGTAGACGGCGGCCATGACGACCTTGCCCTGCTCCAGGTCGTGCGGGATGAACACGCACGAGCGGAAGCCGGCGCGCGCGGCCGCGGCGCCGACGGCACCGGCCAGGTTGCCGGTGGAGGAGCAGGAGAGGGTCGTGAAGCCGAAGGCCCGGGCGGCCTCGATCGCCTGGGCGACGACCCGGTCCTTGAAGGAGTGGGTCGGGTTGCCGGAGTCGTCCTTGACCCAGAGTCCGCCGGTGACGCCGAGCTCGCGGGCGAGGTTGTCGGCCTGGACGAGCTTGGTGAAGCCAGGGTTCAGGTTCGGCTTGCTCGCCACGTCGGCGGGCACGGGCAGCAGCGGCGCGTAGCGCCAGATGTTCTCCGGACCGCTCTCGATCCGCTTGCGCAGTTCCTCGGCGTCGCCGCTCGGCAGGTCGTACGCGACTTCGAGCGGCCCGAAACAGGCTTCGCAGGCGAAGATCGGACCGAGGGCGAAGCGCTCGCCGCACTCGCGGCAGGAGAGCCCGGAGGCGGGGCCCAGATCGACGGTGTCGGCAGAATCGGTGGTGGCAACAGTCTGCACAGCCATGGAGGCGAGGCCCTTTCTCCTCATCTTCCCCGCGGTGCGTTTCACCGCGAGACGGAATTGGCACCTTCCCTAGCCGTGAGCCTCGGCCGCGATGGGCGGCGAGATCGGCTGGAGGGTTGCCGGGGCTTCAACGGGCCGTGTCCCTCTGCCCCTCTGGATGAGCGGTATTCGATTGTCTCGATTCGATTGTCTCGGCGCGGCGACCCCGACATGCATCGGCGGTCCGCGTTGTTCAAGACTGTAACCGAACCCCCGGACGCTTGAGATGGTCGTCCGATCCGCGAGATGGAGATCACGTGCTGGAAGAGGTGGAGCGCTGGCTGGCCCGGCGGTCCTGGTCGATGGCGGACCGCCCACTGGACCGGCTGCTGTCCGCCAAGCAGGACACCACGGTCAGCGTGGTGCTCCCCGCACTGAACGAGGAGGCGACGGTCGGGGAGATCGTCGCCGTGATCCGGCGCGACCTGATGACCGACGCGGTGCCGCTCGTGGACGAGCTGGTCGTCGTCGACTCGGGGTCGACGGACCGCACCGCCGAGGTCGCCGCACGCGCAGGCGCCCGGGTGGTGCACCGGGACGCGATACTCCCGCGCGTCCCGGCCGTGCCCGGCAAGGGCGAGGTGCTGTGGCGCTCCCTCCTGGCGACCGTCGGCGACGTCGTCTGCTTCGTGGACGCCGACCTGAAGGAGTTCTCGGCGGACTTCGTGTCCGGGACCGTCGGACCGCTGCTGACCGACCCCGAGGTGCAGTTCGTCAAGGCGATGTACGACCGGCCGCTCGGTGACGCACCCGGCCAGGGCGGGAGGGTGACCGAGCTGGTGGCGCGCCCCCTGCTCAATCTGCACTGGCCGCAGCTCGCGGGATTCGTCCAGCCGCTCGGCGGGGAGTACGCGGCGCGGCGCTCGCTGCTGGAGCGGCTGCCCTTCCCGGTCGGCTACGGGGTGGAGCTGGGCCTGCTGGTGGACGCGCTGCACACGGTGGGCCTGGACGCGCTGGCGCAGGTGGACGTAGGCGTGCGGCTGCACCGCCACCAGGACGGGCAGGCGCTGGGCCGGATGGCGGCGGCGATCTACCGCACGGCCCAGCTGCGCCTTTCGCGCGGGCACCTGGTCCGCCCGGCACTGACCCAGTTCGAGCGCGGCGAGGGCGGTTTCGTCCCGAGGACGCACGCGGTGGACACGGAGGAGCGTCCGCCGATGGCGGACATCGCCGAGTACGCGAGCCGGGCGGGGCGGCGCAACACGGGCGCGGCGTAACACGGCCCAGCCGGAATGATTGCCTACATTTCGGACTTATGGGCAATTCGAGTTCACAGCGTGCTCGGGTCTTCCGTTCCGTTCGGGCCGTGTCCGGCCAGGACCTGACGAGGGACCGCGGGCGCAGCAGAGGCGATCGGCCCCGGTTCCTCGGGGCCCTGGCGGTCACCGCGGGTGCCGCGGCCGTCACGACGGGCTTCGTGCCGGCGGCTGCCGCCCTGTCGGCGCCGGCCCCCGATCTGGAGATCACCAAGACTGCGTCGGCGAAGAGGGTCGCCCTCGGGGACACCCTCACGTTCACCATCAGGGCGACGAACAACGGCGAGCGGGACCTCCCCGACGTGCGCTTCACCGACGATCTCGGCGGCACCCTCGACGACGCCGTCTACGACCGCAACGCCCGGACCACCCTCGGCCGGGTGGTGTACGCCGAGCCCGTGCTCTCGTACTCGGGTGCCATCCCGGCCGGGAAAACGGCGACCGTAACCTACTCGGTCACCGTGGGCGGCGAGGACGGCGGCGACGGCGGCGACGGGCAGCTCGGCGGCGGCCTGGAGGTCCAGTCCCCGCGGTCCAACTGCGCCACCGGCACCAGGGACGCCCGGTGCACGGCGGCGCCCGTGGCCGAGGAGGTCGGGGAGCTCGGGGCTCCCCGGACCGACCGCGGCGACGAGGAGAGTCACGACCACAGCCTCGAACAGCGCCATGAGGACGGTCTGGAGGAGGACGCCGAGGGCGGCGCCCGGGGCGGGCCGGGCGTGCCGCCTGCCCCCGGCGGCCCCGGCAACGCGGCGGGCGCCGGACAGGCCGGTGCCCCGGCCCACGGCAGCGGCAGCGGGGCCGTCGGCCAGATCGCGGCGGCCGGCCACGACAGCGAGCGGCTCTGGCTGCTCGGCGGAGTGGCCCTGGCGCTCTCGGCCGCCGGCGCCATCGCGCTCGCGGCCACGCGCGACCGGGGAAACCATTGACCGGGTGCGCGCCACCGGTCTCGGGCCGTCGCCGGGGGGACGGCCCGTGACCGGGCGGGCGGGCGGTCCGGGACCGCGCGCGACGGTCCCCGGCCGGGGTGGCGGGTCCGGGACGGCGAGTGACCGCGCCGGAACGGCGGTCCCAGCCGGGCGGCAGGCGGCCCGGGCCGACCGACAACCCGGACCGGGGCGTCACGTGTCCCGAGCCCGGTCCCCGGTGGTCGCCCGGGTCGGCGCGCAGCCGGTCACCGGCTGCGCCTCCAACGATCGTGGGCAGGTCTCCGACGATCTCCGGCGGTCTCCGGCCACGGAGTCCGCCGTACGTTTGAGCGGTTCCAGGAAGGGCTAGGTTTCGCGACATGGTCTCTGAGCACGGGCACGCCGCACGAGTTCTCGTCGCCTCCAACCGGGGCCCCGTCACGTACGCCTTCCGGGAGGACGGCACGCTCGACGCACGGCGCGGCGGCGGCGGACTGGTGTCCGGGCTGTCGGCCATCGGCCCCGAGGCGGACGCCCTGTGGGTGTGCTCCGCACTCGGCGACGGGGACCGCGAGGCGGTACGGCGCGGGGTCGGCGAACCGGGCGTGCGGATGCTGGACATCGACGCCGCCGTACACGCCGACGCGTACAACGGCATCGCGAACTCGGTCCTGTGGTTCGTCCACCACATGCTGTACCAGACACCGCTGGAGCCCGTCTTCGACGCCGAGTTCCGGCGCCAGTGGGTGGCGTACGAGGCGTACAACCAGGCCTTCGCGCAGGCCCTGGCCGAGTCGGCCGCCCCGGACGCGGCCGTACTGGTGCAGGACTACCACCTCGCCCTGGTACCGGGCATGCTCCGGGACCTGCGGCCCGATCTGCGCATCGGCCACTTCTCGCACACTCCGTGGGCCCCGCCGGACTACTTCCGGATGCTCCCGGACGACATCGCCGAGCAGTTGCTCCTCGGGATGCTCGGGGCGAACCGGCTGGGGTTCCTGACCCAGCGGTGGCTCGGCGCCTTCCAGGACTGCTGCCGCCGGGTCCTGGCCGACCACGACGTGGACCCGCACTGGCCGAAGGACGGGCCGCCCAGCCTCGAGTACCGGCTGCGGGGGCACCGCCGGCGGCGGACCGAGCTCGGGGTGCACGGCCTGGGCGCCGACGCGGACTTCCTGCGGGAGCGTTCGCGCAGGCCGGACGTGGACGAGCGCATGGCCGCACTGCGCGAGCAGATCGGCGGCGACGAGCGCGGACCGGGCCGCCGGAAGACGATCGTGCGCGTGGACCGGACCGAGCTGTCCAAGAACATCGTGCGCGGACTGCTCGCGTACCGCACGCTGCTGGACGAACGGCCGGAATGGCGCGAGCGGGTCGTGCACATCGCCTTCGCCTATCCCTCGCGCCAGGACCTGGCCGTGTACCGCGACTACACGGCCGAGGTCTCCCGGGTCGCTGAGGAGATCAACGCCCGGTACGGGACGCCCGGCTGGACCCCGGTGCTCCTGCACGTCAAGGACGACTTCGCCCGCTCGCTGGCGGCGTACCGAATGGCGGACGTCGCCCTCGTGAACCCCATCCGCGACGGGATGAACCTCGTCGCCAAGGAGATCCCCGTCGTCTCCGAGGCGGGCTGCGCACTGGTGCTGTCGCGCGAGGCGGGCGCGTACGCGGAACTCGGCGACGACGCGCTGGTGGTGAACCCGTACGACGTGACGGGCACGGCCGACGCGCTCCACCGGGCGCTGTCCATGCCGGACGCCGAACGCGCGGAGCGCAGCAAGCGCCTGGCTGCGGCGGCGACCGCGCTGCCACCGCAGCAGTGGTTCCTGGACCAGCTGCACACGCTGGAGGCGCTGGACGAGGGCGTCACGGAGGCGGACTGACACGGGGCGGGTGCGCCCGGCCTCCCGGTGGCGAGCGGCGCTTCCGCACGCGCACGCCCCCCGCGTACCGGGCACGCACACGCCGGTGCGCGTTCCGGGCTTCGCCCTGCCGCACGGGCCCGACCGGGCCCGCGCCGGACGCCGTCCGCCCGGGCATGCGACCGGTGCCGCGTCCGCCGAGGTCGGCACGGGCCGACCTAGTGCTGTGGCCGGAAAGGTTTGCCGGGAAGCTCGCGGCGTACGGTGCGGTGCATCGCAAGACGGAGGATCGCCCTCGTACCGGGCGTACTCGGGCGCCTCCGACACCGCCCGCGAGGTACCGTGCCGGGCGCCGCGAGCCGGTGAACCCTTCCGGTCACAGCACTAGGCGCGCTGCTCGATGCGGTCCGCCAGGGCGGCGAGGAACCCGACGACGGCGGCGGGGCCCGGCAGCGGGAGGTCGGCGCGCTCGGCGAGTTCGGGGACCTCGCCGCCGCTGCAGAGGAGCAGTCCGGGCACTCCGTCCGAACGGAGCTTCTCCACGGCCGCGTAGGCGGCCAGATCACCGAGGTCGTCGCCGGCGTAGACCACCGCGGAGGCGTTCACCTCGCGGACGTACTCGGCGAGGGCGATGCCCTTGTCGACGCCCGGCGGGCGCACTTCGAGGACGAGGCGGCCCGGTTCGACGATCAGTCCGTGACGCGCGGCGAGATCGGCGATCGGCTCGCGCAGCGCCTCGAAGGCGGCCTGCGGGTCGTCGGCGCGGCGGGTGTGCACGGCGACCGCGCGGCCCTTCTCCTCGATCCAGGTGCCCCGCCACACCCCCATCGAGTCGAGGAGGCCGGGCAGCCCGGCCCGTACCGCGGCGACGCCCGGGTGCTCGGGCTGGGCGTGGACGGTGCCGCTGACGGCGTCCCACCGCTCGGCACCGTAGTGCCCCAGGACGACGAGGTGTTCCAGACCCTCGACGCCGGCGAACCCGCCGTACCGGACGGCGACCCCGGCAGGCCGGCCGGTCACCACGACGACCGACCTCACGAGCGGCGCGAGTCGCGCCAGCGCGGGCACCGTCGAGGGATGAGCCCTCGCCTGCTCGGGATCCGGGACGATCTCCGCCAGCGTCCCGTCGAAGTCCAGTGCGACCACGCTCTCCGAGGGCCGTTCGAGGACCGCGGCGAGCCCCTCACGGCCGGCGGCTGTGGTCGGTTCCGGCAGTGCGTTGGAGTAGCTGCCCATGGTCCGACCCTATCGACGCGGCTCCCGCTCAGCTACGGCGCGCGGCGCACTCCCCGGCGCGTCACCGCCGCGCCCGCTGCGCTTCCCGGACCCGCCGCAGGCGGTTCACCGTCACGGGGTCGTGGGCGAGGGCGCGCGGGTCGTCCAGAAGGGCGTTGAGGAACTGGTAGTAGCGGGTGGGGGAGATGCCGAGCTCTTCCCGTATCGCCCGCTCCTTGGCGCCGGGCCCGGCCCACGACGCCCGCTCGAAGGCGAGCACGGCGCGGTCTCGCGCGGGGAGGTCGTCGAGGTCGTCGGTCATATCAGCAACATAACCGTCCCCCCGGACAGCGCAGTGCGCCGGGCGAACGGGTGATTCCGGCCAGACCTCTACGCGCCGGGCGCACGCCCGGCGCCGGCAGGGGCGCGACGCGGCACGTGTCCCGCCCGGGACCTGCCCCGGATCGGAGACCGGGCCCGTCCCTAAAGCCCCGCTCTCCCCACCCCGTTCGCCGAGCGGAACCCGGGGGGTGCCGACCGCAACGCCCCGCCGCCGCCCCGAGACCTCCGACCGCGGACGAGGGCCGGGACGCGGCCCGGAAGACCGCCCGCGCTATTCCGCGTCCGTCTCGCTCTCCGCCTGCGCCGCGTCGTCGGCGATCCGGCTCAGCACCGCCGCCGGGTCTCCCTGCGGCGCGACGGCGTCGCCGATGTTCCGCTTCACACTCGCGCTGACCTTCGCCCAGGACGTCTCGCCGGACGGGTACAGCTCGGACGTCGGCAGCGCCTCGAGGAACTTCCAGAGGCGCTTGTGCCTGTCGTCCGCCGCCATCGCCTCACTCGCGCTCACCGTCACCGGGAGGATGTCGTAGCGCTCGGAGAACTCCAGGACGTTCGTGTCGCTGTAGGCGAAGTCGAGGAAGCGGCCGATCTCCTTGCGGTGGCCGTTCTGCTTGAACGCCATCATCCAGTCCGCCACGCCCATCGACGCCCGGGCCCTGCCGTCCGCACCGGGCATCGGGACCATCCCGACCCGGATGCCCTTCTTCTCGGCCTGCTGCATGAGGGTGGGATGGCCGCTGAGCATGCCGACCTCGCCGCGGGTGAACGCCTCGAAGGCATGGGCGCGGTCGAGTTTCCCGGGCGCGACGGGTCCGGTGAGCCCGGGGGTGACGAGGTTGTCCTTCAGCCAGGTGAACGTGGCGACGTTCTGCCTGGAGTCGATGTCGTAGGTGCCGCCGTTGCGGTCGCGGTAGCCGCCGCCCCCGCTCAGCATCCAGATCATCGTCTCGGCCTGGGACTCCTCGGAGCCGAGCGGCAGGGCGAAGGGGTACTTCACCCCGCGCGCCTTCAGCCGCTCCGCCGCGGCACGCAGCTGCGGCCAGTCTGCCGGGGCCTCGACGCCGGCGTCGGCGAACAGCTTCTCGTTGAAGAACAGCAGCCGCGTGCTGGCCGCGAACGGCAGGCCGTACTGCACCCGCCCGGTCTGGCCCGCCTCGCTCAGCTCCGGCAGGAAGTTGGCCTGCGTGGGGATCGTGACGAGTTCGTCGACACGGTACAGCCTGTTCTCGTTGGCGTAGTCGGCGTAGGCCCCGATCTGGGCGATGTCCGGGGCGTTGCCGCCGGCCACCATCTCGGCGACCTCGCGGTCGACGTCCTTCCAGGAGTGGACCTCGACGTCGACCGTGACGCCGGGGTTGCCCGCCTCGAACCGGTCCGCGAGTTCGTCCCAGTACTTCCGCGAGGAGTGCTCCGCGCCGTTCCCGTAGTCGGCGGCGACCAGCCGGAGGGTCACGTCGTCCGATCCCCCCGTGCTGCCGCACCCCGTCAGGGCGATGGCCGTACCGAGTGCGACCCCCGCCGCCACCAGAGAGATGTAGCGCCGCTGCACGCTCTGTTCCCCACCTTGTTGTGCTTGATCCTTAAAGGTAGAGGTCTACACCACACTACGGAGGATTGCGAAACGGGAGCGGTCACCGCTTTGTATACGCGCGCAACAATCCGAGTAGTGGACTAGACCTTTTCTGGTCCGGCGCGCGAGACTGTACCCGTGAGACACGTCATCGCCCTCGATGTGGGCGGCACCGGGATGAAGGCCGCCCTCGTCGGGGCGGACGGCACGCTGCTGTACGAGGCACGCCGGGCGACCGGCAGGGAGCGCGGGCCCGAGGCCGTCGTCGAGGCCGTCCTCGGCTTCGCAGCGGAGCTGCGCGCCCACGGCGAGGAACGGTACGGCCGGAGCGCCGTGGCAGCCGGTGTCGCGGTGCCCGGCATCGTCGACACCGGGCACGGCGTCGCCGTCTACGCGGCCAACCTCGGCTGGCGCGACGTCCCGCTGCGCGCACTGCTCCGCGAACGGCTCGGCGGGGTGCCCGTCGCCCTCGGCCACGACGTCCGCACCGGCGGTCTCGCGGAAGGCCGCATCGGGGCGGGCCGCGGCACGGACCGCTTCCTGTTCGTCCCGCTCGGCACGGGCATCGCCGGGGCCATCGGCATCGGCGGCGCGATCGAGGAGGGCGCGCACGGCTGCGCCGGCGAGATCGGCCACATCGTCGTCCGGCCGGGCGGCCCGGAGTGCGGCTGCGGACAGCGCGGCTGTCTGGAGACCCTCGCCTCCGCCTCCGCCGTGTCCCGCGCGTGGGCGGCCGCGAGCGGCGACCCGGAGGCCGACGCGGCCGACTGCGCCAAGGCCGTCGCATCCGGGGACGGAACCGCCGCACACGTGTGGCAGCAGGCGGTCGACGCCCTCGCCGACGGGCTGGTCACCGCCCTCACCCTGCTGGACCCCCGGACGCTGATCGTCGGTGGCGGGCTGGCGGAGGCAGGAGAAACCTTGTTCACACCGCTGCGGGCCGCGGTGGAGACACGCGTCACCTTCCAGAAGCCGCCCACGATCGTCCCGGCGGCCCTCGGGGACACCGCCGGCTGCCTCGGCGCCGGGCTCCTCGCCTGGGACCTGCTCGACACGTCCGACACACTCACCACGGAGGTAACCGGCTGATGGCCGACCGGATGGTTCTCACAGGCGCCCGGGTGGTGCTGCCCACCGGGGTCGTCGAGAACGGGCGGGTGACCGTCGAGGGGACCCGGATCGCCGGGCACGCCCCCGCCGACGCCCCCTGCGTCGACCTGTCCGGCCGCTGGCTGGTACCCGGCTTCGTGGACATGCACAACCACGGCGGCGGAGGAGCCTCGTTCACCTCCGGGTCGGCCGAGGACGTGCTCACCGGCGTACGCACCCACCACGAGCACGGCACCACCACGACGGTCGCCTCCACCGTGACCGGCGACATGGACTTCCTGGCCCGCCGCGCCGGATTCCTCTCGGAGCTGGTGGAGCAGGGCGACCTGGCCGGCATCCACTTCGAGGGCCCGTTCATCTCGCCCTGCCGCAAGGGCGCCCACAGCGGGGAACTGCTGCGCGACCCCGACCCGGCGGAGGTGCGCAAGCTGCTCGACGCCGCCCGCGGCACCGCGCGGATGGTGACCCTCGCCACCGAACTGCCCGGCGGGATCGAGTCCGTACGGCTGCTCGCCGAGCACGGCGTGATCGCCGCGGTCGGGCACACCGACGCCACCTACGAGCAGACCGTCGCGGCGATCGACGCGGGCGCAACGGTCGCCACACACCTCTTCAACGCCATGCCCGCCCTCGGCCACCGGGCACCCGGGCCGATCGCCGCACTGCTGGAGGACGAACGGGTCACCGTCGAGCTGATCAACGACGGTACGCATCTGCACCCGGCGGCGCTGGAACTGGCCTTCCACCGCGCGGGTGCCGCGCGGGTCGCGTTCATCACGGACGCGATGGACGCGGCGGGCTTCGGCGACGGCGTCTACCACCTCGGGCCACTGGAGGTCGAGGTCAAGGAGGGCGTCGCCCGGCTCGTGGAGGGCGGCTCGATCGCCGGCTCCACCCTCACCCTCGACACCGTTTTCCGCCGGGCCGCGACCGTCGACGGACTGCCCGTGGAGGACGTCGTCCAGGCGATCTCCGCGAACCCGGCACGGCTGCTGGGCCTCCACGACAGGGTGGGGTCGATCGAGCCCGGCAAGGACGCCGATCTCGTCGTGCTGGACGCCGACTTCATGCTCAAGGGAGTGATGCGCAAGGGCGCGTGGGTGGTCGAGCCATAACGGCCGGAGTGCGGCGGGTCGGGGCGGCCGGCCTACGGGGGGACTGGGCCAACCGCTCGGTTTTTGGCATGATCAGGACCCGTCCGGCGAAGGCGAACGCATGCTCAGGGGGTGTCACGGTGATCCTCACGGTCACGCTGAACACCGCCCTCGATCTGACGTACCGCGTCCCCTCCCTCGTCCCGCACAGCTCCCACCGGGTCTCCGAGGTCGGCGAACGCCCGGGCGGCAAGGGGCTGAACGTCGCCCGGGTGCTGGCCGCGCTCGGCCACGAGGCGGTCGTCACCGGTTTCGCCGGCGGCCCCAACGGCGAGACCCTGCGCGATCGACTGGCCGGGCTGCCCGTGCGCGACGCGCTCGTGCCGGTCGCCGGGAACACCCGGCGCACGATCGCCGTGGTCGACGCCGCAACCGGTGACACCACCCAGTTCAACGAGCCGGGCCCGACGGTCACTCCCGAGGAATGGGCCGCGTTCCTCACCACGTACGACTCGCTGCTGCGCAAGGCCGAAGCGGTCGCGCTGTGCGGCAGCCTCCCGCCGGGCATCCACGTCGGAGCCTATGCCGAGCTGGTCCGCCGAGCCCGAGCGGTCGGGGTTCCGGCCCTGCTGGACACCAGCGGCGAACCGCTGCGCCGCGGCATCGCGGCCCGCCCCGACCTGGTCAAGCCGAACGCCCACGAGCTGGCCCAGCTCACCGGATCCCGCGAGCCGCTGCGCGCCACGCATGCCGCACGCCGCCGCGGCGCCCGCACGGTGGTCTCCTCCCTCGGCCCCGACGGCGTCCTCGCCGCCACGCCGGAGGGCATCTGGCAGGCAACCCCGCCCGAAAAGGTCCTCGGCAACCCCACCGGCGCCGGCGACTCGGCCGTGGCCGGGCTGCTCTCGGGCCTCGTCGAGGCCCTCCCCTGGCCGGACCGCCTCGTCCGCGCCGTGGCGCTCGCCACGGCCACCGTCCTCGCCCCCACGGCCGGAGACTTCGACCGCGCCTCCTACGAGGACCTGCTCTCCCGGATCACGGTGACGGAGCACGCCCCGACGGCGTGACGTCAAGTGCGGCCTCTCGCCCGGAGTTCACGTCAACTACTCGGCAGGGAACGACCGAGCTCGTTGACTCGGTTCGATTCGGCTCTGCTCATGCTCCCGACTGCCCCCTGCGGCAGGGCGGTCACAGGTCCACGGTCGCCGCTCAGGCGGGGCCGGGGCGGGCATGTTGACGAATACCGCCCCTTGCGCGGCCGTCACGGTCGGGCAAGGGGCGCTTTCCCGCGTTCACGACCAGACCGGGCGGCCCGTCTCCCAGAGTGCCGCCACGTGCGGGGCGAACCGGTCGTACAGGCCGTCATCACCGAGGCGTCGAAGGTGCAGCATGGGTGACTCGTGCCCGAGCAGGTTCGTGACGTGCGGCGTTACCAACATCTGGTCATCGAACGGGAACACCGACAGGGCGATGTGGTCGTCGCTGAACTCGGCCTCCGTCCCCGGTGCTTCGCGGACCATCCGCAGCGACAGACGGGCCGACCCGACCACGACGCGCGGCTCATCCGGAACCCTTCCACGGTCGTGCTCCGCCGCCCCGGGAAAGTCTGGGGCGACGTGCCGGCCGAGGCGGCCAGTGGCCCGGTCAGCCCTTGGACTGACCGGCTTCCAGCCAGACCTGGTCGAGGAGGGCGTCGCACTTGTCGCCCTGCTCGCACGAGATCTTCAACGTGTTGGGGCCCTTCTTCAGGTCGACATAGGCGTAGGTGCGCGTCCAGCCCTTCTCCCAGTCGCCTTTTTCGGCCTTCGCGAAGTTCGACATGTTGATCGAGCGGGCTTGGCCGTCGTTGATCGTGAGCGAGGTCTTGGCGTCCTTGCCCGGCACGCTGTAGGTGATGAACAGCGTGTACGCGCCATCGGCCGGGACGTCCACCGACCAGCTGGCCGAGCCGCCCCGGCCGTTGAACGTCACATACGCGCCGTCGGCGCCCTCCGCGCCCTTGATGTCCTTCGCCAGCGCCGCCGGCGGGCCGAGGCGCAGCGTCGCCGCGTCCTGCTTCGGCAGCTCGGCCGGCTTCTCCTCGTCGTCCTTCGCCGGGTCCTCGCTCGGGCCGACCTCGTCCGCGGGTGCGGTGGTGTTCTGGCCGGCCTGCGGGTTCTCGGCCTTGTCGTCGCCGCTCGTCATCAACGCGGCGGTGATACCGATCACCACCACGGCCACGACGGCGACCGCGCCGACGAGCAGGCCCCTGGTGTTCGGCCCGCGGCTCCGGCCGCCTCCGCCGTCCGAGGGCACGGGGACCTGGCGGGTCGGGGCGCCGCCGGGGTAGGTCTCCGGCGCCGCGTACTGGGGGCTGGGCTGCTGGCCGTACTGCGGCTGGTGCGGGACCTGGCCGTACTGCTGGCCGGCCTGCTGCTGCCCGTACTGGCGCTCGCCGACCGTTCTGACCTGGTTGTACGACGTCCTGGGCACACCGGGCTGGGCGGCCGGACCGGGGTAGCCGTAGCCGCCCTGGCGGGGAGTTGAGGTGCCCGCCTGCTGCCCGTCCGCGTACAGATAGCCGAACGGATCGTCGTCCTCGGGCTTGCTCGCGCCGTTGTTCCCGGCCGTCATCCCTGGGTCACTCCTATCCTTGCTCGCCAGCCGTCGCCGACCGGCCGAGCCTACCCCGTCTGAGCTATTCCAAGGACGGTGCTCGGGGCCCCACCGGTTCCCCCCTTTCCGCTATCCGGCGCGTCTGTGGACCTTGGCCCGGGACCGCTTCTCGATGTACATCCGCTGGTCGGCGGACTGCAGCACCTCTTCGACGGACATTCCGCAGACCGCCCAGCCGATTCCGAAGCTCGCCCCGACCCGGACCGCCCTTCCGTCCACCCGGATCGGCGGAATGATCGCGTTCCGCAGGCGAACGGCCAGGTCGGCGGCGTCGGCGGCACCGAGGCCGTCGGCGAGGACGACGAATTCGTCACCTCCGAGCCGGGCGACGGTGTCCCCGTCCCGCACACCGGTGGTGAGTCGGCGCGCGACCTCGATCAGGACGGCGTCGCCGGTGTTGTGCCCGAAGCGGTCGTTGATCGACTTGAAGCCGTCCAGGTCGCAGAAGAGCACGGCGAGGCCCTTCGTACCGTCGTCGGTCTCACCGTCCGTGGCGGGCGCGACGGCGTGCACATGGTGGTCGTAGGGGACGCCGGGCCCGTCGAAGTCGAATCCGTCGGTGCGGAAGGTGCTCTCGGCGTCGCCCTCGCCGTATCCACCCGCGTAGCCGTTCTCGCCGTAGCCGCCGTCCGCGTAGTCGCCGTACGGGTAGTCCGGCACGTCCAGGGCCCGGCCGGCCTCCTGCCGCACCCCCTGGGGCCGCTCGCACAGCCGGGCGCTGAGCCGGGCACGCAGCTCGGCGTTGTTGGGCAGGCCGGTCAGCGCGTCGTGGCTGGCCCGGTGCGCGAGGTGGAGCTCGTGCCGCTTGCGCTCCTCTATGTCCTCGACGTGAGTGAGCAGGAAGCGGGGGCCGTCGGCGGTGTCGGCGACGACGGAGTTGCGCAGCGACACCCAGACGTACGTGCCGTCGCGACGGCCGAGGCGCAACTCGGCGCGGCCGCCCTCGGCGGAGGTCCTCAGCAGGGTGCCGATGTCCTCGGGGTGGACCAGATCGGCGAAGGAGTAGCGGCGCATCGCCGACGCGGGACGGCCGAGCAGCCGGCAGAGGGCGTCGTTGGCGCGGAGCAGCCTGCCCTGCTGGTCGCCACCCATCTCCGCGATGGCCATGCCGCTCGGCGCGTACTCGAACGCCTGCCGGAACGACTCCTCGCTGGCGCGCAGGGCCTGCTGTTCGCGCTCCAGGCGGACCAACGCGCGCTGCATGTTTGCTCGGAGCCGGGCGTTGCTGATCGCAATCGCCGACTGGGACGCGTACATCTGGAGCGCTTCCTGGCCCCATGCGCCAGGACGGCGTCCGTTGCGGGGCTTGTCGACCGAGATGACGCCGAGCAGTTCACGCCCGCCGCCCGAGGCGTACATCGGCGCGTAGAGCCGGTCCTGGGGGTGCCACTCGCCCGCGAAGCGCGGCTCGGGGCCTTCCGTGTACCACTGCGGAACGTCGTCCTCCAGCAGCACCCAGCCCTCGGTGTGGGGTATGAAGCGCAATTCGCCCCAGGCCTCGCCCATGCCGAGCCGGCGCTCCCAGGAGGTCCGGGAGCCGACGCGCCCGGTGATCAGGGCCTCCGCCGCGGTGTTCCCGGCGAAGGCGGCGACGACGAGGTCCCCGTCAGGGCGTACGAGATTGACGCATGCCAGCTCGTACCCCAGCCCGGCCACGATGCCGTCGGCGACGGTCTGCAGCGTGTCCGCCAGGCTGCGGGCCGTGTTGAGGTTCGCCACGACCTGATGCAGCTGCCTCAGGGTCGCAAGACGGACGTACGGCTCCGACTCGGTCTCCATCGCTCGCTCTCCCCGAGACCTCGAACAGCTGACTCCAGGTTCCTCATCGACTTCGCTGGTGCACCCTTTCGGCGCAGTGTCCCCGCCACTGAATCACAGCGAGCTGCCCACTCGGTACACAGGGTCAACAAATACCGGTCTCTGTGACTCAAGTCACAACAGATGATGTTGGGGATGGCGTGCGCCGCGGAGGCCTTCCGTCCTTCCGGAACGCAAATCCGGACGGGCACCGGGGGCGCGGGGCGGGGATCCGGCCGCCGGTCGACCGAGCGTGCTCCCCCGGCCCGGAGTCCTAGGACCCGGCTGGTCCTCCGGCCCGATGTGACGGGGTGCGGGACGAGGTTAGCGTTCGGCCGTGCAGCAGACGAGTCCCAGCCCGAGTCCCGCGACCATCCTCCATGCTGAGGGGGTGAGCGACGACGAGTTCCGTGCCGCGATGTCCCGGCTGGCCGCCGGGGTGGTGCTGATCACGGCGCACGAACCGCCCCTGACCGAGGACGGGCCGCGCGGCGAGGACGTCGGTATGACCGCGACGGCGTTCATGTCGGTCTCTCTCGACCCGCCGCTGGTCCTCGTGAGCCTGCGCAACGGCTCGCGCATGGACGACCTGCTGGCCGAACAACCCACATGGGGCGCGTCGGTGCTGTCCGAGAGCCAGCGGCACATCGCTGGACGGTTCTCGATGAAGGGACGCATCAGCGACCGGCTCCTCTTCGAGGACATCGCCTACACCCGCGGGGAGTTGTGCGGCTCACCCCTGGTGGGCGGGGCGCTGGCGGTCCTCGAATGCCGCACCGAGCAGCGCGTCGAGGCCGGCGACCACACCCTCGTGATCGGCCGTGTCCTGAAGGCGGGCCTCCCCAGTTCGGACGGCGGCCCCCTGACCTACTTCCGGGGGCGCTACCGGCACCTGGGCTGACGTACGGCGGCTCCGGCGGACGGGGCCGGAAGCCCCGTTTCGGGGCCACGAGAAAGGCAACGGGGCGGAGCGGACGCCCGGCCGGCGCGGGGCCGCATCCGGGCACGACGCGGACCCGCGTCCGGGGGCGCGGGTCCGGACAGGCGGGGCCGGGTACAGCGACGGAGCGGGCTCGGGAACTCCGACGGACCGGGCCCGGAGACGGTCCGGGGATGAGCAGGGTGACGGGGGCTCGCCCCGGTCACCAGTCGCGGGCGCTCCGGCCGCGTTTGGTCTCGCCCCGGCGCTTCTTCTCCCGCAGGCGGCGTTCGTTGATGCCGCGGGGGATCTTCGTGGGCCGTCGCGGGCGCGGCGGCGGAGCGCTGGCCTCCGCGAGGAGCGCCGCCAGACGGACCGCCGCCGCCTCCCGGTTCCGCCACTGGGAGCGGTGCTCCGACGACCGGACGCTGATCACGCCGTCGTTCAGCCGGGACGCGAGGCGCTCCAGCGCCCGCGCCTTCCACACGGTCGGCAGTGCCTCCGTGGCCGCGAGGTCGAAGCGCAGCTCCACCTGGGAGTCGCTGGTGTTGACGTGCTGGCCGCCGGGACCCGACGACCGCGAGAAACGCCACATGAGCTCGGCCTCCGGCAGGGAGACCGAGCCGCGGATGAGATAGGGCCCGGACATACGTCCCATGGTCGCGTCGACGGACGGCCCGCGTCACGTTCTTTTCACCGACCGCGGGGAACCCGGTGGCACCCGGTCCGCGTTATGGACGGTGACGGTAGCTTCGGGAAGCACGAAGCCCGACCGCACTGCACTCGACCAGGAAAGGCACCTCCCCATGGCTGTAAGCCTGTCCAAGGGCGGCAACGTCTCGCTCACCAAGGAGGCACCGGGCCTGACCGCCGTCACGGTGGGCCTCGGCTGGGACGTCCGCACCACCACCGGCACCGACTTCGACCTCGACGCCTCCGCGATCGCGGTCAACAACGGCGGAAGGGTCGTCTCCGACGGCCACTTCGTCTTCTTCAACAACAAGTCGACGCCGGACCAGTCCATCGTCCACACCGGTGACAACCGCACCGGCGAGGGCGGCGGCGACGACGAGCAGATCAACGTCAACCTGTCCGGCCTCGCCGCGGACGTGGACAAGATCGTCTTCCCGGTCTCCATCTACGACGCCGAGAACCGCGGCCAGAACTTCGGCCAGGTGCGCAACGCCTACATCCGCATCGTGAACCAGGCCGGCGGCGCGGAGATCGCCCGCTACGACCTCAGCGAGGACGCCGCCACCGAGACCGCGATGGTCTTCGGCGAGCTGTACCGCAACGGCGCGGAGTGGAAGTTCCGCGCGGTCGGCCAGGGTTACGCCTCGGGCCTCGTCGGCATCGCCCAGGACTTCGGCGTCAACGTCTGACACACGCGCCCCGGAGGTCCCGTCCGCCGTCCCGGCCGGGACCTCCGGCACCTCACACCCCTCCGGCACCCACGCCCCGGAACGTCCGGCGGACGGCGGGTGCGGCCGCCGTCCGGCGGGCTTCACGGCTTCGCGGGCCTGCCGTTCCCGTACAGCCATACGTCCCACAGCTCCGTGAGGTCCTTGCCGGTCTCCTCCTCCACGAAGGCGGTGAAGTCCTCCGTGGAAGCGTTGCCGTGGCGGTGCTCCCGCGGCCAGTCCTTCAGCAGAGCGAAGAACCCGTCGTCGCCGACCGCCTGCCGGATCTTGTGGAGGACCATCGCCCCGCGCCCGTAGACCGGCGCCCCGAGGAGGTCGTCCGTCGGCGGTTCGGCGGGCGGAAAGGCCCAGTTGCCGTCGTCCTCGAACTCCTTCTCGAAGTGCTCCTGCGCCGGAACGTCCCCGAAGTCCTCGTCGTACAGCCACTCCGCGTACGTCGCGAAGGCCTCGTTCAGCCACACGTCCTTCCACGCCTTCGGCGAGACCGAGTTGCCGTACCACTGGTGGGCCAGCTCATGGACGAGGAACTCCTCGTTGAACGCGCCGGCCGGGTACACGGGCCGTGTCTGCGTCTCCAGCGCGTAGTCGAGGTCGTCCGCGCGCTCGACGATCGCCCCGGTGGAGGAGAAGGGGTAAGGGCCGAAGTTCTCCTCCGCCCACTCCAGCACCTCGGGGATACGGGCGCGCACCTTCTCGCTCTGAGCGGCGACGGTCCTGTCCACGGCCGTGAACTCGGGCACGCCCCGCGCGGGGCGTGAGGTCCTCACGTCGTACTCGCCGACGCCGACGGTCGCGAGATAGCTCGACATCGGCTCGGGCGAGTGCCACGCGAACGCGGTCCGGCTCCCGCCGGCCACGGGCCGCTGGGACCTGAGCTCCCCGTTGGAGACGGCGGTGAGCCCCTTCGGCACGGTGACGGTGATGTCGTACGTGGCCTTGTCGCTGGGGTGGTGGTTGCCGGGGAACCACGCCATCGAGCCCTGCGGCTCGCCGAGCGCGAGGGCTCCGTCCTCGGTCTTCAGCCAGCCCTCCTCGGAGCCGTCCGGGTCCTTCACGGCCTTCGGGGTGCCGGAGTACCGGACCACGGTCCTGAAGGTGCTGCCGTCGACGACGGCCTCGCGCGGGCGGACGCTGAGCTCGTCGCCCGAGCGGACGGTTTCGGCGGGTGCGCCGTTCACGGTCACGCCGTCGACGGTCAGGCCGTGCAGGTCGAGGTTGAAGGCGCTGAGGTCCTGGGTGGCCCGAGCGGTGATGCTCGCGGTGCCGCCGAGCCGGTTCGACTTCGGGTCGTAGTCCAGGTCGAGGCCGTAGTGCCGTACGTCGTAGCCGCCGTTGCCCTGACCGGGGAAGTACGGGTCGCTCAGCCCCGCGGCTCCGGGCCTGCCGACGGCGCCGGCGCCCGCGCCGCTCTCCGTGCAGGCGGAAGCCGTGAGCACGAGGAGGGCGGCGACGGGCACCAGGGCACGGAGGAGGCATCGCTGATCCACATGGCGATCCTATGTGTGGAATGTCCGACTCCGTCGGGCGGTGCGGTGATCTGCCGCACGTGCGGCGCACCGCGCCTTTCCCGTACCTCGGCCGTGCTCCCCGGCGCGGGCAGCACGGCGTGCGGGCTACCGGGCGAGGGCGGCGACTCCGGCACGGGCGAACTTCTCGTCGAGGTCACCGCTCGGGGCACCCGCGACGCCGATGCCCGCGATCGGGGCCCCCTTCGCCCGGACCGGCGCGCCGCCGCCGAGGAACAGCGTGCCGGGGATGTCCTTCAGGTTCGGCGCCTGCGGCAGCCGCTCGACCAGCTCGGAGGTGGGCGCGTTCCAGGAGACCGCGGTGAACGCCTTGCGCTCCGCGGACTCGTACGACTGCGGGCCCGCACCGTCGCCCCGGAGGACGACGACGGTGTTGCCGTTGCGGTCGACCACGGCCACGGTCACGCGCTGGTTCTCGTCCTGCGCGGCTTCCAGCACGGCCTGGGCCGCCTCGGTGGCCGCGGCGACGGTCAGATGCGTGGTCTGGTGCAGATTGCGGTTCGCGGCGTCGGCCGCCGCCCCGGCCGGCAGGGCGGCGGCCGGGGCGGAGGCGTTCGCGGAGACCGCGCCCAAGGTGCCGGCACCGAGCGCGGCGGCTGCGACGGCAACGGTCAGGACGCGGGCACGCAGCGAGAACTTCTTCATGGGACAACCACTCCTCAACGGGTGAACGGGCGGACAGCCGGCCCCGGGAATCCGTGCCAGCGGGCAGACAGACACCCGACCGTGCAGGCATGCGGGCGATCGGCGGCCGGTCCGCAGGTCGGCCGGCCGAGGCGGTCGGCGGGGCGGGCGGGGCGACGCTCGTCGCCCCGCCATCGATCCTCGGGCCGCGCACGGCCCCCTACGGTCGGCGGAGCGGATGCGTCCGGCCACCGTGAAGGGCGACGTCCGTGTCAGCCGATCGGCTGATGCGCACCTGGCCCCGCCGGGTCACGATGGGGACGTCCGTGGAGTTCGGCGAGGAGTGGTGGACGGTGGACCAGACCCCCGGCGAGCTCCGGTCACCCGTCCCGGACCCCGACGCCCGGTGGCTCGCACGGGTCATGCACGCCGCGTTCTTCCTGCTGCTGGGCGCCTCGCTCGTGCGCTATCTGCTGCGGCATCCCTGGGGCGACCGCTCCCCGTGGGTCATCGGGCTCTCTGCGGCACTCGCGGGGCTGTACGTCCTCGGCCCGGTCCTCGGCTCCCTGGCGACACCCCGCCGCCTCGCCTGGCTGGGCACCGTCGTCGCCGTCTGGATGGTCCTCGTCGTGCTCGCGCCGAGCTTCGCCTGGTGCGCGGTGCCCCTCTTCTACACCGGTCTGCGCACGCTCCCCCCGCGCGCCGCGCTCGTACTGGTCGCCCTGCTCACCGCCTTCGTCGTCGCCGCGCAGCTCGAGCTCGCGCACGGCGGCTTCGACCCGAACCTGGTGATCGCGCCGCCCGCGGTCGCCGCCATCGCGACCGCGGTCTTCGTCCACGCCGAACGCCTCTCCGCCCGGCAGCGGGCGCTGATCGTCGATCTGCTCAGGACCCGTCGTGAGCTGGCCGCGACCGAGCGCCGCGAGGGCACGCTCGCCGAGCGCCAGCGCCTGTCCATGGAGATCCACGACACCCTCGCCCAGGGGCTGTCCAGCCAGCAGATGCTGCTGCAGGCCGCCGACCGCGTCTGGGACGGGGACCCGGCTGCCGCGCGGCGCCACGTCCGTACCGCCGAGTCCATCACGGAGCGCAGCCTCGCCGAGGCCCGCCGCTTCGTCCACGACCTCGCACCGGTCGATCTCGCGGAGGGCGGGGGCCTGGAGGAGGCGCTGCGGGCACTCGCCGAACGCGAGTCCGCGGGCTTCCGGATCGACGGCGCGGCGGTCCCGCTGCCCGACCGCGTCCAGTCGGCGCTGCTGCGCATCGCTCAGGGCGCCCTGGCCAACGTTCGCGAGCACGCCGAGGCGGGCTCCGCCGCGCTGACCCTCTCGTACCTCGGCGACCAGGTCGTCCTCGACATCGCGGACGACGGCCGGGGCTTCGAGCCGACGGGTGCGGCCCGGGGCGTCCGCGGCCACGGACTGCCCGCGATGCGGGCGCGGGCGCGGCAACTGGGCGGCACCCTGACCGTCGAGTCCGCGCCCGGCGAGGGCACGGTGCTGTCGGCCGCGATCCCGCTGGAGACCCCGAGGAGGCCCCGGAACCCCGAGAACTCCGAGAACTCCGAACACCCGGTGAACCCGGTGAACCCGGTGAACCCGGAGTCGTCATGACCGTACGGATCCTGCTCTGTGACGACCACGCCGTCGTACGGGCCGGACTGCTCGCACTCCTCGGCAGCGAGCCCGGCATCGAGGTCGTCGGCGAGGCGGGCAGCGGCGAGGAGGCGGCCGCCATGGCGGCGAAGCTGACGCCCGACGTGGTGCTGATGGACCTGCAGCTGGGCCCGGGCATCGACGGCGTGGAGGCGACCCGCCGTATCACGGCGCTGCCCGGCGCCGCCGTGCGCGTCCTGGTCCTGACGACGTACGACACGGACGCGGACGTCACCCGGGCCATCGAGGCCGGAGCGACCGGCTATCTGCTGAAGGCCGAACGCCCCGAGGAGCTGTTCGCCGCGATCCATTCCGCGGCCCAGGGCCGCACCGCCCTGTCGGCCCCGGTCGCGAGCCGGGTGATGGACCACCTGCGCGGTACCGCCCGCCCCGCGCTGACCGCACGCGAACTCGACATCCTGGGCCAGCTCGCCCGGGGCCTGGGCAACCGGGAGATCGCCCGTGCGCTGTTCATCAGCGAGGCCACGGTGAAGACCCATCTGGGGCGCATCTATGCCAAGTTGGGCGTCGACACCCGCGCGGGCGCGGTGGCGGTTGCGAAGGAGCGGCGACTCCTGCCCTGACGCCGGCACCCGTCGCGGCAGCCGGCCGCGGCCCGCGGTGTCCACGGACCTGTCCGGTGGTCTCCGACACGATCTCTTCACGCCGGCCGTCGGCGGCCGGCATCGCACGGATCTCCCCTTCGACGGACTCCGCACGCCGCCCCTCGGGGGCGGCGGCACCGAACACGGCGAACGCTTCCTCCGCGGTCATGCCGGGGATCTCTTTTCCCCGGCATGCCGAGGCACGCACTCTCGGGCGGGTGTCCCGGGACTCGTACGGCTCACGCTCGGGAACAGGCAGTGCCGCGGTGGATCTCCTCCGCGCGAGCGACACCGCCGCGTCGAGGGCCGCGCCCACCCGGAACCCGTCGGCAATCGCCTCGGAACGTGCAAACGTGCGAACGAGTCCCTTCGCCGTGACACCATCGGAGCGTGCTCGACATCGGCTACTCCCTCTCCCGGCGCTTCCCGGACCCTCCGCAGACCGACTACCGGACCGCGGACGTCCACGCCCTGCGCCATGACCTCTTCTGCGGCGACGTCTATCTCGCGGACACCAAGGCCGACCGTGAGGTGTCCACGGCGTGGGGATGGGTGCCGGTGCTCGACTTCGCATGGGCGCTGTGCGACATCGTGGAGCGACTGGACCGGGACCCGAAGGGCAGCCGGGCAGCGCAACCGCAGTACGCGGAGATCGACTTCACCGAGTCGACCGACCGCATGCTCTTCGAGCGCCGCTTCGGCTGGGTGGACGTCGAAGCCGACTGGATGCCCGGCGACGAGGCCCCACTCACCTTCAACCACGGCGAACTGCGCCGCGAGGCACGTGACTTCCTGCACGACCTCGTCGCCGACCTCACGGACATGCACGAGGGGCTCGCCGACAACCCCGTCGTCTGGGACCTCCTGGCCCGCTTCCCCCGCCTTCCCTGAGGCATCCGGCCCCCTCGCACCCATGCCCCGCAGGCTTCCCGCCCCGGAGCCGCCCCGGGGCACACTGCGCGCTCAGTCCTCCACTCGCACCCCTGCCCGCGCCGCGAACGCCGGCGCCAGGTCCAGGAGTTGAGCCGTACTGATCACCGCTCCCGACAACCCCTCCACGCCCCTGGCGAGATCGAGTTCGCTCACCTTCCGCAGATCGACGTCCCGCATCCGGGCTCCGCCGAAGTCCGCCCCGCGCAGCACGCAGTCGCGGAACTCCACCCGCTCCAGCTGCGCCGCCCCGAAGTCCGGCTCCGACAGCACGCACCCCTCGAACACCACGTCCTTCAGCCGGGCGTTGCGCAGGTTCAGGTAGTCGATCTTCCCGCCCCGCACCACGACGCGCTCCAGCGCCGTGCCGTGCAGCTGCACGCCGCCCAAACGCGCGTCCACGACCTCCGTGTCCCGCAGGGAGGCGCCCGCGAGATCCGTCCCGACGCCGCGCACGCCCGTGAGGACCGAGTCGATGAACCGCGCGTTCACCAGCGAGGTCTCGTCCAGCACACAGTCCCGCAGCGCACAGTCCAGGAACCGCGCGCCCGCCCCGTCCCCGGCCGACAGGTCCAGGCCGGCCAGCTCCAGCCCGTCGTAGTCGCCGTCCGGCTCCAGCCCGCCGCCCCCGTACGGACGGAGCGGCGGCAACCGCACCGCCGGCCGCCGTGCCGCCGCCACCCGTGTCTTCCCCGTCCTCGTCACCATGGGCCCATGGTGACGCACACCACTGACAGCGCCCCGGCGCCGATGTCACAAAGCCCGCTCCGCCGTCCGTCCCAGGGGGAAAGACGACGAACGGAGCAGACCGTGGCCACCAAGCCCCGCATCACCGTCATCGGCGCCGGCTTCGCCGGACTCACCGCGGCCATCACGGCCGCGGAGTCGGGCGCCCGTGTCACCCTCCACGAGTCCCACCGCACGCCGGGCGGCAGGGCCCGCACCGCGAAGGGCCCCTACCGCACGAACGAAGGCCCCCACGCCCTCTACGCGGGCGGGCCGCACTGGACCTGGCTGGCACAGCGCGACCTGATCGGGCCGCTCGCCCCGCTCCCTCCGCGGGAAGCCGCCCGGCTGCGGCTCCACCACGGTGGACGGCTCCGCCGCCTCCCGCCCGCCGCGCTGCTGCGACTCCTGCGCCACGGTCCCGGCGAAGCCCCCGTGGACAGCGACTTCCTGTCCTGGGCCGCCGGCCTCGTCGGTGAGGAGGGCGCGCGTGCCGCCGCCAACCTCAGTGCCGTCGCGCTGTTCCACCACGACCCGGGCTCGCTCTCCGCGGCCTTCGTCCACCAGCGGCTCCGTCGCGCGACGAAGCTCCCGCCCGAGGCCCGCTACCCGCGCGGCGGCTGGGGAGGCCTGATCGAGCGGATGGTCGACCACGCCTGGAACTCGGGCGTCCGGATCGAGACCGGGTCCCGGGTCGACACGCTTCCCGAGGACGGCCCGGTCATCGTCGCCACCTCCCTCGACGCCGCCCGGCGGCTCCTCGGCGAGGACACCCTGCGCTGGGAGAGCGGACGCACGGCACTGGTCGACCTGGCACTGCGCAGCCGCAGGGGCGACCCCTTCGCGATCTCCGATCTCGACGCCCCGGGCTGGCTCGAACGCTTCACCGCGCAGGACCCGTCCCTCGCCCCCTCCGGGGAGCAACTCGTCCAGGCCCAGTTCCCCCTCGGCCCCGACGAGACCCGGGCCGACGGTGTCGCCCGCGCGGAACACCTTCTCGGCCTCGGCTTCCCCGGCTGGCGCGAACGCACCACCTGGCGTCGCGAGTCCGTCGCCGCGGGCCGCACGGGGGCCGTCGACCGCCCCGGTACGACATGGCGGGACCGTCCTCGTATCGACCGGGGCGACGGCGTCTTCCTGGCGGGCGACCAGGTCGCGGCCCCCGGGCTGCTCTCCGAGGTGTCGTTCACCAGCGCCCTGGAGGCGGCGAGCCTCGCGGTGAGGACGGTGAGGACCGGGCGACTCGCCCTCGACCCCGCCTGAGCAGGACCTGCCCGCGCCGGCCCGGAGCGCACACCGTTCCCGCCCCGCCTGGACAGCCGAGCGGCCACGGGTGTACGAACGGCCCATGACGAGCACGATCAACGGCGGCATCTCCTTCTGGTACGCGGACGACGGCATACCCGCACCGCGCGAACCCCTGCCGGGCGACACGACCGCCGACGTGTGCATCGTCGGTGGCGGATACACAGGACTGTGGACGGCGTACTACCTCAAGAAGGCCGTCCCCTTCCTCAACATCACCGTGCTGGAGGCCAGGTTCTGCGGCTACGGCGCCTCGGGACGCAACGGAGGCTGGCTCTACAACGGCATCGCGGGCCGCGACCGCTACGCCCGCCGCCACGGCCATGACGCCGCCGTACGCCTCCAGCAGGCCATGAACGACACCGTCGCCGAGGTGGTCCGCACCGCCGCGGCGGAAGGCATCGACGCCGACGTCCACCGGGGCGGCGTCCTCCAGGTCGCCTACACCCCCGCCCAGCTCGCCCGCCTCAAGTCCTTCCACGCGACCGAGGTCGCCTTCGGCGAGAAGGACCGCGAACTGTACGGCGCCCGGGAGACCGCCGACCGCGTCCGTGTCGCCGGAGCCGTCGGTTCCAGCTGGACCCCGCACGGCGCCCGGCTGCACCCGGTCAGACTCCTCAAGGGACTCGCCGACGCCGTCGAGTCACTCGGCGTCACCGTCCACGAGTCCACCCCCGTCACGGAGATCAGGCCCAAGCACGCGGTCACCCCGTACGGCACCGTCCGCGCGCCCTACGTCCTGCGCTGCACCGAGGGTTTCACCGCCTCGCTGGCACGCCAGCGCCGGACCTGGCTGCCCATGAACTCCTCCATGATCGCCACCGAGCCGCTCCCGGAGGAGGTCTGGGACCAGATCGGCTGGTCCGGCCGCGAGACCCTCGGCGACATGGCCCACGCGTACATGTACGCCCAGCGCACCGCCGACGACCGCATCGCGCTCGGCGGCCGGGGCGTCCCCTACCGCTACGGATCCCGCACGGACAACGACGGCAGCACCCGCGCCGCCACCGTCGACGCCCTCCGGGCGGTGCTCGTCCGGTTCTTCCCCCAGCTCGCCGGCACGGAGATCACCCACGCCTGGTCCGGCGTCCTCGGCGTCCCCCGCGACTGGTGCGCCACCGTCACCCTGGACCGCGCAACCGGCCTCGGCTGGGCGGGCGGCTACGTCGGCTCCGGTGTGGCGACGGCGAACCTCGCCGCCCGCACCCTCCGCGACCTCATCCAGCAGGACTCCGGCCAGGCCGGCCCCACCGATCTCACCGCGCTCCCCTGGGTCAACCACAAGGTCCGCAAGTGGGAACCCGAGCCCCTCCGCTGGCTCGGCGTCCACACCCTCTACGCCGCCTACCGCCGCGCCGACCGCCGTGAACTCACCCACCACACGGCGGAGACGGCACGCATCGCCACCCTGGCGAACCGGATCTCGGGCCGCCGCTGACCGCATCCGGCACCCCCGGACGGCGAACGTCCCCTGGAGACGGTGCGGACGGACCTCTCGCCGGAGTCGTCGACGTCGCCCTGCTCGTCGGCCCCACTCGTCGGGGGCCGGGATGCGCCCGCCGGGCCGTCCGACACGACGCTCACCGTGGGTCCCCGTTCGGTGCCCGAGGTGAAGTCGACGGACGCCTCGAACGAGGGCCCTCCCTCGGCCGCCTCCGGCAGGCCGCTGCGCCGCGTCGAAGACCGACACGATGATCGGCGGACCGTCTTGCACCGGCAACCGCATGGAGTGGGCCGAGCGTCGCCGAAAACCAGATGCCCCGGCTCAGAGAACATCTGAGCCGGGGCATCGCTGGAGCCCCCTGTCGGATTCGAACCGACGACCTACGCATTACAAGTGCGTTGCTCTGGCCAGCTGAGCTAAGGAGGCACTGCGGACGAGTGTAACCGGATCAGCGAGCGTGCCCACCGGGAACTCCGGTGCCTCCGACTACTGACAGAACGGCCGGCGCAGGGTACCGTCACCCGGAGTTCACTTCGGTGGACTAGACCCATCCTTCCTTTACTCGGATCGTCCGGCACGTTCCTGCCGGTGAAGGGACGCATCACCATGGCCACTGTCACGTTCGACAAGGCGACCCGGATCTACCCGGGCTCCACGAAGCCCGCGGTCGACGGCCTCGAAATCGAGATCGAGGACGGCGAGTTCCTCGTCCTCGTCGGCCCCTCCGGCTGCGGCAAGTCGACATCCCTGCGGATGCTCGCCGGGCTCGAGGACGTCAACGGCGGAGCGATCCGCATCGGTGACCGCGACGTCACCCACCTCCCACCGAAGGACCGGGACATCGCCATGGTGTTCCAGAACTACGCGCTCTACCCGCACATGACCGTCGCGGACAACATGGGCTTCGCGCTCAAGATCGCCGGCGTCAGCAAGGCCACCATCCGGCAGAAGGTCGAGGAGGCGGCGAAGATCCTCGACCTGACCGAGTACCTGGACCGCAAGCCGAAGGCGCTCTCCGGCGGTCAGCGGCAGCGTGTGGCGATGGGCCGCGCCATCGTGCGCGAGCCGCAGGTCTTCCTCATGGACGAGCCGCTGTCGAACCTCGACGCCAAGCTCCGCGTCTCCACCCGCACGCAGATCGCGAGCCTCCAGCGCCGCCTCGGGATCACCACGGTGTACGTGACGCACGACCAGGTCGAGGCCATGACGATGGGCGACCGCGTCGCCGTGCTGAAGGACGGTCTGCTGCAGCAGATCGACTCGCCGCGGAACATGTACGACCGCCCGGCGAACCTGTTCGTCGCCGGCTTCATCGGCTCCCCGGCCATGAACCTCGTCGAGGTACCGATCACCGACGGCGGTGTGAAGTTCGGCAACAGCGTCGTCCCGGTGAGCCGCGAGGCGCTGTCGGCGGCAGCGGACCGCGGCGACCGCACCGTCACGGTCGGCGTGCGCCCCGAGCACTTCGACGTGGTGGAGCTGAACGGAGCCGCCGCCCGGTCGCTGTCCAAGGACACCGACGACGCTCCGGCGGGCCTCGCCGTGACCGTGAACGTCGTCGAGGAGCTCGGCGCGGACGGTTACGTGTACGGCACCGCCGAGGTCGGCGGCGAGATGAAGGACCTCGTGGTCCGGGTCAACGGCCGGTCCGTGCCCGAGAAGGGCTCGGAGGTGCACGTCGTCCCGCGGCCGGGCGAGACGCACGTCTTCTCGACGTCGACGGGCGAGCGCCTGAGCGACTGACGCACGACGCCACATGGCAGCGGCCCCCTCGCCTCCCGCGAGGGGGCCGCTGCCATGTACCGATAAATACCCGGCCAAACCGGGCTATTCACACACCGGCGTCAACCTGCGATTCGAAAGATTCCCTCGAAACATCCCTCGCGGGGGTGACTAAATGTCCCCACACCACTACCGGCCGCTACGCTCGCCTCCGTGACCCAGACAGCAGCCCGCCGTATCGGCCGTACTCTCGCCCTCGTCCTGCCCGTCGTCCTGGTGCTCTCCGGAACCCTGGCGGTCACCAGCGTCCCGTGGGCGAACCGCAGTACCGAGTCCCAGATGCTCACCGCGTCCTCGGAGAACGTGTCGGTCCGCGCCGCGTCCCGCGCCCCGCACGAGGTCCTCCGCGAGAAGCTCCTCACGGACCTGCAGCAGAAGGACCCGGGGGTCGCGCTCACCAATCTCCAGCGCGCCGTCGAGGGCCGTCCGTCACTGGCACGACACTGTATGACGATCGCCCGCGACCTGGGCCGTGCCGCCGTCGCCCGCTACGGGCCCACGCGCGCCCAGTCGTTCTCCCGCCCCGTCTGCGACACCTCCTTCGCCGCCGGCGTCTCGCAGCAGGCACAGGGCAACTGGAGCGGCTGACGCCCTCCCGGCCGGGAGCGGCCGAAGGGGCGGGGCCGGAGGACCCGCGGGAGGGGCACCGCATATCGTGCCCCTATGCAGATCCATCCGACCCAGGCCGTGGTCCTGGCGGGCGGCCAGGGATCCCGGCTGCGCCCGTACACCGACGACCGCCCCAAGCCGATGGTCGAGATCCCCGGAACGGGGACCCCGATCATCGGCCATCAGCTTTCCTGGCTCGCCGCCGAAGGCGTCACGGACGTCGTGGTCTCGTGCGGGCACCTCGCCGAAGTACTGCAGGAGTGGCTCGACTCGGCCGTGCTGCCGCTGCGCGTCACGACCGTGGTCGAGACGGAGCCGCTGGGCCGCGGCGGCGGCCTGAAGCACGCCGCGAAGAGCCTCCCGCACCCGGAGGAGCCCTGGTACGCGACGAACGGCGACATCTGGACCCGCTTCTCGCTGCGTGAGATGGCCGACTTCCACGCGGAACGCGACGCCACTGCCACGCTCGCCCTGGCCCGCCCCCGTATCCCGTGGGGCGCCGTCGAGACGGACGAGTTCGGCCATGTCCTCGACTTCATCGAGTCGCCGCCGTCGCCGTATCTGATCAACGCCGGCGTGTACGTGTTCTCAGCGGCCTTCACGGATCTGCTGCCCGACCGCGGCGACCACGAGCGGACCACGTTCCCCCGGCTGGCGCGGGAGCGCTCACTGGCCGGATTCCCGCTGCCGCAGGGGGCGTACTGGCGGGCGATCGACACGGCCAAGGACCTCACCGAGGCCGCGAGGGAACTCACCTCCCAGCCGCCGCGCTGAGAAGCCCGCGCCTCGCCCCGACACCCCCGCAACCCACCCCTCTCGCAACACATCTCTCGCGCGCGCCGCTCCGCACCGGTTCCCCCGTGCGCCGCCTCCTCCGCCGGGCTCGGCCTCCCTGCGGACGTAAGTCCCGGGGCGGGAAGGCGAACCGGGCAGGGCGTTCACACGCCGGACCCGCAGAAGCGGTCATCGAGGAAGGGGCGGTCACCGAGCACCACTCGCGCTCGATGACCGCCCCTCCCCGCCGGTCCTGGGCCGTATGCGGTCCAGGACCGTGGTCGGATGGGTCCATCGGCTCGCGACGCCCCGCACGGCACCTCGCTGCGTGCCGGGCGTCCCGGGCCAGAGGGCCTTTCGCAACGCGCCCTAGTAGTGCTTGGTCAGGTTGTCATCGGGGTGGGTATGTCGCGGTGGCGGGTGGGGCAGGCGCCGGTCCAGGTCGCGAGGAGTGTCTGCAGCTCGCGGACGACGTGGTAGAGGCTCAGGCCGGCGCCGTGTCTTTTGGGGCCCGGGCCAGTCGTTGCAGGGTGCAGAAGGCGTGCGCGACGGAGACGAGGGTGACGTGGTGGTGCCATCCGTTCCAGGTGCGGCCCTCGAAGTGGGCCAGGCCCAGGGTCTGCTTCATCTCCCGGTAGTCGTGCTCGATGCGCCAGCGGAGCTTGGCGAGCCGGACCAGGGTGGTCAGCGGGGTGTCGGAGGGCAGGTCGGACAGCCAGAACTGGATCGGCTCGGCCTCGGCGGCGGGCCATTCGGCCAGCAGCCAGCATTCGGGCAGTTCCGGGCCGTCGGTGGCCTGGCGGACCTCGCGTCCGGCGGGCCGGATGCGCAGGGCCACGAAGCGGGAGTACATGCGCTTGCGGCCCGAGCGGCCGGTGCCGGGCCGGGAGCCCTCCCGCCACTGCACCGGCCGGGCCGCCTTCCGTCCCGCCGCGATGACCAGCTCCTTCACCGACCGTGGCCTCTCGGGATACTTCGCCACCGGTGGGCGTCCGGTCCCGGAGTACGGCTCGGCCACCGGCACCGCGTCGGCGGGCTGGGCTGTGAGCGTGGTGGAGATGCTCACCACGTAGTTCATGCCGCGGGCCTGCACTCCGTGCCGGAACGCGGCGGCGTCGCCGTATCCGGCGTCCGCAACGACCAGCGGCACCTCGATGCCCCAAGAGCGGGTCTCATCGAGCATGTCCAGGGCCAGCTGCCACTTCTCCACATGCCCGATGTCGTCCGGGATGCCGCAGGCGGTGCGGCGGGCGACCTTGGCCGCATCGGCCTTCGGTGAGGCGGGATCCCAGGTCTGGGGCAAGAACAGCCGCCAGTTGACCGCTGCCGAGGCGCGGTCGGACGCGAGGTGGAGCGAGACGCCGACCTGGCAGTTGGTGACCTTGCCCGCGGTGCCGGTGAACTGCCGCGACACGCATGCCGAGGCAGTCCCGTCCTTCAGGAACCCAGTGTCGTCGACGACCAGGGCGTCCGGCCCGATGGCCTCCTCCATCCGCCAGGCGAGCTGGGCCCGGATGTGTGCCGGGTCCCAGGGGCTGGTGGTGATGAAGTTGGCCAGAGCCTGACGATTGCCGTCCTCCCCGAGCCGGGCAGCCATCGGAGTCACGCAGACTCAACGCCACACCGAGCCCACAGGACACGCACCGCCACAACCAACCTGACCAAGCACTACTAGTGCTCTGACCGGGAACGTTCGCCGGGTCGGTGGAACAGGATGAGATACCTGATCCGTTCGGTAATGTGTTCGTCCGGGAGGGCCCGAACGGCTGCTGCCAGGTGGCAGCCACGGCCGTAGACACGTCCCATGACCACAGACGTCGGCACGGCCTCCGGCCCCTGATCCCAGAGAACGGACCACGAGAGGGACGGGGGAACACCGATGACGACCGCTCACGCCTTATCCGGGGTTGGGAGCAGCCCACCGCCAGAGAGCGACACGGTCATCGCCGTACGGGATCTGCGGATGCGCTACCGCAGCCAGGACGTATTGAAGGGTGTCGGCTTCACGGCCCGACGAGGCGAAGTCGTCCTGCTGCTCGGCCCGAACGGCGCGGGCAAGACGACCACGATCGAGGTCTTGGAAGGCTTCCGGATGCGCTCGGCCGGTGACGTGACCGTCCTCGGCACCGATCCGGCTGGCGGGGACGAGCAGTGGCGTGCGCGCCTGGGCATCGTGTTGCAGTCCTGGCGCGACCACGGCAAGTGGCGGGTGCGGGAACTGCTGGCCCATCTTGGCTCGTACTACGCGCCGTACTCCACCGCCCTTGTGCGGCGGCCCTGGGACGTTGACGAGCTCCTCGCCGCAGTGGGTCTGACCGAGCAGGCGGACAAGCGGGTCGGAACTCTGTCTGGCGGGCAGCGCAGGCGTTTCGACGTGGCCGTCGGCATCGTAGGCAGGCCTGAGGTGTTGTTTTTGGACGAGCCGACGGCGGGTCTGGACCCGGAGGCGAGGAACGAGTTCCACGGCCTGGTACGCGGGCTGGCGGACGAGAACACCACTGTTCTGCTGACCACGCACGACCTTGCCGAGGCGGAGAGGCTCGCTGACCGGATCCTGATTCTGGCCGGCGGCCGGATCGTGGCCGATGGCTCGGCCGAGGAGCTGTCTCGGCAGGCATCGGCCGAGGCCACTGTGCGCTGGACACGGGCCGGGCGGCCCTTCGAGGAGGCGACGGCCGAGCCCACCCGGTTCGTTCGTCGGCTGTTCGAGGAGCACGGCGAGGCGATCGGCGGGCTGGAGGTGCGCCGGGCGAGCCTGGAGGACACCTACTTGACGATGGTGCGGGAGCTCGAGGCGGGGAGCGTTCCCGATGAGCGGACGGTGCACGCTTTCGGGGAGGGATCGCGATGAGTCCGGTGTGGTACGCGGCGGGAGTAGGAGTGCGGCGCGGCTGGACGGAACTCCGGCAGACCTTCACCACCGCCCAGGACGTGTTCGGCTACGCACTCTGGACGGTCCTGCTCCTCGTGCCGCTGTTCCTACTCAAGGACGACCCGCTGAAGGGCGTCGGCATCTCGACCGGCGCATTCATGCTGCCGAGCATGCTGGGCATGACGCTCGCGTTTACCGGCATGATGACCACGGCACAGCTGCTCGCGACCGAGCGCGAGGACGGCACCCTGCTGCGGGCCAAGGCCGTGCCGCACGGCATGGTCGGCCACCTGGTCGGAAAGATCATCATGGTGTCGGGTACGGCTCTCGTCTCCATGGCCCTCCCCTTCGCCGTCGGCGTGTTCCTGGTGGACGGGGTGGCCCGGCAGGGCGGCGGAGCGCTGCTGACGCTGATGTGGGTGGTGCCGCTGGGTCTCCTGGCGACCCTGCCGATCGGCGCCGTCATCGGCTCACTGGTCAGCAGTCCGCGCACCGTCGGCTTGCTGATGCTCCCGGTGATGGGACTCATCGTGATCTCCGGGATCTACTTCCCCCTGTCCGAGCTGCCTGAGTGGCTGCAGACCGTCGGGCAGATGTTCCCCGTGTATTGGCTCGGCCTTGGTCTCCGCTCGGCGCTGCTGCCGGCCGATGCGGTCGCCGCCGAGATCGGCGAATCCTGGCGGCACCTGGAGACAGCGGGCGTGCTGGGCGCCTGGGCAGTCGCCGGGCTGCTCCTCGCACCATCCGTCCTGCGCAGGATGGCCCGTCGCGAGTCCGGGGCCGCGATGGCGGAACGGCACCGGAAGGCGATGCAGCGGGTCGGTTAGTGATGTGCCGGGGATGCGGCCCGGCTCCTGGTCAGGCCGCGTTGGACATAGGGCGTCCGCCCCAGCGGATGCCCTTCTCGCTGCGGATGCGGGCGCGTTCCTTGCGCTGGGCGGCGAGCACCTCGGGGTGGCGGGCGTTCGGGTCCAGGCAGACCAGGCCGATCTCGTTGAACCGGTGGATTACATCCCGCACCGTGTCCTCGTCGGCCTGGACCAGTTGGGCGATCACCGGGACGCGGTTTCCGCCGGCGGATGCCAGCAGCATCATCGCGCGGCGGTAGCGCACTGAGCTCGTACTGCCCCGGCGCACGATCTGCTGCAGCTTCTGCCCTTCCTGATCGGTCAGTCTGCGCACCCGCACAGGCTCGGCCACCACACCTCCAGCGGTCGGAACGACCGTCACCGCACATCCAAGCGCTCCAACCGCCACCCCGGCGAACCTTCCCGGTCACAGCACTAGCCGAGGAGTCCGCCGATCGGGTTCCGGTTGCCGCCGCTGCCACCGCCGTTGCCGCCACCCGTACCGCCGTTGCCGCCTCCCCCGTCGGAGCCGCCGACCGAACCGCCCGTACCGCCGTCCGTGCCGCCCGAGTCACCGGCTCCGGACGAGGACGGGCCAGAGCTGCCGGACGGCGGGTCCAGGGGCTCGGACTGGACGGGCGCCTGCTGCCCGTCGGTACCCCGGGACTCACTGGGCCGGCCCACCTCGCCGGCGCTGCCGGTCTCGCCGGCCGACTCGGACGGCTCGGCCCGCTCCGCGGCGGGGCTGCTCGACTCGCTCCTGGCGGGCTGGGCGCTCCGCTCGGCCTGCTGGGTCGGGCTGCGCCGGCCCGACTCGCTGGGAAGCGCGGCGCCCGGGAGATGGTTGGTCGGGTCCACGTTCGGGCCCGGGACGGTCACGAGTTCCGTGGAGCGTACGGCGCCGCCCAGGACCGATCCCACCAGCAGCGCCAGACCGACGACGACGGCGGCGAGGATGCCGCCGCGCCGCAGCACACGGCGCCGCAGCTCCCACAGTTCGGAACGCGGGCCGAGCTTGCGCCAGGCCTCGCCCGCGAGGCGGCCGTCGACGGAGTAGACGGGTGCGCCGGCGATGATCAGCGGGGACCAGGCGGCGAGGTTCATGATGTCCGGCGCGTCGTACACCGGGACCGTCCGCCAGCTGACGGTCATGATCAGGGCGGCGGACAGCGACGCGCCCACAACGGCCGCGACACGCTGCCACAGACCGAGGACGGTGAGCACACCGACCACGACCTGGAGGAACGCGACGGTGAGCCCCGCGCCGACCGGGTGGGCGAGGGCGAAGTCGCGCAGGGGCTCCGCGAGGGTCCAGGGCTCCAGGGAGGCCAGCCACTTGATCATGGAGCCGCGCTCTCCGCCGTCGAAGTAGACGGGGTCGCAGAGCTTGCCCATGCCGGCGTAGACGGAGATGAGACCGAGGAAGACACGGAGCGGGAGCAGGACGACGCCGAGGTTCATCCGGCGGCCGGGGTAGTAGGCGTGCCGGACGCCGCCGTGCGAGGCGGTCGCGGTCCGGCGGCCGTCGCGGGCCTCACGGCCGTCGCGGGGACCGAAGTCGGTCGCCTCCTCGGCCTCCTCGCCGTACGGCTCGTAGGCGTCGTACGCGCCCTCCGCCTGCCGCATCGGGGGCAGCAGCGGCTCCCGGCGCTGGGCGCCGATGACGGGAGTGGCCAGGGTGTCCGGGGCGGAGGCCACGTCGACCCGGGGCATGACCTGCGTGGCGGCGCCGAGGTCGAGGCCGTGTCCGCCGTCGAAGGGCCGGGGGGCGTCGAACGCGCGCCCGCCACGGGTGACGGATCCCGCACTGCGCACGGCCTGCAGCAGCCCCGAGGCTCCGGGGTCGCCCGGGGCCGACCTCCCGCTCCATACGACGGGTGCCCGGCGCCGCGCCACGGTACGCGCACCGGCACCGCTGAGGGCGGGGATCCTGGTGGTGTCGACCATCCCCCGGACGGGGCGCCTGGTCTGACTGGGGCCGAGCTTCACCCGGAAGCTGGCGTGGTTCACGATGACCTGCGCCGGGTCGCAGTCCACCTTGGGCGTGTTCAGGGGGAGCTGATCGTCGAACCCGGGCCGGGGCGTTCTGGTGTCCACACTCATCTAACCGAGTGACCTGTCCTTAGGACACTGCCTTGACGGCCCCGGAATGTCCGAGACCCGTCAAGATCGTTCCCGGCTCGGGTACCGCCCTGCGGCCCGGCGCGGAGTGTGCGCCGGGCATACACCCCGGACGTGCGCCGACGGGGACACACGCCCCCGGCTCCGTACCGCCGGCGGCCTCCGCCGGGGCGTTCCCGCCCCGGGTCCGAGGTGCCGGCGGCCTCCGTCAGCCCCGGCGGCGCGCCGCCTCGTAGAGGACCACGCCCGCCGCGACCCCGGCGTTGAGCGACTCCGCCCCGCCCGGCATGGGGATGCGGACGCGGAAGTCGCAGGTCTCGCCGACGAGCCGGGACAGCCCCTTGCCCTCGCTGCCGACGACGATGACGACCGGCCCGTCGAGGGCCTCCAGTTCTCCGACCTCGACCTCGCCGTCCGCCGCGAGGCCCACCACGGTGATGCCCGCCTTCTGGTAGGCCTCCAGGGCCCGGGTCAGATTGGTGGCACGGGCCACCGGAGTGCGGGCCGCGGTACCGGCGGAGGTCTTCCACGCCCCGGCGGTCATACCCGCCGCCCGGCGCTCGGGCACCACCACGCCGTGTCCGCCGAACGCCGCCACGGAACGGACGACGGCGCCCAGGTTCCGCGGGTCGGTGACCCCGTCGAGGGCCACGATCAGCGGGTCCTCGCCGTCGTCGAAGGCGGCGGCCGCGAGGTCCTCGGGGTGGGCGTACTCGTACGGCGGGACCTGCAGGACGAGGCCCTGGTGGTTGAGCCCGTTCGTCATCCGGTCCAGCTCGGCGCGCGGCGCCTCCATCAGGTGGATGTTGCCGCGCTCCCCGGCGAGCTGCAGCGCCTCGCGCACCCGCTCGTCGTTGTCGATGAACTGCTGGACGTACAGGGTCGTCGCGGGCACGCCGTCGCGCAGCGCCTCGAAGACGGGATTGCGTCCGACGACCATCTCGGACGAGCCCTTGCCGCCGCGGCGGGCGACGGGACGCCGCTGGGCCTGCTTGGCTTTGGCGTTGGCGATGCGGTTCTTCACATGGCCCTTGCGCGCGGACGCGGGCGGGGTCGGGCCCTTGCCCTCGAGGGAGCGGCGCCGCTTGCCACCGCTGCCGACCGTCGCGCCCTTCTTGTTGGACGTGCGGCGGTTCCTGCGCTGGCTGTTCCCGGCCATGACTACCTGTTTCCCTGGATCCTCGTGGGTCCCGGACGGTGCCGCTCGGGTCCCATGTGCGTGTGTACGTACGTATGAAAGTGTGCCGCCCGGATCCCCGGGCGGCACATTGTCGCCGGTCAGCGCGGTGCGAGTGTCCAGCGCGGTCCGTCGGGGCCGTCCTCGACGGCCAGCCCGGACTGGTTCAACTGGTCGCGGATCGCGTCGGCGGTGGCCCAGTCCTTGCGCGCCCGTGCCGACTCGCGCTGCTGGAGGACGAGCTGGACGAGCGTGTCGACCACGCCGTGCAGGTCCTCGCCGCGGTCGGCCTCGCCGGCCCAGTGCGGGTCCAGCGGGTCGAGACCGAGGACGCCGAGCATGGCACGCACCTCGGCGAGCCGGGCGACGGCCTCTTCCTTGTCGTCGGCGGCCAGCGCCGAGTTGCCCTGGCGCACGGTGGTGTGGACGATCGCGAGCGCCTGGGGGACGCCCAGGTCGTCGTCCATGGCCTCGGCGAACGCGAGCGGCACCTCGGCGGCCGGAGCGACCGTCTTGCCCGCCTTCTCGGTGACCCGCTGGATGAAGCCCTCGATCCGCGCGAACGCGGACTCGGCCTCGCGCAGGGCCTCCTCGCTGTACTCGATCATCGAGCGGTAGTGCGGGGTGCCCAGGTAGTAGCGCAGGACGATGGGCCGCCAGTTCCTCACCATCTCGCTGACGAGAACCGAGTTGCCGAGCGACTTCGACATCTTCTCGCCGCTCATGGTCACCCAGGCGTTGTGCACCCAGTACGACGCGAAGTCGTCGCCGAAGGCCTTGGCCTGCGCGATCTCGTTCTCGTGGTGGGGGAAGACCAGGTCGAGCCCGCCGCCGTGGATGTCGAAGGCGGAACCGAGGTACTTGTGGGCCATGGCCGAGCACTCCAGGTGCCAGCCGGGCCGGCCGCGTCCCCACGGGGTCTCCCAGGACGGCTCACCCGGCCGCTCCGCCTTCCACATGGCGAAGTCGCGTGCGTCGCGCTTGCCGGTCTCGTTCTCCCCGGTGGGCTGACGCAGATCGTCGATGTCCTGGTTGGAGAGTTCGAGGTAGCCGGGGAACGACCGCACGTCGAAGTAGACGTTGCCGTCGGCCTCGTAGGCGTGGCCGCGCTCGATGAGGCCGCGCATCATCTCGACCATCTCGGTGATGTGGCCGGTGGCGCGCGGCTCGTAGCTGGGCGGCAGGCAGCCGAGGGCCTCGTAGCCCGCGTTGAACGCGCGCTCGTTCTCGTACCCGATCGCCCACCAGGGGCGTCCCTGGTCGGCCGCCTTGGTGATGATCTTGTCGTCGATGTCCGTCACGTTGCGGACGAACGTGACGTCGTAGCCGCGGTACTCGAACCAGCGGCGCATGATGTCGAAGTTGAGTCCGGACCGGATGTGCCCGATGTGCGGGGCGGACTGCACGGTCGCGCCGCACAGGTAGATCGAGACACAGCCCGGCGTGAGCGGGACGAAGTCGCGGATCTGCCGGGCGCTGGTGTCGTACAGCCGAATAGTCACGCCTCAAGAGTAGTGGGCCGCCGGCAGTGCCCCGCGCCCTTGCGGGACGCGGGGACTGGATTGTGACCGGGGCGGCGGACCACGACCTGCGGCCGGTTCAGGCGAGCGGTCCGACGACCTTCCGCGGCGTGATCCGGACGACCACCCGCGGCGCGTCCTTGCCCGACTCCGGGTTGAACTCGGCGTACCTCTTGCCGGTGTACTTCATCGACAGCTCGTCGATCAGCTCCTGGCCGCCCTGCTCGGTGAGGGTGACGGTACCGCGGACCTCGGCGTAGACGTACGGCTCGTCGAAGGGCTGGACGACCACGGTGGCCCGCTGGTCGCGCCGGAGGTTCTTCTCCTTGCGCCGGCCGAGGGTCGTGGAGATCAGCAGGTCGTCGCCGTCCCGCTTGACCCAGACCGGGGAGACCTGAGGACTGCCGTCGGGCTGGATGGTGGCGAGATCGACGAACACGGGGCCGTCGAGGATGTCCTTGAGCTTGTCGCTGAGTGCGGCGGTCACGGTGGGGTCCTTCCTGGACTTCGGCGCACCGGGATGCGTGCGCAGGAGTTCGTTGACGTCACAACCGCGTCTACCCCACCGAGGGTCCCGTACGGCTCAGGACGCGCGGAAGACGAGTGCCGTGGCGATCGCGGCCAGCCCTTCGGCCCTGCCGGTCAGCCCGAGCCCGTCGGTCGTCGTGCCGGAGACCGCGACCGGAGCGCCCGCCGCGGCGCTCAGCGCCTTCTGCGCCTCGTCCCGACGCTTGCCGATCTTCGGACGCACGCCGATGACCTGCACCGCGATGTTGCCGATCTCGAAGCCCTCGGCCCGCACGATCCTCGCCGCCTCGGCGAGCAGCGTGACACCGGAGGCGCCGGACCACTCGGGCCGGCCCGTCCCGAAGTGTGCGCCGAGGTCGCCGACGCCCGCGGCGGAGAACAGGGCGTCGCAGGCGGCGTGGGCGGCCACGTCCCCGTCGGAGTGGCCGGCGAGGCCCCAGCCGTCGGAGTCCTCCCAGAGGAGTCCCGCGCACCACAGCTCGCGGCCCTGCTCGAAGGCGTGGACGTCGGTGCCGATGCCGACGAGCGGCAGGACGGGGGTGGGCGCCGCGGGCGGCACGGGCGGGTCAGAAGCCATCGTTGGCCCTCCTGCGGGCGAGCACGGCCTCGGCCAGAACGAGGTCGAGCGGACGGGTCACCTTGAACGCCTCCTCGTGGCCGGGCACGACCACCACCGGGGCGCCGAGCCGCTCGACCATCCCCGCGTCGTCGGTGGCGCCCTCACCGCTGACCGCGACGGCCTCGTGGGCGCGGACGAGCGTGTCGCGGTCGAAGCCCTGCGGCGTCTGCACGGCGCGCAGCCGCGCGCGCTCGGGGGTGGCGACGACGGGCTCGGGCTCCCCCTTCTCCCGCGGCTCGACCTCCTTGACGGTGTCGGTGAGCGGCAGGGCGGGGACGACGGCCGGCGCCCCGTCGAGCACGGCCGCGATCACCGCGTCGACGGTGTCGACGGGGACGAGCGGGCGGGCCGCGTCGTGCACGAGGACGGTGCCGACGGTCTCGGGAAGGGCTTCGAGGCCGAGGCGCACGGACTCCTGGCGGGTGTCGCCGCCCGGCACGACGAGGTAGTCGGTCCGCTCGGGGAGCGCGTGCGTGTCGAGGAGGTTCTTGACCTCGGGGGCGCCGTCCGGAGGGGCGACCACGACGACGAGCGATACGGCGCGTGAGGCCGCCATGGCGCGTACGGCGTGGATCAGCATGGGCGTGCCGTTGAGCGCGCGGAGCGCCTTGGGGGCGCCCGGGCCGAGCCGGACGCCCCGGCCTGCCGCGGGAATCACCACGGCGGTGCGGCCCGTGCGCGTCTGTTCTGACATCGGTTCCACTCCGGAGATCAAAGTCGCGGGAAGTCGCGGGAAGTCGCGGGAAGCCGCCGGAGGCCGGAAAGGAACGGCCTCCTTTTTCGGCATGCCCAGGGGGAATTGACATGGCCAGGTTTGTTCACTCGGCCGATATGGGTATGGCCTGGGCGTACCCCGACCGAGGGTTGGGGAGCGCCGGGCGCGACGCCCTCGACCGGACCCTTCCGTGACGACCGGTCGAGCCGGCCGTCCGCCCGGCCCGGCACGCCGGAGGGCAGGCAGGGGACGGGGGGCACACAGCAGGGAACGGAACGACGAGCGGTGGGCGCGGTGAACATGCCGCAGTGCCCGGCGACACAACCTTCCAGCTGGGTCAGCGGGCACCGCGGCATTCAGTTCTGCACCGTGGACACGCGCCTGGCGCCGGACCACCGGCTTCAGGCCCTGCTTCACAGCAGGACGCGCGTCAGGACGCGAGGACCTCGTCGAGCAGGGCCTCGGCCTTGTCCTCGTTGGTGTTCTCCGCGAGAGCCAGCTCGCTCACCAGGATCTGGCGAGCCTTGGCCAGCATGCGCTTCTCTCCGGCGGAGAGACCGCGCTCACGCTCGCGGCGCCACAGGTCACGCACCACTTCGGCGACCTTGATGACGTCGCCGGAGGCGAGCTTCTCGAGATTTGCCTTGTAGCGACGGGACCAGTTCGTCGGCTCCTCGGCGTACGGCGCACGCAGCACGTCGAAGACCCGGTCCAGCCCGTCCTGACCGACCACGTCGCGCACGCCGACGAGATCCGCATTGTCCGCCGGCACACGAACCGTCAAGTCGCCCTGGGCGACCTTGAGCACCAAGTAGGTCTTGTCCACGCCTTTGATCTGGCGAGTTTCGATGGCCTCGATCAGCGCGGCCCCGTGATGGGGATAGACCACGGTGTCGCCAACCTTGAACGTCATGTGACAGGTACCCCTTCCGTGGCTATCCAGGGTAACACGAGAACGGCTTCTTCTGAATGACGTTTTCGCAGGTCAGGGCATATCTCGGGGCTTGACAACAGCAACAGGGACGTGCTGCGGGCGGCTTCCGGAAGAGGGTATTCGCAGGTGGGAGCGGCTGCACGGGCGCCCGGAAACGCGGGCGTTACCCGCCTCACAACCCCCTTCAGAGCGGACGAAAGTCCCGATTTGCCGGGTTCTCAGCAGTCTACTTCGTCTACTCCGTTCGAGGCTCGGTCACCCGTCCGGCGGGACACCCGAGAAGGAATCCCGAATTGATCATCCGGAGATCGCCGGAGGATCACAGGAAGATCACCGTGGCCCCGTCGCGGCTTTCCGGCGGAATGCGCGGCGGCCGCGGAATTGGCGACGACGCTTATGTGAACGACGGATGAAATCCGGCCTGGCGCACAGTTCGGATCCGGCCGCGGGAGGGAGGCCGGGGCGCCCCCGCCGTGTCGGGGCGGGTCGGGTGCGGGGCGCCGACGGGGGGTCGGTAACCTAAGCCCGCTGACCGATCTTCACCCCGTCCGTACGTCCTAGGAGATGCCGCCGCCGTGAGCAGCAGCCTTCGACGCGGCGCCCTCGCCGCGACTGCCCTCCTGATCTCGATCGCCTCCCTCTCCGCATGCGCCGCGGGCAATGACGCGCAGACGCTCGGCGTCAGGCCGGACAACGCCGAGACCTCGGTGGGCGACATCAAGATCCAGAACGCGACGGTGATCACCCAGCCGCAGCCCGGCGTCCAGGGCCAGGCCGCCGTGTCGGCGACCCTGTTCAACGACGGCACCAAGGAGCAGACGCTCGACTCCGTCACGCTGCCGGGCACCAAGTCGACGGTGAAGCTGTCCGCCGCCACCGGTTCCGGCCCGATCACGCTGGCGCCCGGCGGCTCGGTCGTCCTGGGCGGCAAGGGCAACCCCTCCGGCGTCATCGACAACAGCACCGAGGCCGGCCGGCTCGGCGACGTCCAGCGGATCGTCTTCCGCTTCAGCGAGACCGGCGACGTCACGATCGACGCCTTCGTCGTCCCGGCCGCCGGCTACTACCGCGACTACGGTCCGTCCAGCCTGCCCCAGCCCCCGGCCTCGTCCCCGGCCGCCAGCCCGACGGGCTCGGCCCCCGCGGAGGGCGCCCACGGCAACGAGGCCGGGAACGGCGAGAGCGGGGAGCCGGAGGACGCTGAGCAGAGCGGCGAGCCGACCCCGTCGGACTCCGCCTCCGCGTCCCAGGACGCGGGTCACTGACGCCCGTCGCCCACGGCGTGTGAGGCGGGGCGCGACACCCCCCGCCTCACACGCCGTGTCCCGACGCCGCACCGAGCAGACGAAGGCGGCCCCGCCAGGACTTCCTGGCGGGGCCGCCTTCGCAGGTGTCGGGCGGCGCCGGAGCGCCGCCCGAGCGACCGCGGGCGCGGCCGGGACCGGTCTACGGCTCGAACTTGTAGCCGAGGCCGCGCACCGTCACCAGGTAGCGCGGGGCGCCCGGGTCGGGCTCGATCTTGGCGCGGAGGCGCTTGACGTGGACGTCAAGGGTCTTGGTGTCACCCACGTAGTCCGCGCCCCAGACCCGGTCGATCAGCTGCATCCTGGTCAGCACGCGGCCCGCGTTGCGCAGGAGCATCTCCAGGAGGTCGAACTCCTTCAGCGGAAGGTCGACCTTGCCGCCCGCCACGGTGACGACGTGGCGGTCGACGTCCATACGCACCGGTCCGGCCTCCAGTGCCGCCGGGGCGACCTCCTCCGGCTCGCCGCGGCGGCGCAGGACCGCGCGGATGCGGGCGACCAGCTCCCGCGAGGAGAAGGGCTTCGTCACGTAGTCGTCGGCCCCTATCTCCAGGCCGACGACCTTGTCGATCTCGCTGTCCTTCGCCGTGACCATGATGACCGGGACGTTGGACCGGCCGCGCAACTGGCGGCAGACCTCGGTGCCGGGCAGTCCCGGCAGCATCAGGTCGAGCAGGACGAGGTCGGCTCCGTTGCGCTCGAACTCGTCGAGCCCCTCGGGCCCGGTGGTCGCGACGGCGACCTCGAAGCCCTCCTTGCGGAGCATGTAGGAAAGAGCGTCGCTGAAGGATTCCTCGTCCTCGACGACGAGCACTCGGGTCACGGAAGGACCTCCGGGGCAGGCAGTGGTTCGCGTGGTGGGGTCCGAAGATGAGGACCGGGAGGGGAGTCGGAGTCCGGATCGCGGCGGTGGCCCGGCTCCGCACCGGGATCTGCCCGGTGAGCGGAGGCGGCGTCGGGATCGGGACCGGAGCCGGGAGCGAAATCGGGACCGGAGTCGGGGTCGGGATCGGGATCGGGATCGGAGGCCGGATCGGAGTCGTACGGTCCGTCGTCGACATGATGGCCGCCCGGGACCTGCGTACGGTCCCTGACGGAGCCCGCCTCCGGCAACCGCAGGGTGAAGGTGGAGCCCTGGCCCTCCGTGCTCCACACCGTGACCTCCCCGCCGTGCGAGGCGGCCACGTGCTTGACGATGGCCAGGCCCAGACCGGTGCCGCCGGTCGCGCGGGAGCGGGCGGGGTCGACGCGGTAGAAGCGTTCGAAGATCCGCTCGCGGTCCTTCTCCGAGATGCCGATGCCCTGGTCGGTCACGGCGATCTCGATCTGGTCCCCGCCGGGTGCGGTGACACGGCGTGCGGCGATGCCGACGCGCGTGCGGGCCGGGGAGTAGTTGACGGCGTTCTCGACGAGATTGCCGAGGGCCGCCGCCAGCTGGCCCCGGTTGCCCCAGACATGCAGGCCGGCGGTGCCGTCGCCCCGGGCGGTGCCCCCGACGGCCATGGTGATCTGCTTGGTGGACGCCGTGTGGCGGGACCGGTCGATGGCCTCCGCGACCAGTTCGTCCACGCGTACGGGCTCGGCGTCCTCCAGCGGGTTGTCGTTCTGCACCCGGGAGAGGTCGATGAGCTCCTGTACGAGGTTGGTGAGCCGGGTCGCCTCGATCTGCATCCGGCCGGCGAAGCGGGTGACCGCCTCAGGGTCGTCGGAGGCGTCCATGACGGCCTCGGAGAGCAGGGAGAGCGCGCCGACCGGCGTCTTGAGCTCATGGCTCACATTGGCGACGAAATCGCGCCGTACCGCTTCGATGCGCCGGGCCTCGGTGAGGTCCTCCACGAGGAGCAGCACCAGCCGGGAGCCCAGCGGCGCGACCCGGGCGGAGACGGCGAGCGCCTCGCCGCGTCCGGTGCCGCGCCGCGGCAGGTCGAGCTCCACCTGCCGTATCTCGCCGTCGCGGCGCGTGTCGCGGGCCATGTGGAGCATGGGCTCCACGGCCAGCTTCCCGCCCCTGACCAGGCCGAGCGCGTACGCGGCCGAGCTGGCCTTGACGACGGAGTCGCTCTCGTCGAGCACGACCGCCGAGGAGCGCAGCACGGAGAGCACGGTGTCGACGCCGGGCGGCAGCACGGCGTCCGTGTGCAGGGAGCTGCGGGTGGGTCTCGCCTGGTCGCGCTCGCTCCAGCGGAACGCCAGCATGGCGATCACGCCGGTGCACGCCCCGGCGATCGCAGCCAATGCGGCGACCGCCGCGTTCACGTCCATGCATCCAGGTTATGCACCCTCGCCGCGGCTCTCCCAACCATCCGAGTGGCACCTCGAACAGTCGTCGCCCAGAGTTCACCGAGGGGAGGGGAGCGGTTCACTTGGGAGGGTGGATCCGGACGCGTTGCGGACGGAACGTGGGAGCGTGGGGGTTCAGCCCCACCCGGACCCCTGACGCATTCAAGAGAGGGAACCCCCATGCGGGACGCGTACCACGAGGAACTGGACTCGATCGGCGAGGGCCTCGTCGAGATGGCCAGGCTGGTCGGCTCGGCGATCGGGCGCGCCACCACGGCCATGCTCGACGCCGATCTCAAGCTCGCGGAGAGTGTGATCGCCGCGGACCAGAAGGTCGACGATCTGCAGCACGACCTGGAGGCCCGGGCGATAGCCCTGCTCGCCCGCCAGCAGCCCGTCGCGACGGACCTCCGCATCGTGGTGACCTCGCTGCGGATGAGCGCGGACCTGGAGCGCTCCGGCGACCTGGCCCAGCACGTGGCCAAGCTCGCCCGGCTGCGCTTCCCGGAATCGGCGGTCCCGCGGGACCTGCACGCGACCATCCTGGAGATGGGGCAGCTCGCGCAGCGTCTGATGGCGAAGGCCGCGGAGGTCATCATCACCAAGGACGTCGACCTGGCGCTCCAGCTGGAGACCGACGACGACGAGATGGACCTGCTGCACCGCACCCTCTTCACGCATCTGATCGACGACCGTTGGAAGCACGGCATCGAGACCGCGGTCGACGTCACGCTGCTCGGGCGCTACTACGAGCGGTACGCCGACCACGCCGTGGCCGTGGCCAAGCGCGTCGTGTACCTGGTCACGGGCGAGCACGCGGACGAACTGCAGCCGGAGACGCGGGTCGAGGGCGCGTGACCGGCCGACGGGGCGTCGAGGTCGGGAGCAGGTGACAGGCCCGGTCAGCTGTGGGCTGCGGCGTGCGAACGGTACTTCGACCGGGCCCGGCGGCGCGCCGTCGAGCGGCGCTTCGGCCGGGCGGGCACGAACGGCTCACGTCGGCATGGCCTCCGTGCGCCGTTGATGCGCCGGGTCGAGTGGGCATGCAATGGGGAGAGGCGTCGAATGTGCGCCTTTGAGGAGGATCCCATGGCCGACTCCCCCACGACCGACCCGCGCCAGGAAGTGTCCGTCGAAGTGCCCCGGGAGCCGCGCCGGCTCCCGTTGCTCGGTGCCTGCGGCTGCGGCTCGGGCTGCGGCTGCGGCTGCCAGTCGGGCGCGCCGTGCCAGTGCGGCTGACCGTCCGTGCGCCCGATGGGCCCCGTCCGCGTGGACGGGGCCCATCGGCCCTGCCGGGCCCAACGGCCTGCCGGGGCGAACGGCCTCTCGTGATGAACGGCCGTCGGACGGCCCGGTGCGAGCGGCCGGAGCGGATCGCGCTACCGAGACCCATGGCCGCTCACGAGGCGGCAGCCAGGTCCAGTACCCCCACGGTCTGGCCACCACTCGTCTCGCCGGTGGTCCGGAAGCCCAGCTTCAGGTAGAACGCGCCGGGCCCGGCATCCCCCGGTTCCCAGGTCGTGAAGAGGCGGTCCCGTCCGCGCCGCCTGATCTCCTCGGCGACGGCGCGCACTGCGAAGCGCCCGTACCCGCGTCCCTGTCCGTCCGCGGCGATGTTCAGGCGCCACAGACCGCTGCGCCGGTCCTCGGGGTCCGCGGCCGGGTTCCACGCGATGTCGAGGAACGCCATGACGAAGCCCACGGGCCGGTCCCCGTCGACCATCAGCCGCGGCCAAGCCGTGTCGCCCCACGCGTACGCCTCGGCGAGCGAGACCGCGACCGGCTCGACGTTCCTCTCCTGCTCAGGCCGAACGCGCAGCCTGAGCGCGGCTTCCACGTTGTCCGGCGTGATTTTCTCCAGGCGCAAGGTCATACGCGCACGCCAACAACGAACCCTCCCCCGCCCGGGGGTGGTTCACTGCCGATCGCGCTGTCGCCCGTGCTCACCTCACGGCGACGAGGATGACCACGACGTCGTTGAAGTTCCTGTCGAAGTTGTCGTAGTACCGGTCGTAGTACCGATCGTGGTGCCGGTAGTCGCGGTAGTCGTCGTAGTAACCGCAGCCCCCGCCCCTCCAGTCGGAACATCCACGATCAGCCGTGACCTGGCTCGCGGCGTACGCCCCGGTTGCCGGCATCACTCCGAGTGCGAGCCCTGCGGCTCCTGCCGACAACGCGGCTACGATCCTGCGGCGCATTCCCATGCACCTCCGACCATAAAGAATTAATCAGACTTTCAGGGCATTTCCAGCGTCCTCCCCCTACGAGGACCTGTCAAAGAGAACGCCCTCGCAGTTCGTGCCGGACGACGGCCCTCACCTCGCCTGCCCCCGCATCCGGGCCGGTTGGCCCGGACACCGCGCCACGGCGGCCCCTGCCGGGCGCTTCCCCCACCCGCCGCTACCCCAGCAGCCGCGGAACGAGAGCGCCTCCGCTCCGGCACCCGTGGGCGCGGACCGAGCGGAGGCGCGGTCGTGAGAGCCGGGGTCTCGCCAGTGGCGGGCTCCAAGTCGACGACGGCGATGAAGCCGGTGGCCGGCTCGCGCTCATCTGCGGTGAGCCAACCGACCGGGTCGAGCTGCTGCCCCACACCCACCGCACGTGAACGCCCCGCGACCAGGCAATCCGGTTGAGGGCGTCGTCGTGCTTGCTGCCCGTCGACCACCGTGGTTCCCCACCGCTTCCCGTCAGGGCGCTTGCCGAGTACCTCGGGCACTCCGATCCGGGCCTGACCCTGAAGGTGTACGCCCACCTCATGCCGAGCAGTCGGGGGCAGGCGCGGAAGGCCCTCCGGCATGCACTGCGACCGCAGAAACCGGAGCACTGAGGGCCCAGAGTCGCCCCCGGGCCGTGAAAGGGCCTCCCACCCGCGCCATATGCGCAGTTGGGAGGCATGATCACCAGCCCTACTTCTTCTTGCCCTGGGTTTCGACCGTCCGGTTTTTGGGGCTGGTCAGTGGGGTGCTCACCTCAACTGACCGGCCGTAGGGCGGTCGTTGGTGGTCGTTGTCGGTCGTTGGTGGTTGACCTCGGAGGTTCCACAGAGGTTCCAGGATTCGGCCCGGCTCTGGGCCCGATCTGCTGCTATCGCTCGCGGCAGGGACCGCTAACGTCAGCGACCCCGCTAGCGACCAAAACCGCTGGTGACCAGCACGTTAGCGGTTAGCGTGCCATCTAGGCAGCCCCCGGAACCTGGTCCTTGAGCGCCCACGAGAGGGGCACTGCCGGACCGCTATCGGACCCTGGGCCGCTTGTCGCTTGTCTTGTCGCTTGTCGGCTCGCAGGTCAGAGCCCGTTTCGGACTCCCTCACAGTGCAGCCATGCCTTGTCGCAACAAGCGACAAGCGACAAGGCGCGGGCGCCAGCGGGATACCGGCGCCTCGGGGGTGGAGCAGGAAGGAGCGGCCTACGGCCGCTGTGACTGAGCGCTTCAGTTGGCGGGACTCGCCAGGCACCGCGCTCGGGACGTCGCCGGGAGATCACTGCGGTCTGTCACTTCAGGAGGCGCCAGCCGCGCCGGCTGCGTGTTTGCCTGCTTCTTCGTTGAGACGGTCGACGAGGAGCATCGCCGCATCGTCCGCCAGGCGGCCGGCGGTGTGGCGGATCAATCCGCGGTGCAGTTGTTCCAGGAACTCGTGCGGGGTGCAGGTGTGCACCGCCTCCATGGCTTCGGGCAGGGGGAAGAAGTCATTGCTGTCAGGGTTGCGGGCCTCGATCACGCCGTCGGTATACAGCAGCAGACGGTCGCCCGGTGCGAACGGATGGCTCTCCGCCTTGAGGGGAGGACCGGTGACGAGGTCTTCCAGGCCGAGGGGCGGCAGCGGTGAGGTGGGCATCAGGGCCTGAACCTTGCCCTGGTGCAGCACCAGCGGAGGCGGATGGCCGCGGTTGACCACCTGGACCTCGGGTGTGTCGGACACCTGGGCTACGAGCGCGGTGACGAACCCCTCCAGCAGAGTTTCCTGATCGACCGCACCGGGCACGGCGCTCTCCTGTCGCAGCGCAGCCGCGCAGTGGTTCATCACCTCCGCGAGTTCATCCTCGTAGCACGCGGTCACCCGGAACGCGCCCAGCACGGCTGCGGCCGCGCGCACGGCAGGCAGTCCCTTGCCCCGGACGTCCCCCACGATCAGCCGGACCCCGTACCGGGTCTGCACAGCCTCGTACAGATCACCACCGATCTGCGCCCCCGCCTCAGCCGCGAGGTACATGCTGGCCGCCCGCACCGGGCCCAGCCGGGCGGGTACCGGACGCAAGATGGCCTCCTGCGCTGCCACGGCGATCCGACGGACCTGGTCGAGCTCGCTCTGCCTGCGCGTACGCATGGCGTTGCTCATCGTGACACTGGCCAGGGACACCAGGAGGAGACTCACAATGTTGCTGTAGTACGCGAGGTCGTAGGCGGGGGAGACCAGGTCAGTGGCCAGAGCGAGAGCCGCTACCAACAGGATGCCTTTCGGGCCCATCGTCAACGCGGCCAGCGCGGGCATCGCGGTGAGAAAAGTGCCGGTGACCAGAAAGTGTGCAGGCGAGAGCTCGATGCCCAGCGCGACCAGTACGACCACGAACGGCACGCACTGCGCGACTCGGAAAAGGGCCCGGCTGTTACCGCCCACTCCTGGCGGAGGGGCTCCGTGGAAGAGCCTTCGCATGAGTACAGCCTGCCTCGGTGAAATTGGGTGTTCCACTCATCGCTCTCGCGGCCACCCGGGGCATCCGGGGCCCATGACCGACAACCCCCGGCGCGCTACTGCGCCCGTCAAGTACAGCGCTCCGGCCCGCCGACTCAACCGCTGATCCGCCAACTGAAGCGCTCAGTCACAGCCGCGCGTCCCTTGGCAGCCTGACCATGGTGCTCCTCTTGCTTGTGCGCGCGAGGACGGCAATCCAGGGGGCGACCGGACCTCCCCGCCCGGAATGCCATCCTGAGGGCCTTCCAAGGGGCAGACGGCAGGCTTGGGCGAGTGTCGCCGGGCCCGTTCCGCTCTACCCGACGCACCACGGCTCTTCAGGTGGGCGCGGGCGGCCGTGTGCACCGCGATCCCCCCGCCTGAAGAGCTTCGCCCCGCCCAAGGGCGGCAAGCTCCGGGACGTGCCGCTTCCCGGGCCGGTCGCTGATGCCCTGCGGGCTCACATGAAGCGGTTCCCGCCAGTCGACATCACCTTGCCGTGGAAGGTGGCAGACGGGCCTCTAGTCACCAAGCGGCTGATCTTCACCGGGCCGCGCGGTGAACATCGAGGCGCTTGCCGAGTACCTGGGCCATGCGGACCCCGGCCTGACGCTCCGCGTGTACGCGCACCTCATGCCCTCCAGCCGGAAACGGACCAGCAGAGCCGTGTCCGAGATCTATGTGAAGCGTCTGCACCCCGAACCGTGAGATCAGCCAGTGGTTCGGCAGGATGCTCGAACGCGGTTACTTCGGGGAGGGAATCCATGCACTCTGCGGATGACGTCATCAATTTGATCCATCTGGCCGACAGGCCCGGAACCAGTGGGCATAGTGTCTTTGTGCGCGTCCTGGGTCGCTATCAACCCGGGATCCTGACCGGCCATGCATGACCTCCTCGATTGCGAGATCGTCATCGTGGCTGAGGAGTCTCTCAACGCCTCCTTCGCTGTGACCCTCTTCCCTGAGGACCTGGAGGACTGGGAGGAGACTTTGGCGGGGCTGGAGGCCCGACGGTTCACGACGTGGCTCAACTCCGGGCGGACTCCTTCCATAAGGTTCAAGCCCCAGGAGAGCGGCGGGCTCTTGGTGTCCGTGCACGACGGGCCGTCGACTGGGATCACGGTCACTCTCCCGTTGTTCGTACTACCGCCGACGTGGGCCGCCGAGCAGCGCGACCTTCTCACTCGGGTGCGTGAGGTCTACCCCGGTTGAGGTGGTCGAGACGTCACCCGGTGCGTACGAGTGGCGGGGTGACCGCCGCTCCTGACGGCCCAGAGACGGCCCCAGCACAGCAACAAGCCCCCTCCCGGCGGAGAAACCGCAGGCAGGGGGCTTATTCGTGGGCGCTTACTTCTTCTTGCCCTGGGTCTGGCGGGCCCGTTTTTCGCCCCTGGTCAGCGGACCACGCACCTTAGCTGACCTGCGGTTGGGCCGTCGTTGTTGGTCGTTGTTGGTCGTCGTCGGTCGACCTCGGAGGGCCCAAACGGGGCCCAGCGAGGTCGCGTCCCGCGAGGTGGTGTAGGCGATCATGCGCCCTGCCGTCCGGCACCCGGCTCGCGATGATCTCCATGCCGGGCGCGGTACGCGAAGGAGCCCGGTCAGGCGCCGGGAGTGCCCCGACCGGTCGAAGCGCGGGGGATAGCAGCACCCGGTTGAGCGTTAACCGAGTCGCGGATAGTTCGCCGCGAGGCCATCGCCTGCGTCCGGGATCGCGCGAACGGGAAGGGGGCACGCCGACGCGATAGGCAAATCCGACCGTTAGGTATTGGCCAACCTTCAGTGCTGAAGGCGACGGATGGCTGAGGTGTCGGATCGGATGGATTTATCGAGATTATCGCCTTAAGGTGGGCGGCGATAAATGTTGTAATGTCCAGATGGTGACACAAAAGTCGATCAAGGAAGTTTTGAGCCAGCAGAACCGATTTACCTTTGCCGACGGGTGTGGATCTATGAAGGATCTCCCCCGTTCCCAACAAGGGAAAACAGGGGAGGGAATCTTGTGAAGATCGCCGGAAGAACCGTCGCTTTCGCCATCGTGGGGGCAGCCATTGCGGGTGTAGGCCTCGCGGCGCCAGCCGCCGCGGACGCGTCTACAACCGCCAGCGCCTCCGGAGCCATCGTAACCGTTCACCACCGCGGGGACGGCATCCAGCCTCCTGCAGATCTGGGCAACCCCTCTGAATGGGGTGTGGTGACGTTCAAGATGGACGCTTCGGCGGATTCGGTTGGTGCGCTGTCGGAGGCGTGCGTCAACCCGTCCAGCGGTGGCACCTGGTGTTACGGATGGTATACAACAGAGGTCAGCCCCGGGGTATTTCATAAGCGCTGCTACTCGAATTATTACCACCTGACGAAGGGCCACTCGTCCACGGTGAAGATCGCGGGCGGTACACATCGCGCTTGGGCTGCAGCCCGCAGCACCTCTCAAGCGAGCCTCACCGGGGGGCATGGCTACACCTGCTACACCTACTACAGCGTCGACTAGGTTCTGGCTGCAGAACCGAGCGGTGGAACCTCGGAAGGTGAGATAGGTTGGTGAGTCGTTCTTGGGCTGTTCGGCGGCCCGCACAGCCCAAGAACGGCACCACCTTCAACTCGGACTTTCGTCACTGAACGGGGAAGAGACATCATACGCTTTACGTGTTCTCGCGTTGTGTCGGCCACCGTGTCTCTCGCGGCGGGTGTGTTACTTGGCCTAGTGGGCCCCGTTGCCGGAAAATGGGATAACCCCGTTTGTGTCGCCCTGAGTATTGTCTTTTCTAGCGGTTGGCCATGGGCCTGCTATGCATTACTGGTGGGCTATTTCAGCCGATCCAAAATCGAGTCGGCATTGCTCGCATCTTTGGGATTGACTGTCGGCGTAGTCGCGTACTACCTGTTTAAGGATGCGAGCCCCTCTATTCCGGCCGGTACGGAGTTCGCCACCTCCATTCCGGAGGGAATGGAATCTGGCGCCTCCAGTGGGGGGCAAATGCTCGTGTGGGGAATAGCGGCTTTCGCATTTGGTGCGCCTGTGGGGCTCGTGGGGAAAGTAGCACGAACACCCGGAGTCGGCGGCCTTTTGTTCCGTCTGCTTGTCCCGTTAATCGCCTTTTTTGAAGCGACTCAGCGATTGAGCGTAGAGGCGGACTCGCAGGGTCCGGTTTTCGCCATGACCTGGAACGCAACTCGCGCCGCAGCATGCGTCGTCGCCGTGGCTCTCATAGGACACACGGTGTGGAGTTGGCACCTTCGGCGTAGCCGAACTGACGGGCGAGCGGAAGCTCCCGCGTCTGCACGGCGTCGCTGACGCTTCGTTCTGACGCTATCCATAGAGTCCGAAAATTCAGAGCTGATACGTCGCACGTTCTGCCCTCACGAGCGTGAAGCGTACGGGCATCGAGGGATGGCGTCCCGCCGGGTGGTGCAGCCGATCAGCGGACCGGAACTCGCAGGTCACGCTGAGCACTTCGACCGGTCGGGGCACTCCCGGCGCCTGACCGGGCTCCTTCGCGTACCGCGCCCGGCATGGAGATCATCGCGAGCCGCGTGCCGTACGTCGAGGCGCATGATCGCCTACACCACCTCGCGGGACGCGACCCCCAGCGAGGGCCCGGCGATGTCACCTCGGACCTCACTCACGAAGAGGAGCAGCCTCGCCAGACGCGTGTGCGCAGCCATCCCTCATATCCCTACCGTGGCTGATCAACTTCGCCCGCCGCAGGACCTGTTGTCAGTGGAGGCTGCCAGAATCAGGGCATGAACGCAGCTTCCGTTCCGTTCCAGGAGATCTTGCAGAACCCCGACAACTACTCGCACGATGACTTCGCCCGCGCCCGCGCTGAGAAGGTTCTGGCCGTCAGCGCCACCCTTCTACATCAACGGGGGCACGAGGACATCGCTGCTCTGCTGGCGCAGGCCGACTTCTGCGACTTGGAGTACCAGGAGGAGGACTGGGGGAAGCCTTGGTTCGAAGTCGTACTCGACCTCGATCACCCCCAGCTAGAGCGCTTCACCGAAGAGGTGCAACAGCGCGCGTTGTCAGCCATGCAAGAGGTCTGTGACCGAGAAAACTTTGGCGTCTCGGGTCTGCGGGCACGCGCCATTCTGCCCGAGGTGGGGGCCAACTGGCGGGAGCAATTGGCGGCCGGTGGCAAGGCGCGCCCTTCCAACCACGCCCGCAAGGTGCGGATTGGGCAAGCTCATCCGCAAGCTGACGGTTTGCACCTCACGAACGAGTGGGAGTGGCGTGTCTACGCCGTCCTGCGTGAGCGGCAGCAAGAACTCCCAGACAACGACACGATAGGAATCGTCCCTCTCAGCGCGATGAAGGTGCGTGACCACGTTTTCGAGCCGGACCTGCTGGTCACCTACAGGGGATACGTAGGAGTGATCGAGGTTGACGGGCCGCATCACAAGGGCCGTAGCTCTGACGACAAGAGCAGGGAACGGCTTCTTCGTCATGCAGGGGTCAAGTACATCGACCGCATCGACGTTCGCGACGCAAGCGCGAAGGAGGAGGTCGAGAAGTTCGTCACCGACTTCCTCCGCCACCTCATCGGGTAGGCCGGGCAGTCGTGCGACTCCCGTTTAAGTTGCGAACGGGAGTCGCTCGGGCGCTGGCGTACGGTCCGTGAATCCATGGTCTGCCGGCCGTGCGGCTCGCTGCGCAAGCCACCCGGAGACACGCGGCCCGCCGTTCACCGCAGTGCCCTCCCGGACCGTGCGGACGTGCGTGAAGCCTCGGGTGGTGTAGTACCGCTGGAGCGCCTCATTTGTCGTCCAAGCGTCCAGGCGAACCCAACGGGCGCCCGCCCGGTACGCTCGTTCACCTGCCCAGTCGAGCAGCCGAGTGCCGATGTTCCGTCCGGCGTACTCCCGCGCGACGGTGAGCTTATTGACGAACATCGCCGGTTCGGCCAGTTCCTCGTCAGTCCACAGCCCGTCTTCGGCGTCCGGGGTCAGGGTGATGGTGCCGGCAGTGGTGTGCCCGTCGCGCAGCATGAACACGGTGCCCGCCTCGATCGTGGCCAGCAGCTTGTCAGCCGGGTACGGACGGCTCCACTGATCGGACCCGAGACCGCGCAGCCAAGCTGCGGCCTCCTCGCGGAAAGCCAGCAGTATTGATACGTCGTGCGGCTCTGCGGGGGTGACGATCACTTGTCTTCGCTCCGGGCGGCTAGGTCGCCAATCTCGTAGTTCATCCGGTTCAGGTCCCCCCGGAACGTCGTGATGGTGCACCGGATGGGGCGGTCTACTGAGTAGCCTGTTCGAGTCCAGAGCATCACCGGCACACCCGCTCCGATCTCCAAGAGTCGCGCTTCCTCCGGGGTGGGCATTCGTGCCGCGATCTCGTCGAAGTACCCGACCTGCTCGATACCCTGCGCAGCCAGGTACGACGTTGTGCCCTCTTTGATGTCTCCAGGCTCAGCGAGTCTCGGCGACGCGTCGACCAGCCACGCTGGATAGTAGGTCGCCTGCGTGGACCATGGAACGTCGTCCACGTAGCGATGACAGAACCGCAGTACCGTCTTCGTACTTGGCTCGATCTTCAGTCGTCCAGCGATCTCCTGCGACGCCGGCAGCATCTCGACACGGAACGTCTGGTGCGGCCGGCGCCCAGCGTTCGTCACATCTGTGTTGTACGCGTCGCCGTTCTGCGGAAACGTCAGGTTTTCGAAGCGGGACGCGTTGAGCTCGAACACCTCGTGCGACTTGACCTCGTACCCCAGTCCCTGACTGGACGAGATCAGCCCCTCACTGACCAGTAGCCTCAGCCCGTTGCGGATGGTGTTCCGCGACGCGTCGAAGCGCTCCTGTAGGTCGTTCTCAGAGGGCAGCCGCGATCCAGGTGCATGGGTGCCGTTGACGATCTCGCGGCGCAGGACGTCGGCCACTTGCCGGTACTTCGGCTGCTTGTTCATGGCCCCATCATGACGTACTCGCGCAACTTGTTGGTACATGTGGCCCCTAACCCCTTGACGTCTCACTGTCCGTCAGTGCAGCATCACTGCATCAGCTTGTACCAACAAGTTGAGCATGTGGTGCAACACCTCCAAGTGTGCCTACCTGCGCGAAAACTGAAAAGCGTGATCCGCCATGGACTTAACGGCCGTGACCATGCCGGCCTAGATGAGCGGAGACCAGTCGGTCACCTCCCGTCAGGGACACGAACCGACTCAAAAGACCGGATCTGCCCAAGGGCATGCACGCCACGCGAAGAGACCGAGATGCGATTCCTCGGAGGAGCGGGACTGAGGCACAGATCCATATCGCGCAGTACGGGCCGTCACCTCCCGCAAAAGGTGTCCGGCGCGGCTCAGGCCCGCGTACCTCCGACCCTCGCCGCATCGCGCGGCGGCCGGTTGCCTCCGCCGCTCGTCTCGTACGAGCGGCGTTGAGGGGAGCCGGAACCGACTCCAACGGCAAGCGGCTCCCGGGTGGCACCCCGGGAGCCGCGACGGGCCGTTCCTCGCTGGAAGGAACCACGACCCATGGACCACATCGTCACTGTTCAGGACGCTGTTACCGCGTTCGCCGACTTCATGGAGCCGACGAACACCGAGCTGGACGCGATCGAGCGGGAGATGCCCGTCATCCTGGCGGGCATCGAGCTGCTGGACGCGCACATCGTCACCCTCGACCGCACGCCGACCGAGCTGGACACCCGGCGCATCCGCCGGGCCCGCCGCCGCGCGCTCGCCGCCCGCGTCGCCATGCTCAACCGCACCGCCGACGCGAGCCTTCCCGGGGGTGCGGCGTGAAGACGCTGACCGCGCAGATGTCGAGCGACGGCAGCGCGTGGCGTCTGTACGTCGTGCTGTACGGAGTGCCGGACTGGCCGACCTTCCGGTGGGAGCGGTCCGGGCCGGTGCCCACCGGGGCGGAGCGCCGGGCGGCGCTGGCCGCCCTCGGCTACGAGGTGGCGCCGGACGCGGCGTGGTCCTGGACGGAGGACAGCCGGGACCCCGACGACGACTCCACGCCGGTCGTTCTGATCTCGGCCGTCGCGGTGCGCGAGCAGGAAGGGGCCACCGCATGAGGGCCAAGACCGTACTGCCGGCCGTCGCGATGACGGCTGTGTCCATGGTGCTCACCCTCGCGGTGGTGGTGATGTGGCTCGGTTCGGCGATGCCGTGGCTGGTCGCGCTGGTCGTCGGTCTCGGTATCGACGGCGGTTGGCTGGCCACCCTCGCCTATGAACGGCGTCTGGCCGCGCAGGGTGACCACAACCGCACGGTGACCGCCGTCGGCTGGTCGTTCGGCGTCCTCGCCACCGCCGTTCTGGTCGCGCACGCGCTGAGCGTCGAGCACTCCGCCGGGGCGTGGCTGGCCGTGGCGTGGCTGCCGCTCGCGGCCAAGGCCCTGTGGCTGGTCCATGGCCTGTGGGAGCGCACCGCGCTCACCCCGGTCGCCCTGGACGCGATCCGCGGGATCCAGCAGGAAGCGCGCGACGAAGCGGCCGTAGCCCGCGCCCGACTGCGCGCCGAAGCGGCCACCGAGGAGACCCGGCTGACGGCCGTGACGGAGGCCGGGGCCCGCGTCGCACGCGTCCAAGCCAAGACCGCGCAGACGCTGTCCGGGGCGTGGTCGACGCTGGAGACGGCCCGCGCCGGTGAGGAGACCGGCAGGGCGCTCACCAGCGTGACGGCCCGCGTCACACCCGGTGTCACACCCCGCTGGGAACTCCCCGTGTGGGGGCCCACCGAGCCGCTGACGCCCCGCTCGCTGGAGGCCGCGCCGGCGCTCACCGATGACGCCCTGGACGTCATCGTCGACGACATCCGCACCAGCGAGACCCCGGCTCTCTCCTACCGGGAGATGGCTGCCCGCTTCCGGGCCGCCGGTCACTCCGCCTCCGAGGTGCGCCTTCGGGCTGCGTGGAAGCGCGTGGCGTGATGGGGGCGCTGCCGGTGTACCGGTGGCGCCTGGCCCCGGACGGCTACGCCACGCGCCGTCAACTCCGCGCCCTGGGCCTGCGGCCCGGTGGTCAGGACGTGGCCGCGCAGTTGGAGCGCCCCCGCCGCCGGCGGGGGCCGCTGGTCGCCTACCTGTACCGCGTCGACCTCGCCCTACCGGTCCGGCCCATGACGCCCGCCCGGCGGGCGGCGCTGGCCGCGGCCAACCGGGCGCGCCGCACCTGCCCTTCCTGCCGACGCGATGCCGGATACGTCATCCCCACCGCGCTGGGCACGTGCGTGCCCTGCGCCGACCCCGGCCCGCACGGGCCCGATGGGAGCACCCTGTGAGCAACGCCGACTGCGCCGCCTGGACCGCGAGATTCGAGCGACCACGAAGAAGTTGGAAGCGGTTCAGCGGGGTGAGTTGTGGCCGCTGAACGGGCGTGAGCGCCGCGCTCTGCTCCGCGCCGCCGCCGGCGGCGCCTACCGCGTCGCCCGGGGCCGCAGCACCGGCCGCGCCGAGACGCAGATGGAGTCCACCAGCAGCGCCGCCGAGACGCGGCTGAACGCGGAACTGTCCGCCCTGTACGCCGAGCGGCTGCGGCTCATCAACGACGCCGCCCGCGCCAAGGCCGCCAAGAAGTCGTCCGGCTGGTGGTGACCAGCCCCGTCACGCGCCGGGGTGGCCGCCTCTTCCTACGGATACGGCCACCCCGGTTCTCCCTCCCTCCCGCCCCCGCTGGGGGCAGTCAGGAGATCTCCCAGCATGTCTGAGAACGTCGTTCACCTCTACAAGCACACGAACCCGCCCGCCGAACCCGCGACCGGCGACACGGCCCCGACCGTGCTCACCGTCGTCCCGGACGCGCCGCCCGCGCGGCCGGTGCCGCTGTGGGTGCGCTCCGGCCGCGCCGTGAAGCACGCGGTCACGCACGAGCGCACCCGGTCGGCCGGCCGCGCCATGGTTCGGCACGGTCTGTACACGTTCAACGGCGGGCGGATCGTGGCCCGCCGTGCGTGGGACGGCCGTACCGGCTCGCGGTATGAGCGGATGATCCGGGCGGCGGAGGCCGCGGGGAACCTGGAGGCGGCGGAGGAGTGGGAGGAGCGGTTGCAGCGCTTCCGCGCCGCCCGTCACCACCGCCGCATGGACCTCCTGCACTCCCCGGTGGACGCCGCCAAGGGCGTAGCCGTCGGTGCCGGCATGAGCGTCGGTGTGCTGGTCGCCCTCGGCATCGTCATGGCCCTCAACAGTGGCCAGGCCGGGGACGTCGTCACGCCGCTGTCCGCGACCATCGACTTCATCGCCTTACTGATCCGGATCGTGCAGGTGGTGTGGGGCCCGGCGATCACGATCGGCCCGTTCCTCGCGCTGCTCGCCCTGTGGTCGGTCGGCCGTAAGCAGCACGCCGCCCCCGCCTGGGCGCTCCCGGCGAACGTCCGCTCGGGCGAGGGGGAGCCGATCACGCCGTCCATCGTGGTCAAGGCCCTCCGAGACCTGGGCGTCCCGGCGCTGGCGCGGGCCATCAAGGAGATGGGCGACGCCGGCGCGTCCATGCTCGGGCCGATCACGATTGCCGGATGCGGCGTGGAGGTCGACGTGACGCTTCCCTCGGGGGTGTCCACCAACGAGGTGCAGAGCAAGCGCCGCAAGCTCGCCGAGAACCTCACTCGGCACGAGCACGAGGTGTTCATCACGATCCCGCAGGCCGCGCGGACGGTGCGGCTGTGGATCGCCGACAGTGGGGCGCTGGATGAGCCGATCGGCCCCTCCCCGCTGGTCACCGACGACACGATGACCGCCGACTACACCAAGGGCAAGGCGCCGTGGGGTCAGGACCTGCGCGGCGACGCCGCTGCCCTGTCCCTGTATCAGCGCCACCTGCTCATCACGGGCCTGTCCAATCAGGGCAAGACCGTGGCCCTGCGCTCGCTGGCCCTGTGGCTGTCGCTGGATCGCTCGGTGCAGTTCCTCATGGGGGACCTCAAGGGTGTGGGTGACTGGGCCATGTTCGATGGGCTCGCCACGACGCTGATCCAGGGGCCGACGGATGAGCACGTGATCCAGGTGACGGAGATGGTTGAGGGTGCGGTGGACGAGATGAACCGCCGTATCCAGGCCCCGCCCGGCACCACCTTCCCGCCGCTCATCGTGCTGGTGGATGAGGCGCAGGTGGCGTTCATGTGCCCGGCCAAGGACGCCGACAAGCGCCCCTATGGCGGGTCCAAGGCGAACTCCCGGTACTTCATGGCCGTCCGGAAGATCCACAACCAGGGGCGTGCGGTGAACGTGCTGATGTGGCAGGGCACTCAGGACCCGACCAACGAGAACCTGCCCAAGCTCGTGCGCGAGGGTGCGCACACCCGCGCGTCCCTCGCCCTGGGCACGGAGTCGCAGGCCCGCATGGCGCTCGGGGACAAGGCCGTCGACGGCGGGGCCGCACCGAACCTGCTCCGGCCCGGCCTGGACCGGGGCACGCTGGTGGTCGCCTCCGACGGGATCACCATCCCGGCCGGTCAGTCGTCCATCACGGTGCGCACGCACTATATCGATGACGACGCCGCCACCGCGATCACCGACCGGGCCAAGGCACTGCGGGACGGCATCACCACGCTGCACGCCATCGAGCGGGGCCAGGAGCATGACTCGCTCGCCGACATCGCCGCCGTCGTCGGCGACGCGCCCCGCGTCCGCACCAAGGACGTCCTCGCCCGGCTCGCCGCACGCAACCCGGGCGCGTACGGCGGTTGGTCGTTCCTCGACCTCAAGCGCGTCTTGGACGACGCCGGCGCCGGGCCGTACAAGTCCGACGGCGTCATGTGCGTGGCCCGGGACCGCGTCGCCCGCGCCCTGACCGACCGCGACACCGAGGGTTCCGCTTCCGCCGACTGACGACAGGGAGCCAACCGCCGACGGGTCAGGGAGACAGGGAGAACTCCCTGAACACCTCCCTGACCCGCCTCCCTGGCCCTGACCTGCCCGAATGATCGTGCAGGGAGTCAGGGAGGCACGCAGGTCAGACCCTCCAAACACCCCTCCGTACGGCACTCCGAAGGGGGTGCCGTTGCCTCCCTGGCCTCGCGCCGGAAGGGATTCCGCATGTACCCCGAACACGCCCGCCGAGTGCCCGCCGAGCGGTCCGTGACCGCCTATCACCCGACCCCGCTCCCGCCCGCCGTCGTCCAGCCGGCACCGGTCGTCCCCGTCCAGCCGGGCACCGTTCCGGCGGTGGCGAGCATCGTCCTGCCGGACGGCCGCACCGTCACCGGCTACGCCATCGACCACCCGCAGCCCGCGCCCGTCGTTGCGAAGCCGGCCGTCTCCCGCACGGCGGTGAACGTCGCCCTCGGGGGCGTCGGGTTCCTCGCGGTGTGCGGCGGCCTGCTGCTGCTCACCTCGTTCATCGCCGCGCTGACCGCGTTCGTCACCCAGCTCATCATCCTGGCGGCCGTCGTCTTCGGCGGCTGGATCGCCGTCCAGGTACTCGGAGCCGGCGGCCACCGCGGCGGGACCACGGTGAACATCCGCCGGGCCGTCTTCAAGCGCAACCACTTCCACGGCTAGCTACGCCAAGGGCGGCCCCCCTCTCGCCAAAGACCGGGGCCGCCCTTGTCCACCTGCCATCACCTGACCTGTGGAGGTCTCCCAGCATGACCCAACCCACCACCATCCGGCGAGTGCCCGGCCCCCGGCCGCGGCTGCCCGAACTCCTGCAGATCGTGCTGACGCTGGCCGCGACCGGGGTGCCGGTGCTGCCCCTGCGGGCGGGGAAGGTGCCGTTCGGCAACTGCCGCCGCTGCGCGGGCAACGTGTGCGGTGGCCGGCCGAACATGAAGAGCGCGGGCCCGTGCCGGTGCCCCGGTGTCTGCCACGCGTGGGCCGCCGCCACCACCGACCCGGCCGTCCTCACCTCCCCGGCCTGGACGGCCGCATGGCGCCGTGCCGTCACCGTGGCCTACCACCCCGGCGGCGCCGGTCTGACCGTGGTGGACCTGGACGACGCGGCGGCCGTCGCGTGGGCGCGCGAGACCCTGCCCGTTACCCGGATCGTGCCGACGACGCGCGGTGAGCACTGGATCTACCGGGGCACCATGTCGTCCCACAACGCGGTGCGCCCCGGTGTCGACATCAAGTCGACCATGGCCTATGCCCGCTACCTCGGCCCGGGCACCGGCACGATGGCCGATCTGCCAGACGTTGTCCGCGCGCTGGCCGTCAAGGAACCCTCCCCGGTCCGCCCGGCGCCGCAGGCCGTCGTGGTGCCGGCACGAGCCGGGAACGGGGAGTGCCCGCACCGCACCCCCGCATACCTGGACCGTGGCATCGCCATGGCGGAGCAGCGCATCACGGAGGCACGGAGCGCGGTGCACGCGACCGTGTTCCGGACGTTCCTGGCCGTGCTGTCGACGCACGGCCGGTGCGGCTGCCTCACCGACACCCACATCGCCCGGCTGTTCACCGCTGCGCAGAGCAAGGGTGAGACGGCCCGGCACTGCATGGACGCGTGGACCAACGCCCGCACGACGTTGGGACTGTGACCATGTCCGACGACGACAAGAACCCCGCGCGCGAGATCATCACCGACTACGCGCAATCCCACTTCCGGTACTTCCGCACCGCGGATGGGACCGTGTACGCGCAGCGCAACGGCCACCCCGTGGCCCGCCCCATCCGCTCCCAAGGCACCACGGGCAGTCACCGGCAGGAACTCATGGTCGGACTGTTCAAGGACGGCATCGGCGTGTTTAACGGCACCGCCATGAAGGAAGCACTCGACCTGATCGAAGCGCTCGCGCTGACCGAGGACGTGCAGCCCGTGCACATTCGCGTCGCCCCCGGATTCGACGGAGCCACCTGGCTGGACCTGGGACGCAGCGACGGGCAGTCGGTGCGCATCCACCCCACCGGATGGGACCTCGCCGTCCCCGACCCACAGGAAGTCTGCTGGCGCCGCACCCAGCTCACCGGGGAACTGCCCCTCCCGGCCAAGGACACGAACCGCAAGGGCATCGACCTGCTGATGCGGCTGTGTAACTTCGCCACCGCGGAGACCGAGTGCCTGGCCATCGCGTGGCTCATCGGCTGCCTGGGACCGGCCGTGCCCGTCCCCGCCCCGTTCCTCACCGGCCCCCAGGGCGCGGGCAAGTCCACCGGTGGGCGGATGCTCGTGCGGATCATCGAGGGCATGACCGGGGACCTGCGCCGGGCCCCGAAGGACGAGGAGAACCTGATCACGGCGGTGGCTGCCGGATGGGTCACCGCCCTGGACAACCTCTCCCACATGACGCCGGAACTGTCCGACGCGATGTGCTGCATCGTGACCGGGGCGGAGAACGTCAAGCGTGCCCTGTTCACCGACGGGGACGTCTTCCGCATCGGCTACCGCCGCCCCCTGCTCCTCACCGGCATCGATGTGGGTGTCATCCGCCCCGACCTCGCCGAACGGCTCCTCCCCCTGCGGCTGGAACGCCCCCGCGTCCGCCGTACGGAGGCGGAACTGTGGTCCGACTTCGCCGAGGTGCTGCCCGTCATCCTCGGCTCGCTCCTGGACCTCACCGTGCAGGTACGCGCCGCGGAGGCGGACATCCCGACTGACCTGCGCATGGCGGACTTTGCGCACCTGTGCGCGCAGCTGGACGCGGCCACCGGGCTGGGAGCTCTCGCCGCCTACCGGGCCAGCCTGGACGACCTCAACGACGACGTCATCGAGGGCGACCTGTTGGCACAGACGGTGCTCAAGCACGCCGCCGGCATCGACCCGGGCACCGAGCAGCGAATGACGTCCGCCGAATGGCTGCACAGCCTCACCGGCCTCTACACCGGCGAGGAATGCCGCCCCCTGCCCAAAGGGTGGCCGACCACGGGCAAGGTGCTCTCCGACCGCCTCAAGCGCCTTCAGCCCACCCTCGCCGCCCGCGGCGTCCTCATCGACTGGGGACGCACCAACACCTCCCGCCACATCGAGATCGCGCGGCCGGCCGCCGCGCCGCCCTCGCCGGAGCAGGAAGCGGCCTTCTGACCGGCCGGCACCGAGACCGCCCGCACAAGCAAGAGGAGCACCCGGCCGCGCGTGCTCCTCTTGCTGTTCGGCGGCAGCGCCGCCCTGTAAGGGGCGCGCCGCGCAGCGGCTCCCTCTTCACTCTCTGAGCCGCGCCCTACAACAGACACCACCCTCTCTTTGTCCTAGGTAGGAAGACGCTGCGTCACCTGCGTCACCCACACCTCGAAAACGGCCAGTGACCTGCCGAAACAGCGGTGACGCAGACCGCCGATTCCTGCGTCACCCCGCGTCACCTGCGTCACCCACACCTCGAAAACGGCCAGTGACCTGCCGAAACAGCGGTGACGCAGACCGCCGATTCCTGCGTCACCCCGCGTCACCTGCGTCACCCGGTGACGCAGGCATGCGTCACCGGGTGACACACCCCCAGGGTCCTGCGTCACCGCGAAACCGCAGGTCAGCAGCGCAGCGCGCCTTCGGCGCGCGCCGTGGGCGTGGTAAATCCCGTGGCGTGCGCCGGGGGTGCTTCTGTCTGCCCTGACGTGAGTTGCTACGGGTCCGGGACGCTGGAGGGGTTCGTTCCGGCCGAAACCGAGG
>NZ_JASHLT010000037.1:0-73824 GCF_030056615.1 Streptomyces sp. HNM0645 | reverse complement strand
GGTCGTGAACGTGCCCCGGGAGGCACCGCGCCCGTTGCGCGGGTTGCTGACGTTCGGCTGGACGGACTGGATGTCGACGAAGTCGGACTGCTCCGGGCCGTTGCCGGCCTGACCGCCGTTGCCGCCGCCCTGGCCGTTGTCCTGGCCCTGGTCCTGACCGCCGTTGTCCTGACCCTGACCCTGGTCCTGGCCGTCGCCCTGACCGCCGCCCTGGTTCTGGCCGTCGTTGTCGTCGGCCCGCAGGGTGCACGACGCCATGGACTCCAGGCCCTGGGGCTTGGGAGCCTTGCCGCGCTCGATGAGTGCCGCGATCCGCTGGAGGATCACGGTCCGCTCGTTCTTCAGCGGGGTGAGGATCTGCTGTTGCCCGTACCGGGGGTCGCGCTCGATCCGCTGCCTGAGGTCGGCGAAGCGTTTGTACGCCGTGGTGATCTGGGTGTCCAGTGTGGCGAGTTCGCGGTCGACGTTGGCGCGCGCCTGCTTGGGCACCTCGTCCAGTTCGTTTCCGACGTCCGGGCAGTCGATGGTGGAGAGCGACCGGCCACTGGCGTTGGGGTTCTGACTGCGGCCCTCACCCGCAGATGCGTAGACATTGACCGCGATCAGCCCACCCCCGCCCAGAATCAGGGCAGCCGAGGCGGCGATCGCCCGGTTTGCCAGCGTTGAGCGTTTGCGTGTTGTGCGTGCCATGGAACTCCAATCCCGGGGTGGGAGCAGCGCGTCGTTCCATACGGAGTCGCGCGGCGCCACGTTCAGACGGGACCGGAATTCGTAGAAAACTCCATCCGCAAAACGGATGCCACCGGGTGCCAACGGGCATGCCCGCGAAGGTGGTTGGCGAAACCTCGCGGCTGCGCCCGTCCGCGCCCGCGTGCCCCGGTACGCGCACCGCACGGGTGCGCCCGCCGGGCGCAGCCGGTCCGGTGCGCCGGGGCGGCGGACCGGTCCTGGCGCCCGGGTGCTCAGGAGCCGCCGAGCAGCGCCGACTCCTGGGCCGCGGACAGGCCGACCGGGCTCCGGTCCGGACGCAGGGGAGCGCTTCCGCCGAGCCTCCGGAGCCAGGCCCAGGTGTCGGCGACCGTCTCCTCGGCCGGGCGGCAGTGCAGACCGGCCGCCAGGGCCCTGGACACATCGGCGCGGTGCATCGCGTCGTACGCCTCGCCGCGCGGGACCCACACCGGAAGGTCCGTCCAGGGCTCCACCCCGGCCGCGGCGATCCGCTCCGCGTCGAGCCAGCGCAGCTCCGCACCGGAGCCGGTCGCCCGGACGCAGGCCTCCAGCAGCCCGCCCATCGTGGTGTGGCCGTGCGGCGACACCAGGTTGAAGGGACCGGTGAGCCGCTTCTCCGCCGCGTCGAGGGTCCAGAGGGCGAGATCGCGTACGTCCACGAACTGCACCGGCAGCTCGCGCGGACCCGGCGCGGGCACCGTACCGCCGCGCGCCGTCCGGTTCAGCCACCACGGCAGCCGGCCCACGTTCTCCCAGGGCCCCAGGATCAGCCCCGCGCGCACCAGCAGCGACCGGTCGGAACCGAAGGTCTCCGTCACGGCCAGCTCGCCGCCCCGCTTGTCGCGGGCGTAGTCGGTCGGCCCGGCGTCCGCCGCGGCACCCTCCACCAGCGGGCCGTCCTCGTCGAGCCCCGCGGCCGCCGGCCACGCGTAGACCGAGCGGCTGGAGACGTACACGTAGTGGCCGACCCGGTCCGCGAGCAGCCGCGCCGGGGCGAGGACTGCGGACGGGGCAGCCGACCAGGTGTCGACGACCGCGTCCCACTCGCCCTCCGCGAGTGCGCCGAGCCCGTCCGGCGCGACCCGGTCGCCGCACAGCACCCGCACCCCCGCCGGGGCCTCGTGGCGCCCCCGGTGAAACACCGTCACCTGCCAGTCGCGGGCCAGTGCGGCCTCCACGACGGCCCGCCCCACGAACTCCGTACCGCCCAGCACCAGAAGTCTCATGGTGTCGAGCGTGCCCGCTCACCCACTCCGACGTGCGGAATTCCGCTGCGGGGAGAATCCGGCCGCGCCCCCCGTCTGCCGGAAGGACGCCAGGGGATGGCACCATGTGCGGGCCATGACGGATGCCCGGTCGCCGATGCGCGCCTTCCGAGCCGCACTATTCGCGGCGGTGTGCGTGACATTGGCTGCGGTGGGGCATTCGTTCATGTCCGGGCACGATCTTCCGTCCACCGCCCTGCTGGGCGCGCTGGGGCTCACCGCGGCGGGGGGCTGGCTCGCGGGCACCCGGCGCCGCGGCGCCCTCCCCATCGGGGCCGCGCTGCTCGGCGTCCAGGGCGCCCTCCATCTGCTCTTCGCCCGCTCCGAACCCCACACCGCGGGAGACCTCCCGCCGCACCACCGCATGAGCGCCGGCGGCCTGCCCGGCACGACGGCGGACGCCGCCGTGCCGGGCACCGTGCCCGCGCGTTCCGCCGACACCCTCGCCGCCGACGCCGTCGCGCAGTTGACGCAGCACATCACCGGCCCCGCGGGCATGCTCGCCGCCCACGTCCTCGCCGCCGCGGTGTGCGCGCTGTGGCTCGCACGGGGCGAGGCGGCCTTCTTCCGGCTGGCGCGGACCGTCGGCACGGTCTGCGCCGCCCCCTTCGCGCCGCTGCGGCTGCTCCTCGCCGCCGCATGCGTTCCCGAACCCGCCCGGCCCGCGCGGCCCGGTCACCGCACCCGTCGTCCCCACGGAGTCGTCCTCACGCACAGCCTCTCCCGGCGGGGCCCACCCGGCGCCCCGACCACCCGCGCCACGGTCCCCGGAGCACTCGTCTGACACCGGGGGCCGCGATCCCCATGCCAACGCCGACTCCTAGGACCACCATGGCCATCGACGACCCCGTACGGGGCAGTGCCGGCACCCCCGAGGCGCCCGCCGCACCGGAGAAACGCTCCACCTGGAGTGCCCTGCGACCCCTCGTCCTGCGGCTCCACTTCTACGCCGGCGTCCTCATCGCCCCGCTCCTGCTGGTCGCCGCCACCAGCGGACTGCTCTACGCACTCTCCTTCCAGGCCGAGAAGATCGTCTACAGCCATGAGCTGACGACCGACGTCGGCGAGCGGAAGGTCCCCCTCGACTCCCAGGTCGCCGCCGCCCGCAAGGCCCACCCGGAGGGGACCGTCACGGCGGTCTGGCCCTCCGCCGAGGACGGGGCGACCACCCGCGTCCTGATGAACAGCCCCGAGGTCGAGGAGGGCAGGTCGCTCGCCGTCTTCGTCGACCCGTACACCGCGGAGACACGCGGCGAACTGCCCAGCTACGGCAGCTCCGGCGCGCTCCCGCTGCGCACCTGGATCGACGAACTGCACCGTGACCTGCACCTCGGCGACCTCGGCCGCAACTACAGCGAACTCGCGGCCAGCTGGCTGTGGGTGGTCGCCCTCGGCGGGCTGCTGCTGTGGATCGGCCGCAAGCGGGCCTCGAAGCGGGCCCTGCTCGTGCCCGAACGCGGCGCCGGGGGTCGCCGCCGCACCCTGTCCTGGCACGGCTCCGTCGGCCTGTGGGCGGTGGCCGGTCTGGTGGTGCTCTCCGCCACCGGTCTGACCTGGTCGAAGTACGCGGGTGAGAACATCGGCGCGGTGCGGGACCAACTCGGTGGCGCCACCCCCGCCGTCGCGGCGACCCTCGACGGCGCGGCCCCGGACGGGCACGAAGGCCACGGCGACGGCGGCCACGGGGACGCCCACCGGGGTGCGGACATCGGCGTCGACAACGCGGTCGCTGCCGCCGCGGGGGTCGGTGTCGAGGGCCGGATCTCGGTGATCCTCCCCGCCGAGGGCAGCGGTTACGTCGTCAAGGAGACCGACACCCTCTTCCCGGTCCATCTGGACTCCGTGGCGATCGACCCGGCCGACGCCCGGATCATGGACGAACTCCGGTTCTCCGACTACCCGTTGCTCGCGAAGCTGACCCGGTTCGGCATCGACGCCCACATGGGCGTGCTGTTCGGCCCGGCCAACCAGATCGTCCTGGCCGCCCTCATGGTCGCGCTGATCATGCTGATCGTGTGGGGCTACCGCATGTGGTGGCAGCGCCGCCCGACCAGGGACCGGCGGTCCGCCGACGGCGACGACGCCCCGGCCGCCTCCGGCGGACCCTTCCGGTTCGGGCGCGCCGTCCCGCGCGGCGCGTGGCGCAGGGTTCCGGTGACGGCGATGATGCCGCTCGCCGCGCTGACCGTCCTGGTGGGCTGGTTCGTGCCGATGCTCGGCATCAGTCTGCTGGTGTTCCTCGCCGTCGACCTCGCCCTGGGCCTGGTGGCCCGGGCACGCCGCCGGTCCACGGCGGCCTGACGGCACGGGGCCGGCCCGGGGAGCGTGGCGCTTCCGCGCCCCCGGCCCGGCCCGCTCAGGCCTGTGGCCCCGCTCCGGGCCCGCTGCGGTCCGCGCCCTGCTCCGTGGTGGGGGACGTGGCGGAGAACGTGGCGGAGGGCCTGACCGCGGACGCGACCGGGCAGGGGGAAACCGGGCCGGGACGGGAGACGCGAGCGGAGCGGCGGGCGCCGGGAGCGACGGCTGCCGGTCGGCGGGTCGTGTCCGCCGTCGCGGTGCTCGTGTCCCCGGCGACGCGGAAGGGGCGCCCGCCGGTCAACCGGCGGGCGCCCCTTCCGAAGCGGCTGCGGGATCAGACCTGGCCGGCCTTCTCCAGCGCGGAGCAGCAGGTGTCCACCAGCAGGCGGGTCACCACGTACGGGTCGACGTTCGCGTTGGGACGGCGGTCCTCGATGTAGCCCTTGCCGTCCTTCTCGACCTGCCACGGGATGCGCACCGAGGCGCCGCGGTCTGAGACGCCGTAGCTGTACTCGTTCCAGGGGGCCGTCTCGTGCAGACCGGTCAGACGGTCGTCGATGCCGGCGCCGTAGTTCTTGACGTGGTCCAGCGGCTTGGAACCCTCGCCCAGCGACTCGCACGCGGTGATGATCGCGTCGTAGCCCTCGCGCATCGCCTTCGTGGAGAAGTTGGTGTGCGCGCCGGCGCCGTTCCAGTCGCCCTTCACCGGCTTCGGGTCGAGCGTCGCGGAGACGTCGAAGTCCTCTGCGGTGCGGTACAGCAGCCAGCGGGCGATCCACAGCTGGTCCGCGACCTCCAGGGGTGCGAGCGGGCCGACCTGGAACTCCCACTGACCGGGCATGACCTCGGCGTTGATGCCGGAGATGCCGAGACCCGCCTGCAGGCAGTTCTCCAGGTGCGCCTCGACGACGTCACGGCCGTGGATCTCGTCGGAGCCGACACCGCAGTAGTAGCCGCCCTGCGGGGCCGGGAAGCCGCCGACGGGGAAGCCGAGCGGACGGTCCCCGTCGAAGAAGGTGTACTCCTGCTCGATGCCGAAGATCGGCTCCTGGGCGGCGAACTTCTCCGCGACCTCGACCAGTTGGGCCCGCGTGTTGGACGGGTGCGGGGTCATGTCCGTGTTCAGGACCTCGCACAGCACCAGCACGTCGTCGCCGCCGCGGATCGGGTCGGGACACGAGAAGACCGGCTTCAGCACGCAGTCGGACGCGTGACCCTCGGCCTGGTTGGTGCTGGACCCGTCGAAGCCCCAGATGGGAAGCTCGGAGACGTCTGCGGCGGCACCCGTCAGAATCTTCGTCTTCGAGCGGAGCTTCGCGGTCGGCTCGGTGCCGTCGATCCAGATGTACTCAGCCTTGATGGTCACGGGCCCTCATCCTTTGCGGGTGCAGCGGGTATGAGGCGCAGCTTCGCAACCCCGGATTTCCCGGCCATTGCTCGGTTGTGAACCCCGTGTTACTCGGGGATCCCGCGGTCCCCGGAACCCCCGTGCGCCCCGATTCCCCCCGATCGCGGGCGAACGCCCCGGACCGGGGTCCCGGTGGAGCACGGCCGGGTGAACCGGACCGGGCCTCCGCGGACCGTCCGGGAGGACGCTCCCGTACCCGGCCGACGGGTACGGGAACGGCGCGGGGCGCGCAAGAGCACCGAGGCGTACCGGAAGCGCTGCGCGAGGACGCCCGGCCGCGGGGCCGAACCCGTCGTATACGCNAGGACGCCCGGCCGCGGGGCCGAACCCGTCGTATACGCCCCGCTGACCCGCTGACCCGCTGACCCGCTGACCCGCTGACCCGCTGACCCGCTGACCCGCGAGTCGCCGGGGACGAGGGCCCGGCAGCGCGTCGGGGGAGGGCGTCGTGACACCCGCCGCGGCGGCCGTCTGACCGGCAGCCCCTGCGAGCCGACCGGCGGTCCGGCCGGGCGGCTTCCCGGGCCTGACGGACGGTGCGCCGCGGCCCGGCGGGTGACCACCCGTCTCCCGCTCTTCCCCTGCCGCCCGCGGGGGCAGACTGGCCGCATGACGAGACTGCGCATCGGACTGGTCGGAACGGGCCCCTGGGCGGAGCGCACCCAGGCACCGGCTCTCGCCGCGCACCCGGGGGCCGTCCTCGGCGGTGTGTGGGGGCGGCGCCCGGAGGCCGCCGCCGCGCTCGCGTCGGCCCACGGGGTGAAGGCGTACGAGGATGTGGACGAGCTCATCGGGGCGAGCGACGCCGTCGCGTTCGCCCTGCCGCCCGACGTCCAGGCCCCGCTGGCGGCCCGCGCGGCCGCCGCCGGACGGCATCTGCTCCTGGACAAGCCGGTGGCGACGACGGTGTCCGGGGCCCGTGAGGTGGTGGCGGCGGTGGAGGGTACGGGGGTCGCGTCCGTCGTCTTCTGCACCCTGCGGTTCGCCGCGGACACGGCCCCGTGGATCGCCGAACAGGCCGCCGCGGGCGGCTGGTTCACGGGCCGGGCGCACTGGCTCGGCTCGCTCTTCGGGCCCGGCTCGGCGAGCCCGTACGCCGCCTCGCCCTGGCGGCGGGAGAAGGGCGGGCTGTGGGACGTCGGCCCCCATGTGCTGTCGGTGCTGCTGCCGGTGCTGGGCGACATCACGGAGCTGACGGCGTTGCGCGGCCCGGCCGACACCGCCCATCTGGCGTTCCGGCACGCGTCCGGGGCGTCGAGCACCGCCACCGTGGGCCTGAGCGCGCCCCCCGAGGCGGCCGGCGCGAGCATCGACCTGTACGGGGAGCGGGGCCGCGTGCCCATGCCCCCGTGGAGCGACGCGGTCGGCTCGTTCCGCTCGGCGGTGGACGCCCTGCTGCAATCCGTCCGCACGGGCGATCCGCACGCCTGCGACGTACGTCTGGGCCTGCGGATCACGGAGATCCTGGCGCAGGCGGAAGAGCGGCTGGAGGAGGCGCGGCCCGGGGCGGCCGGGGGCTGAACCCGCACCCCTCGGTTGTGGGACGCCGGGGCCCGAGTGCCGTGCGGTTCGGGGCCGTTGCACTGACGCGGAGCCTCCGGCCACGAAGAGGCCGGGCCGGGCGGACGGGACCCCACGGCTTCGTGATCCCGTCCGTACCCGCTCCCCCCCCGGGTGCCCGCGGGCACCCGGGAGCAGGGGGCGCGTCAGCCGACGCGCTCGATGCGGGCGTTGCGGATCAGGAACTTCCCGGGCTCCCGGACCTGCTCGAACGCGGCGTTGTTGAGCAGCGCGCAGCTGCCGGAAGCCGACGTGACCTCGACGGTCGTCGACTTGTCGTTGTCGAGGTTCGTCACCTTCAGCCGGGTGCCGACCGGGAACTGGCCGCTGGAGGCCGCCGGAGCACCGCCCTCACCGGACAGCGTCACGGTCGATCCGGCGCAGACGATCTCACCGGCGGCACCTGCCTGGTCCCCTCCGCCTGCCTGGTCCGCGGGCGGCTGCTCGGCGGCCGGGGGCTCGGCGGCCTCGCCGCCGCCACCGCCCGCGCCGAGGCGCTCGATGCGGACCTCGCGGATCACGTTCTTGCCCGCCTCGCGGACCTGCTCGAAGGCCGCGGCGTTCAGCAGCGCGCAGCTACCGGAAGTCGATGTGACCTCGACGGTGGTGGTCTTGTCGTTGGCCAGGTTGGTGACCTTGAGCTGGGTGCCGATCGGGAACTGGCCGCTGGAGGCCGCCGGTGCTCCGCCGTCGTTGGAGAACGTGAGGTTCTGGCCGGCGCAGACGACCTCCCCGGCCGCGTCGCCACCCGCGCCCGTACCTCCGGCCGCCTGGCCTCCATCGGCCTCAGGCTGGGCCGAAGCCGCCGTCTGATCCCCTCCGCCGGAGCCCTTCGCACAGCCGGCGGCTTCCTGCTGGAGGTTGATCTGCCTGATCACCGCCTCGCGGTTGGCGATCCGTGCTTCCGACTGGGCGTCGGGATTGGCCCGTTGGCCCGCGATGAAGTTCTCGTTGTTGCGCACCGCCTGGGCGAGGCCGTCACAGGCCGCCGAGGCATTGCTTGTTCCGGTCATGACAATCGCAGTGCCGCCGACCAGTGCCGTGGCACCGATCATGAGCGCGATCTTCTTCTTGCCGCTGAGGGTCTTCTTGCGCGACACGTAAGGCTCCTGTCCCCGGCTCTGAACGGCGGCCGGATCGGTTCCGTGTGCCGTTACGTACGAGTAGGCCGAGGGCCGCGCTCAACGTCTCAGCGGCGACTTCCTTAACTGCGGCTTAAGTTTTCGCAGGTGGGCGGGGGCCTGGAGGTTCAAGGCCGGCCGCCGGGCGCCGTCGTCCCGGTCATCCCGGCATCGCTTCGAACACCGTCGCCGTCGTCGCTGCCGTCGGTACCGACGCTGCTGTCACCGTCCTCGGCGGCATGCCCGTCCGTGCGGTTCGTCGTCCGGTTCGTCCGTGCGGTCCGGCGCGATCGGTGCGTTCAGCGGCCGAGTGCGTCCCGTACCGCCTCGTCGGTGCGCGCCACCACGGCAGTGCCGTCGTCCGCCGTGATGATCGGACGCTGGATCAGCTTCGGGTGCGCGGAGAGCGCCGCGATCCACCGGGCGCGCGAGTCCGCGTCCCTGGGCCAGCCCTTCATGCCGAGCTCCCCCGCGATCGCCTCCTGGGTCCGGGCGATGTCCCACGGCTCCAGCCCGAGCCGTTCGAGGACCTCGCGGATCTCCTTCTCCGACGGTACGTCGTCGAGGTAGCGGCGCACCGTGTACGACGCGCCCTCCTCGTCGAGCAGACGCAGCGCGCTGCGGCACTTCGAGCACGCGGGATTGATCCAGATCTCCATTGCGGCACTGTACTCCCGTGCCCCACTCGAACACCTCTGAACCTCCTTTGGCCTGGGGTGATTGTCAGTGGTGGGCGATAAAATCGAACTAGTTCGTGAGGGACCAACCACCGCGCCAGGAGGTCGCCGATGGGCGTTGCCGCAATCACGACGATGACGGGGACGGGGATGGAGCAGGGCACGAGGAGGGGGGCGGGTACGGGGGCCGCGAAGAGGAGGGGCAGGCGGCCGGAGCACCTGCCGGCACCGCCCGCGCCGGCGAAGAGGCCACTGCCCGCGGGACTCCCGCGCGAGTGGTACGAATCCCACAACCGCCGGCTCAAGGCCATGCGCCTGGCCATCGCGCTGCTCGACACGGGTGTCTACCACCCGGCGAACGCGAGCAACCGGCGGATCCGCACCACGGCCGAGCGCATCGGCATCCATCCGCCGTCCGACACGACGTGCCGCATGGTGCGTTCACTGATCCACCACGTGGACTGAGGGCCCGCGAGACCGCCTGCACCGGCGGCACCGGCACCCGCGACCCTCAAGCGACGGACGGCGGCGGTCCGACGCCGGGACGCGCCTTCCGCGGTCCCCGGGCGCACCTGCCCGGGGGCCGCGCGCCGCGCTCGACCCGTCCGCCTGCCCCGCCGTCCCGGACGCCGCCCCGGCGCCTCGCCCGTGTGACGTGTCACAGACAAGCGGCCGGGGCTGTGGGAAGTTCAACTCTGATGTTCCTCAGTTGAGTTGGGGTCGCCCGTCGGCCCGCATACCGAGAGGATCGAATGAGCACACTGGAAGCCATGACGCTTGCCCAGGTGGTCGACACGAACCGGTATCCGCTGTCGGAGCTCGACGGCGCCGAGGGACGGGCGGTGGTCGCCCGCGCCCGGCGCGAGCTGTCCGACCTCGGCTGCACCGTGCTGCCCGACTTCATCCGCCCGTCCCTCCAGGACGTCCTGCGCGAGGAGGGCTCGGCGCTCGCCCCCCGTGCGTACCACGACGTCGAAACGGTGAACGTCTACAACATCGCCGTCGACTCGGACCTGCCCGAGGACCATCCCGGCCGGAGGACGTTCCAGCGCGGCAACGCGTTCGTCGCCAGGGACCGCATTCCCGGGGACTCGCTGATCGGCCGGCTCTACTCGAACGACGTGTTCAGGGAGTTCGTCGCCCGCTGCTTCGGGCTGCCGCGGCTGCACGAACTGGCCGACCCGCTCTCCGGACTGGTCCTCAACGTGGTCCCGCCCGGCATGGAGCACCCCTGGCACTTCGACACCAACGAGTTCACCGTCAGCATGCTCACCCGGGAGCCCGAGGACGGCGGCGTCTTCGAGTACTGCCCCGGCATCAGGTCCGCGCAGGACGAGAACTTCGCCGGCGTACGGGACGTCCTCGACGGCCGCGGCGGCCGGCTGGTCCGCCGCCTGCCCCTGCGGCCCGGCGATCTGCAGCTCTTCAAGGGCCGCTACTCGCTGCACCGGGTGAGCCCGGTCCGGGGCGGGACCGCCCGCCACTCCGCGATCTTCGCCTACAGTGAGCGCCCCGGCGTCATCGGGAGCGTCGCCCGGACCCGGCAGCTGTTCGGACGGGTGCTGCCCGAGCACCTGGAGGCGGAGGGCAGTGCCGTGCGGGGCGACCGGCTGCTGGACTAGTGCTGTGGCCGGTAAGGTTTGCCGGGAAACTCGCGGCGTACGGTGCGGTGCATCGTAAGGCGGAGGATCGCCCTCGTACTGGGCGTACTCGGGCGACTCCGACAACGCCGCGAGGTGCCGGGCGTCGCGAGCCGGTGAACCCTTCCGGTCACAGCACTAGGCGCCGTTCACCCGGGCCCCGCCCGGTCCTCCGGGCCACCCCGCACGCGGCCCCACACGTCCACGGCGCCGGCACAACAGCCCACGGCCACCGGCACACGCGTCCCCCGCCCACCAACGCCGGACCACTGCGGCCGGGCAGCGTGTCCGTCCCGGCCCGCAGGCGTTTCCCACACAGCTACCCCCCGGAGGAGCAGAACCCCGTGCGATTCGACGCCACCGGAAAAGTCTCCCTCGACCACATCTACACCCAGCCGGACCCCCGCACGTACTTCACCGTGCTCCGCCCCCTCGGCTACTGCGTCCCTCAGCAGGCCAAACCCTGGTTCACCAAGCTGATCCAGGAGTATCGCGAGTCCCGGCAGGTCACCGTGCCGCAGGTGCTGGACATCGGCTGCTCCTACGGCATCAACGCCGCGCTGGTGAAGTACGACGCGACCCTGGACGAGCTGTACGACCGCTACGGCGCCGCCCGGGCCGCGGACGACAGCCGCGCGGCCCTGCTGGCCCGCGACCGTGAGCTGGCCCGCCGCCGCCGCCCCGCACAGCCCCTTCGCTTCGTGGGTCTGGACGCCGCCGGCAGCGCGCTGGCCTACGCCCTCGAGGCGGGCTTCCTCGACGACGCGGTCCACGCCGACCTGGAGAACCACGATCCCACGCCCCGCCAGCACGCCCAGCTCGCCGGCACGGACCTGGTGATCTCGACGGGCTGCCTCGGCTACGTCACCGAGCGGACGCTGACGCGGGTGGTCCGGGCCCAGGGCGGACGCCTGCCGTGGATGGCGCACTTCGTGCTGCGGATGTTCCCCTTCGACCAGGTCGAACAGACCCTCGCCGAGCTCGGATACCGCACCGTCCGCATCGGCGAGGTCTTCAGACAGCGGCGGTTCGCCTCCCCCGAGGAACAGGCGCTCGTCCTCGACGGCATGGCGGCCGCCGGGGTGGATGCGCGGGGCTTCGAGGCGGAAGGCTGGCTCCACGCACAGCTCTACCTTTCCCGGCCGTACGACACCCCAGGCACCGACGACCCGAAACGAGACCAGTGGTGAACAACCGTCAGACGTCCCACCCGGAGGCCCCGGCACCCGGCACGGCCCCCTCCACCTTCGCCAACGAGGCGAGCCTGCCGCGCGTACCGCTGCCGACGCCGGAGGCGAGCTGCGAGCGGTTCCTCGCCTGGTGCGCTCCGCTGCTCACCGCGGACGAACTCGCTGCGACCGAGGCGGAGGTCGCCGCCTTCCTCCGGCCCGACGGTCCCGGCCGCGTCCTGCACGCGGCACTGGAGGAGTACGACGCCACCGAGGGCGTGCACAGCTGGCTGGACATGTTCTGGCCGTACCGCTACCTGGGCCGGCGGGACCGCATCGCGCTCAACGCCAACTTCTTCTTCCTGTTCCAGGACACAGACGAGGGGCAACTGCCCCGCGCGGCCGGGCTGATCGCGGGGGCGCTGCACCACAAGGGCCTGCTCGACCGGGAGCAGCTCCCGCCCGTGGTGCAGCGCGGAGTGCCCCAGTCGATGGTGCAGAACACGTTCCTCTACTCCACCACCAGGATCCCGGGCGTGCCCCAGGACACCGTCCGCGCCCCCTACGGGCACGACCGGCCCGGACCGTCCGGTGCCCGGCACATCGTGGTGTTCTTCCGCGGCGCCATGTTCCGGCTGGACGTGCTCGGCCCGGACGGCGTCCCCTACGGGCTGGAGGAACTGGAGGCCGGACTCGGCGCGGTCGTGAAGGCCGGAGCGGAGCCCGCCGCACCGGGCACCTCGGTGGGCCACCTCACCACGATGGCGCGTGCGGAGTGGGCGTCCGCCCGTGCGGAACTGCTGCACGCCGACCCCCGCAACGCGGAGTCGCTGGACGTCGTCGAAACCGCGCTGTTCTGCGTCTGCCTGGAGGACTTCGCACCCGCCGGGTTCCAGGAGGCATGCGACGAACTGCTGTACGGCGACCGCGGGAACCGCTGGTTCGACAAGGCCGTGTCGTTCGTCGTCTTCGCGGACGGTCGCGCGGGCATCAACGTCGAGCACTGCGAACTCGACGGCACCACCATCCTCGGCTTCACCGACTTCCTCCTGGACACCCCGGCCGAGGAGCACTCCCGCCGCTCGGGGGCCCGCTCCCAGGGCCTGCCCGCGTCGGAGCCGGTCGTCTTCACGCTGAACGCGCCGCTCAGGGAGAAGGTGCGCGCCGCCGCGGAGTCCTTCGCCGCGTACGGAGAGGCCACCGCGACCACCACCGTGTGCTTCCCGGACTTCGGCAGCACCACGGCCAAGTCCCTGGGCATGTCCCCGGACGCCTTCGTCCAGTGCGCCTACCAGCTCGCCCACCAGCGGGCCCAGGGGTTCCTGGGCGCCACGTACGAATCGATCGCCACCCGGCAGTACCGCAACGGGCGCACCGAGGCCATGCGCGTCGTCACACCGGAGATGCGGGCGTTCGTCACGGCGATGGAGGATCCCGACGCGTCCCCGGCCGGGCGCCTCGCCGCCTTCCGCGCCGCGGCCGACGCCCATGTGGCGCGTGCGAAGGCGTCCCAGGCCGGACAGGCGCCCGAACAGCACCTGTGGGAACTGGAACTCGTCCAGCGCCGCCGCGGCCCGGAGCTCGGCGTCACCGAGCAGCCCGCGCTCTACCGCACCCCGGGCTGGCTGAAGCTGCGCGACGACTACCTCAGCACCAGCTCCGGGCCCTCCCGCAACATCCAGTTCTTCGGCTTCGGATCCACCAGCAGCCGCTGCATCGGGGTGGCCTACGTACTGCTCCCCGAGCGCTTCAACCTCTATCTGAGCACCCCGCTGCCGGTCGCGGACCGGATGCACGCCTTCGCGGACCGCCTGCGTGACGCGGTCGCGGAACTCCGCGACCTGCTGGGGTCCGGAGGGGCGCAGCAGGTCGGCTGACTCCCGAGCCCGGCGCGGAGGGTCCGTCCCGCCGTCCGCGGGACGGACCCTCCGCGCCGCCGTGGCCGGTACGGTCCTCGGAACCGGCCACGGAAAGGGCTGGAACGCTGGACCCGGTGGGCGAACAGAGGGCCGGCGAGGCCGAATCCCATGCCCGCGCCCAGGCCGCACTGACAGCGGAGGCTCTGTGCTCCAACCAGGACCTCGCCCCACTCGTGAAGGAGGGCTCCCTCGACGTGGTCGGTGCCTACTACCTGCTCGACTCGGGCAAGGTGGAACTCCTGTCCGCCTGACACAGCCGCGCGTTCGCGCGTTCGACTCAACGCCGACCCGTGTCACGGACCGGAGGCAGGCGGACGACGGGCAGAGGACGACAGTGAGCGTATTCAGCGTTGCCTCTCCAGGGTGAGGACGGCTTTGGTGATGATGCTCATGCGGTTGGGGCTGATGCGGGATCTGCGGAAGATCTGCCAGGACTTCAGCCGGGCCATGCCTCGTTCGACGGGTGCCCGGGCCGCGGACAGGGCCCGGTTCACGGTCCTTTCGGTGAGGGTGAGTTCACCGCCTGGTGGGCGGCGCTTGGCGGTGGTGACCCAGCCGCCCGCGCCGATGTAGGCCATGTCGGCGAGGATCGGGACGCCCTGGCGCGCGCAGATCCGGGGGATCTTGTGGGTACGGGCAGCCGTCAGGTCGTGGGTCCGGCCCGGCAATGCCGGTGACAGCCACAGAATCTCGCCGGCCGGGTCCGTGACGACCTGCACGTTCACCCCGTGTCGCTTGTGTTTCGAGGAGTAGTCGGCCCGGCCGTCGCCGACCCGGTCGCACTCGGCGAGCGTGCCGTCCAGGAGGACGAAGTCCGGGTCGTGCGCGCGCAGCGTCTTCAGCAGGCCCGGCGCCTGCTCGGCGAGTAGACCGGTGACCGCGGTGACGTAGGCGTGGGCGGTGCCGACGGATATCCCGAACGCCGCGGCGATTCGGGCGAGGGTGTCGTGGCGGCGCAGGTACACGAGTGCGGCCAGCGCACGTTGGTGCGGCGGAAGTTTGCACCGCCGGTCGCCCTCACGGGTGACGATGAGCATCGTGACCCACTCGACCAGGGCATGGGGCAGGTCGAGTGCGGCAGGGTACGGGACCAATGAGGCTCCTGTGCCGTTGCGGGAGGTATTCGGAGCCTCGCCCAACGGCACAGGAGCCTCGTACGTTGCGGCTCCCTCTGCCGCGAGGCGAACGGCATGTCACACACCCCGGCTCGGCGGCACTTCTGTCACCGGCTACGGGAGGGTGCGTGACAGGCCCGTCAGCTCATTGGATCAGGTCGGTGTGCGGATGCTCGGGGGAGGTCGGGCAGACGTAGATCTGCATGTTGTCGGTGCTGCCGACTTCGATTTTGGTCGGCTGAGAGGGGCTCTGGCCGCAGCAGTGCCCGCCAGCGTTTGCGGCGTCTTGGTCTTCGTAAGGTGCCCAGCTGTGGCCCTGGCTGCCGTCCCATTCGAAGGAGGCGATGGTCAGCAGCGGGACCATCTGCACATCACAGACCGTGCAGTACCGGGGGTAGGGGTCGGTGCGACCCCACGGAGGCCAGCCGCCGACCTTCCAGCCGGGCGCGTCTGCCAGATGGACGTCATAGAACTCCCGCGGATATTCCGCGTAGGAGCTGTCCACGCCGGCGCCGGCCGCTTGCCATCTGCTCCAGTCCTCCACCATCAGCCGCATCTGCGGGCTCAGATCGAGGCTGTTGGGGTACTCGGTGATCGCTTCCGGTGCCAGCACACACGGCTCCGGCAGATAGCCCCCATGGTTCACCTCGTACGGCTCGGGCGGTGTGGCGAGGATCTCGACGACCTCGGCGGCGGACCGCCAGAACAATGCGGTCGACGGCTTGTGATCCGGATCGTGGTCGTAGGGGCACCACAAAACCTGGAGCAGATCGGCCTGTCCGGGCGGCCGCAATAGGGGTATGTCGCGCACGTACAGTTGGGCCACGGGCAGCATGGGGACCGGGCAATCCGCGGGCGGAGGGCCGGCGTCGAGTCGCTCCGCGAGCCTCTCGGCGTTCCGCTCCTTGATCGCCGCCTCCTCGGGCGTTGTCCCACGGCCGTTGTGATCACGGTGCCACCGGGCCTGCATGCGTCTCTTAAGCCGCACGTCGTCCGGTGACTCGCGAAACCCGCTGTCCACGTGCAGGTGCGAGGCTTCGCAGTGCGGCCATGGCTCATCGGCCGGCCACAGCAACGGCCCCCCGACCGAGCTCTCCTGTGCCGAAGGCGCCCCGGGACGCGGGTGCAGCCGAATCGCGGGACGCGCCAACGGCGCCAGTTCGGGAAAGACCGCGGTCACATCCACGGACCGCGGCGGAGTAGAACGTACAAAGACCATGCCGGTGATCCTGTCACCAGCCACTGACAATCTCTGGCCGCCTCAACCGGCCTCGGTGGCATCGGTGTTCAGCTGGTCGAGTCCAACGCACGTCGCCTCGGCCACAGCGACGGCAGGCCTGCCTGTGTGACGCCTGCCGGGCTTCGGCTCAGCCATCACTCGATCAGTGGCCACTCTGAATGAACTCAGTGACCGGGCCCCGAAGGAGTCCGGTCACTGAGTCGAGGCGGACACCGTTCAGCCGAGAACCGAGCAGCTGACACCAACCGGGTTGCCGTCAGCCGGCAACGGCCGTATCGACGGGCCCGGCGCGGCGGGGAAGTCCACCACCGTGCACTACATCTTCGCCTTGAGCACGCGGTCAACGGGGAGGTCCACCACCGTGCCCTTCTTCGGCTGGGCGACACTCTGGCTGATCTCGGTGGTTGTGCTGGTAGTCGCCGCGCTGGCCATCGCGGAACTTCCGAACACGAGCGCCCCAGCAGCGGCAGCCGCAATTGCTGTCTTGGTCAGACGGTTCATGACTAATTCCTTTTCCTCAGCAGGGAAAGAGCCCCGACCTCAACTGTCCGGACTCCGGACAGCACGCCGTGTACGCACAGGAACCGGAGAGCCGTCCACATGGCCACCTCCGTCGATGCTGCGACCGGGCCCGGCGGAACGGGCTTCGTCTTTCATCCACCGTCACCGGCGTTCGCAGTACCTCTTGAGAGGCGATGACTCGACTATGACCCGCATCACGTTCCCCTCGACTCCACCAACCGGCCCATCAACCTGGGGAAAGCCACCTCCACCGACCGGGGGAAGGCGGACAGGTGCGAGCCAAGATGAATTCGGGAACACACTCGCCTGATGTCGATCTACCCGATGAATGCTGCCCAAGAGTTCCTTGCACGGTCGAGAGCTGTCCGGATTCATCCGGTGAGGGCGTCATCGGCACGCCCTCGCGGCGCGACGGTCGCGTGTCCGAGATCATGGGGACATTTCAGGGCGCGTGAATCGGACGGACCTGCTTCATACAATGCCCTTGGGTCTGACGGACTGCGGTTCGGCGAGAGGCTCGAACGAAATTCGAAGATCCTCGTATTGGGTGGGTTCAATTTTGAGTTCGCCCCTGAAGGGGTCGTCCATTGCCGCGATCACGAAAATCATCAGAGCTAGAGTCGTGCTCGCCATGAGTGAAATCAGAGTATGCATTCTCATCGACTTCACGGGCAGTAGGAAAATCGACCCCAGAGTTGAGATCGCCCCAACGTAGACAATGACCCACAGCACTGCGGGAATTGTTTGGTTCACCTCTCCGAGGCGCCCGCGCCGCGCATCCAGGAAGTCTCCGTAAGCTGAAAGCGTTTCTTGGTAGATCGCGTTCTGCCTGTTTGTGGTGGGCTCGAATTTGTATAGCTTGTTGAGGAAGTCGGTGACCTCTTGGCGGCATAGGCGTGTCGGGTTGGCACCCTGACTCTGCGCCGGCCACTCCTTTTCCAGCACGCAGTCTAGGTAGGCTTTGATGTCATCTTGCATTCTTCCTCTGTCCGGCTCCGGGAAGGCCTCGATGAGCCTGTAGGAGTGGGAGATTTCGTTTGCCTCTGTCTGGGTCGACGAGGACGCTGTCGAAAAATCTTGATAGGTTGCGACGATGATCAAGGCGACCAGGAGTCCGTAGAACACGATGATGGCATTGGAGAAGACTTGACAGATATCCCCCCACTTTGGCTCCCTGTCGATGGTTTCCGTGAGGTACTTTCGCACCGCCAGCGTTCCCGCCATTGCGATTGCGCCGAAAACCAGGATGAAGATGAGCGCCGAAGGCCAAAGAGGTACATCGTAGAAGATGCTAATCATTTTTCCTCGAATGGAAACGGGGGTGCAATTTGACCTGAATATACTTGCTCGGCCCGGATCCGCCACGTGACGGTCGGGTGATGGCGGCGAAATGTGAGGAGGTGCCTTTACCGGTCCCACGAAGCAAGACACCGCTGAATCCGGCTGCGCGCGCCGGATTCCCCGACGGCCGCGGCCATATGATTCCGCAGCGTCCACACGGCAATATCCGGCTTCCGGGCGATCTCGGACACCGCCGTTCTTCCCGCGGCAAGCGCCAGGACCCGAGGTTCACCGCGGGTGAACCGCGTCTTCTCCGAACGGTGAAACGCGGCGGCAAGGGGCGGCCCCGCTGACCTGGGATGAGTTCGATCTCACGGCTACCTGCCAGGGCGAGACGACGGCGATCGCCAAGGGCATGGGCATCGCAGCCCCGCAGATCGGCATCGCCCGCGCCGCCGCCGTCGTCCAGCCACCTGGCGACGCCCCGCCATCATCCTGCTCAACCCGCGGATCACCTCCCGCTCCGACGAGGTGGACGAGCAGTATGAGGGCTGCCTGAGCTTCTTCGACGTCCGCGGCCTCGTTCCCCGCCCCCTGCAGATCAACGTCGAGACCACCGCTCTGACTGGTGAGACCGTGATCACCGTGTACGACCGCGGCCTTGCCCGCCTCATCCACCACGAAGTCGACCACCTCGACGGGTTGCTGTACACCGCCCGGATGCGGACCGAGGTTGCGCCGATTCCTGTGGAGGAGTACCGGCAGACCGGCCGTGCGTGGGAGTACGAGTAGGCCACTACGCGGCGGCCGTTCGCGAGGCTAGTTCAGGCGGTGGTTCCTCTGGCTTCCGTGCTCTCTTGCATACGGGACTATGGGGCACCGCAGACGGCCCTTGTGCGAAATCGTCGCCCCTGTCGTGGAACGTCGGCCACCGGTTACCGGACACGGCGTTTCCCTGCGCGCCGGCGGCAAATGGCTCACGCGCGGGTCACCGGACCGTGCCCGGAGTACAGTGGAGACACCGGGAATATTTCGCATACCGGCTCCCACGCCGATGTCGTTCTCGGCGAGCAACAACACCGGGACATCGAAGCCCCGGGGACAGGTCCGCGCCATGACCGCGACCATCGACCGTTTGACCTTCAGTGAGCGCGTGACCTCAACACCGGCTCGCCTGTCTCTGACCCCGATGGGGTCGGCTCCGGGGCTTCTGGACGGTGCCTGGTGGCCTCGCTCTCGCGATCTTTCCCGTGAACTGCCCGACCTCGTCGACGTGCTGGACGCGTGCTGGGGCCGGATCACGCGTGTCACGGTGAACCCGACCCACTGGTCCGTGATCCCTCGCAAGGTGGCCGTGGCCGGGCACAAGGTGCACGTGGGCTGGTTCGCCAACGAGCAGGACCCGCACAAGCTGATCCTCCTCTCCTACACCTCAGGTCGCTGGGATCTGCTGGTGATCCCGCCGGAGACCGATGCGGCTGCCGCCGCCCGACTGATGGCCGCCGCAGCCACCCCAGGCGGGCTCGCCACCGCCAGCGCCCTGATGGCGAAAGAGGACGCCTCCCGAGAGGTGCAGGAGTCGCTCGACCAGGAAGAGGCATGGGAGACCGAAGGCGGGCACACCTCAGCGGCGGCCGAGAACCCGAACCCGCCCGGTTCCGTGCGCTCCGCCCGAGGGATGTGAGGTCATGGAGATCGCCATCACCGTGTCCGTGATCATCGTCATGATCATCGCAGGAGCGCTGTGGATCCATCTGCTCAATGGCCAGCACGACGAGCGGATCGCAGCATTCCACTACGGCGACACCTTGCCGGGGATCGGCCGACGGAACCGGAAGGGCCGACGGCCGACAGAGCATGCCGGATCGCCCGTCGTCACCCCCACCAGCCACCGCGAACACCGCGACGCGGCAGCGGATGACGCATGACCTTCTCCTGACCGGGGGCGGTGGGTGTGGCGGGACAACGCCCGCCCCGCCCACCGGCACGTCATCCTGATGAACGAGGTCATCATGAAGCCACCGGAGCCACCACCCTCGGGCAGGCATGCGGAGGTGCGTATCGTCGCAGCGTCCCCCGAGGCCGCCCGTCGGGTCGCAGAGGCACCCCGTCGCTGCTTCGCCGCCACCGAACAGCGCAGCTACCCCGCCGGCAGCGACGGCGGAACCCGCCTCCACCTCACCGTGGACACCACGCACACGGCACAGCCGGCGCGGTCCTGGCCGGCAGCCAGTCGGTCCTCCGAGCAGGACCGCACACAGACGGGCGAAATCTGAGGCAAGGACCCTCGATGGTGCCCGGCACGAGTCGGCGGCAATCATGGCAACACTCCACGAGCGGAAGAACTACCGCGAAGCGATCATGAAGACCCTGTACGAGACCACGGAAGGCAATCGCCTCCTCGGCGTCACCGGGGCGAAGCTGCGCGACGATCTCCGGATGCCTGAGCAGGACCTGGCCGCAGCGTGCGCGTATCTGGCGGGCGAGGGGCTCATCACAGTCGACTGGGCACAGGGAAATACACCCGCAATGGTCACGCTGACGCATCAGGGAATCCGGCGCTTGGAGGCTGAAGAGGCTGAAGAGGAGGAGCGCGGCTGACACGACGCTGAGCCCTTCCCGATCAAGGAACGCATTGCCCAAAAAGCTTCTTATGCCGGAAAAGCGGCGCAGGCATAGCATGGTCAGTGGACCGGTGCACGCTCACGTGCAACCGGCCCGGAAGGGCGGCCCCGGTGTGTATACGCCGGGGCCGTTGTGCACGGTCGGCGCGACGGTAGTGATCGAGCGGGTCCTGGCGCGTATGGCAGTCGAGCAAGGCACCGACCCACACGTTGGAGACAGCCGGCTCGGCAGGCGAAGGCGAAAACCAGGTTGGTGACGTGAAAGGGCACGGCTATGGCGGAGGGTGATCGGCAGCCCGGCAAGGACGCTGTGGACCGGTCGGAGGGGTTCGGTGAGCGGCTGCTGGGGGTGCTGCTGGACCGGGCACACGAGATGCCGCCGCAGTTGATCGCCCCGCTGATCGCGGAAGAGGTAGCCAGGGTCGGTGGCCGGGATATCTCGATCCTCCTGCAGGACTATGCACAGCTGCTACTGGTGCCGCTGCAGGGCAGGGGTCTGAGCGTCAGTGAGCCCGAGCCGATCGGTGGCTCCCATGCCGGCACGGCTTTCCTGAACGCGACTCCTGTCGAGGTACCGCAGGCCGACGCCGTCCGGATGTATCTGCCGTTGCTGGACGGCAGCGACCAGGTGGGAGTCCTGGCCCTCACCCTGGAGACCGTCGACGACGACGACCGGCGCCTGCTGCGCAGGCTCGCGGGACTGATCGCCGACATGCTGGTCACCAAGCACAGCTACACCGACCAGTTCTTCCTGACCCGGCGCCGCGAACCCATGAGCGTGGCCGCGGAGATCCAGTGGTCTCTGCTCCCACCGCTGGCGATGTCCGTCCCCCAGGTCGCGGTGGCCGGAATCCTGGAACCCGCCTACAACGTCGCCGGCGACAGCTTCGACTACGCACTCAACGACGACATCCTGCATGTGGCCGTGGTCGATGCGATGGGCCATGGCCTCAACGCTGCCACGATGGCCACCGTCGTCATCGGGGCCTACCGGCACTCCAGACGTGCCGGCATCGGCCTGCCCGAGATCTACGCGTTCATGGACCGGGCCATCGCCGAGCAATTCGGGCCCGAACACTTCGTCACCGCGCAGATGATGCGCCTGAACATCGCAACGGGCCACCTGCAGTGGGTCAACGCGGGACACCCCGCACCACTGCTGATCCGCGACCACAAGGTCCTACGGCACCTGGAGGGCCCGACCACCTTCCCGGTCGGCTTCGGCGGTGAGGAGCCACAGGTCAGCGAGCAGGTACTCCAACGCGGCGACCGGGTGCTGTGTTTCACCGACGGCCTGATCGAGGAGCACAAAGCCGGCGAAGAGGAGTTCGGCGAGGAACAGCTCATCCACTGGGTCAACCGCATCGGGCAGACCGAGGAGGGAGTGCGGGCGGTGGTGCGCTCCCTCTCCCACGCCCTGAAGGAGGAACGGGGCGGAAGCACCAGCGACGACGCGACCCTCTTCCTGATCGAGTGGCGCGGGGGCGCCGCCGACCACCTCGCCGCCCTGGACTGAGCCGATAGCCGCCCCATCGTTGACGGAGCTGAAGCGCGCAGGCCCGCGGCTCCGAATCTGGCTGCCCAGATGGGGACAGCGCGGCTGAGTCATCGCCACGAAGGCCGCCACCTCCTCCTTGGAGATGGCGGCCTTGCTGCCGCATCTGACGGTAGATCAGGTATCCGCGTGACCGGTGCACACCCGGTGCACCAGACCCTGGAGAACAGCCGGGAACAGCGCGAAGTGCTGATCAGTGTTCCCCACAGGTCACAGCACGCCTCCGGACCTCAGGCCCAGGTGAGCCGCCCTGCACTTTAGATGTCGAAGTACAGCTCGAACTCGTGCGGGTGCGGACGCAGCTGGATCGGGGCGATCTCGTTCGTGCGCTTGTAGTCGATCCAGGTCTCGATCAGGTCGGCCGTGAAGACGCCGCCGGCCTGGAGGTACTCGTTGTCCGCTTCGAGGGCGTCGAGGACCGCCGGGAGCGAGGTCGGGACCTGCGGGACGCCCGCGTGCTCCTCGGGGGCGAGTTCGTAGAGGTCCTTGTCGATCGGCTCGGCCGGCTCGATCTTGTTCTTGATGCCGTCCAGACCCGCCAGCATCAGGGCGGAGAAGGCCAGGTACGGGTTCGAGGACGGGTCCGGGGCGCGGAACTCGACGCGCTTGGCCTTCGGGTTGGAGCCCGTGATCGGGATACGCATCGCGGCCGAACGGTTGCGCTGCGAGTACACCAGGTTGACCGGGGCCTCGAAGCCCGGGACCAGGCGGTGGTACGAGTTCACCGTCGGGTTGGTGAAGGCCAGCAGCGACGGGGCGTGCTTGAGGATGCCGCCGATGTAGTAGCGGGCGGTGTCCGAGAGGCCCGCGTAACCCTGCTCGTCGTAGAAGAGCGGCACGCCGCCCTGCCACAGGGACTGGTGGACGTGCATGCCGGAGCCGTTGTCGCCGAAGATCGGCTTGGGCATGAAGGTCGCGGTCTTGCCGTTGCGCCAGGCGACGTTCTTCACGATGTACTTGAAGAGCATCAGGTCGTCGGCCGCGGCGAGCAGCGTGTTGAACTTGTAGTTGATCTCGGCCTGGCCGGCGGTGCCGACCTCGTGGTGCTGGCGCTCGACCTGGAGGCCGACGTTCTCCAGCTCCAGGGAGATCTCGGCGCGCAGGTCGGCGAAGTGGTCGACCGGCGGGGCCGGGAAGTAGCCGCCCTTGTAGCGGACCTTGTAGCCGCGGTTGTCCTCGATCGCGCCGGTGTTCCAGGCGCCGGCCTCGGAGTCGATGTGGTAGAAGCCCTCGTTCGCCGAAGTGGCGAAGCGCACCGAGTCGAAGACGTAGAACTCGGCCTCGGGGCCGAAGTACGCGGTGTCCGCGATGCCGGTGGAGGCGAGGTACGCCTCGGCCTTCTTGGCGATGTTCCGCGGGTCACGGCTGTACTGCTCGCCCGTGATCGGGTCGTGGATGAAGAAGTTGATGTTGAGGGTCTTGTCGCGGCGGAACGGGTCCAGACGCGCCGTGGAGAGGTCCGCGCGCAGAGCCATGTCGGACTCGTGGATCGCCTGGAAGCCGCGGATCGACGAGCCGTCGAAGGCGAGCTCCTCGGACGGGTCGAACGCCGTGGCCGGAATCGTGAAGTGCTGCATCACGCCGGGAAGGTCGCAGAACCGGACGTCGATCATCTTCACGTCGTTGTCCGCGATGTACTTCTTGGCGTCGTCGGCGTTCTGGAACATCCAACTCCTCCTACTCCCGTCCCGGGGAGGGGCGGGGTTGTGACTCGGTCGTGCGGCCAGTGCGGTGGCACACGCAGGACACGACCCTAGGCAGCCGGGATTTCTCCAGCATGACTCATTTGTTTCGCGGAAGTTAACCGGGCGACCGGAGTCCAGAGCCGCGACACGCCTCGCGGGCCCCTCGGGCTGCCCTCGCCCGGCCCCGTCCGAGCCGGGGCCGCGGCCCGGGAAGGCGCTGCCCCAGGGGCTTCGGGGCACCCGGGAGGCGGTGATCGAGAGCGTGCACAGTACCGTGGACGGGTGGACAACAGGCAAGCAATCGGATCGTGGCTCTCCGGGCCCCGCGCGGCGGCCGAGGACATGGGCGCCGACTTCGGCCACCGGGGCGAACGGCTCGGGCTGCCGGCGGAGGGACCGGGTTCGGTCGCCCCGCTCGGGCGGCGCTTCGGCGCGCTGTTCATCGACTGGGGCCTGTGCGTGCTCATCGCATACGGCCTCGTCACCGGCCGCGACTGGTCCGCGACGGGCAACCCTGCGCTGGTGGTCTTCCTCGTGCTCACCGTGCTGACGGTGGGCACCGTCGGCAGCACTCCCGGCAAGCGCCTCCTCGGGCTGCGGGTCGTCGGCGAGAACGGCGGACGGCTCGGCGTCGGCAGGGTCCTGGTCCGCAGCGTGCTGCTCTGCCTGGCCGTCCCGGCGCTCATCTGGGACCGCGACGGTCGCGGCCTCCACGACCGGCTCGCCCGCTCGGTTCAGGTACGCATCTGACGCGCCTCCCGGGCGGGAACCCCGGACGCCGGGACGGTGGGTGCGGCCGTGCGCCCGAGAGCCGCGAGGCGAAGCCGCAAGCCCGTGGACCCGTGGACCGGACGGCCCCTCACCCCGGCGTGCTGCCCGCGCACCCCGCCGCCGGGCGCACGTCCCGTGCCGTGCCCGTCCGTACACCCCGGCCCCGACCGTAGGCGCGCACCGCGCTCCCGTGCCCGTCCCACCGCACAGGAAGGAAGAGGGCGCCCCGGTCGGACCGGGGCGCCCTCTTTGTCCGTGTCGAGCGGTCGTGCCCGTCCGACGGCGAGGCCGGGGACGGGACGGCGTCAGCGCATCTTTCCGCCTCGCGGCATCCGCATGCCCTTCGGCATCGGGCCCTTCGGCAAGGGCATGTTGCTCATCAGGTCGCCCATCGCGCGCAGACGGTCGTTCGTCTGCGTCACCTGCGGGCCGGTCAGTACACGGGGGAGCTTCGTCATCGTGGTGCGCAGCTTCTTCAGCGGCACCTGGCCCTCTTCGTTGCCGACGATGATGTCGTGTACCGGGGCGTCCACCGCGACCCGGGCCATCCGCTTCTTCTCGGCCGCCAGCAGGGTCTTGACCCGGTTCGGGTTGCCCTCGGCCACCAGCACGATGCCGGCGCGGCCGACGGCCCGGTGGACGACGTCCTGGTTGCGGTTCATCGCGACCGCAGGGGTCGTGGTCCAGCCTCGGCCCACGTTCTGCAGTACGGCGGCCGCCGCTCCCGGCTGTCCTTCCATCTGCCCGAAGGCGGCACGCTCGGCGCGGCGTCCGAAGACGATCGCCATCGCGAGGAAGGCCAGCAGGAAGCCCAGGATGCCGAGATAGATCGGGTGGTCGATCAGGAAACCGATCGCGAGGAAGACACCGAAGGTGACGATTCCCACACCCGCGACGACAAGACCGACCTTGGAGTCGACCCGCCGGGTCATCTTGTAGGTAAGGGCGATCTGCTTCAGTCGCCCGGGGTTCGCAGAGTTCTCTGCCTGATCCTTCCTCGCCATGTCCTGAAGTTTACGTGCCTCAGGAAGAGCGAGTCGCCACGGCCTCCAGGACGTGCTGCGCCTCGACCCGGTCCCTGGCGCGGCGTCGGTCCTCGAGGACCGCGGTCCAGGCGTTGCGGCGGGCGGTGCGCTGGCCGCCGCCCAGCAGTACGGACTCGACGGCGAGCAGGGTCTGGGTGAGCGTCGGGAAGGCGTTGGCGCGTACGGAAGTCGCGGCCTGCATGGCGGAGGTCTCCCTCGGAAGCGGGTGGTGAGCGGTGGGAGCGTGCGTGCTGTGCGTGAAGACAGCGTCACTGATTGGTGTTACCAGGGCGTGACCCACCGGTCAAACGCTGATGAAACCTTTCCGCGCACTACCGGAAGCATGACGCGGCCCGTACGAGCCCCCGACCTGCGGGGGGCGTACGGGCCGCGACGAACCGGCCATTACCGGACGGTAATTTCTTGTGCGTGAATTCACACGGCCGGGGTGGTGGCCGCGCTCGCCCCGCTCCGCTGTGCGGCTGCCGAGCGCCGCTGGTCCACGGCCTGCTGGTAGAGGCGTCCGGCCCGGTACGAGGACCGCACCAGCGGGCCCGACATCACACCGGAGAAGCCGATCTCGTCGGCCTCCTCCTTCAGCTCCACGAACTCCTGCGGCTTCACCCAGCGCTCGACGGGGTGGTGCCGCACCGACGGCCGCAGGTACTGGGTGATGGTGATCAGCTCGCAGCCCGCGTCGTGGAGGTGCTGCAGGGCCTCGCTGACCTCCTCGCGGGTCTCGCCCATGCCGAGGATCAGGTTCGACTTGGTGACCAGGCCGGCCGCACGGGCCTCCGTGATCACCTTCAGGGAGCGCTCGTACCGGAAGCCGGGGCGGATGCGCTTGAAGATGCGCGGCACCGTCTCGACGTTGTGCGCCAGCACCTCGGGGCGGGAGGAGAAGACCTCGGCCAGTTGGTCCGGCTCCGCGTTGAAGTCGGGGATCAGCAGCTCGACCTTGGTGCGGCCGGCCTCGCGGTCCGCCGTCTGCGCGTGGATCTGGCGCACGGTCTCCGCGTACAGCCAGGCGCCGCCGTCCTCCAGGTCGTCGCGGGCGACGCCGGTGATCGTGGCGTAGTTCAGGTCCATCGTGACGACGGACTCGCCGACGCGGCGCGGTTCGTCGCGGTCGAGCGCCTGCGGCTTGCCCGTGTCGATCTGGCAGAAGTCGCAGCGCCGGGTGCACTGGTCACCGCCGATGAGGAAGGTGGCCTCGCGGTCCTCCCAGCACTCGAAGATGTTGGGGCAGCCGGCTTCCTGGCAGACCGTGTGCAGGCCTTCGCTCTTGACGAGCTTCTGGAGCTGGTTGTACTCGGGACCCATTTTCGCCCGGGTCTTGATCCACTCGGGCTTGCGCTCGATGGGGGTCTGGCTGTTCCGGACCTCCAGGCGCAGCATCTTGCGTCCGTCGGGTGCTACAGCGGACACGACCGGCTCCCTACACTTCGATTCCTCGGCGGACACCAGGGTACGCCCGTTGATTGTGATGCCCTCACCGGTGGCCAACCTATGGCCAGGGGTGGGCATTCCTCAGGCTGCCGGGGCGGGCTCCGGAGCCGGGCCCGCGGGCTCCGTCACGGCCGCCGGGCCGGTCCCGCGGTCCACGGCCCGGGGCCGCAGGTCGGCGTTCTCCAGCACCTCGCGGAGGTGCTTCTCGACGACCGGCAGCACCTCGGCGATCGTCACGTCGCGGCCCAGTTCGTTGGCGAGCGAGGCCACCCCCGCGTCCCGGATGCCGCAGGGCACGATCCGGTCGAACCACGTGTTGTCCGGATTCACGTTCAGTGCGAAGCCGTGCATCGTCACGCCCTTGGCGACGCGGATGCCGATGGCGGCGAGCTTGCGGTCCTCGCGGCGCTGGCCGGCGTTGGACGGGGCGTACTCCGGGCCGCTGAGGCGGGGGTCGAACTCCTCGTCGTGCAGCCGCGGGTCGAGGTCCAGCGAGAGTCCTCCCAACGGGCGCTGCTCGACCGGGTCGCCCAGGACCCAGACGCCGCTGCGGCCCTCGATCCGGGTGGTCTCCACGCCGAAGTCCCCGCAGGTCCGGATCAGCGCCTCCTCCAGGCGCCGCACATGGGCGACCACGTCCACGGGCCGGGGCAGCTGCATGATCGGATAACCGACCAGCTGGCCGGGGCCGTGCCAGGTGATCTTCCCGCCGCGGTCGACGTCGACGACCGGGGTGCCGTCCAGCGGCCGCTCGCTGTCCTCCGTACGCCGCCCGGCCGTGTAGACCGGCGGGTGCTCCAGCAGCAGACAGGTGTCCGGGATCTCGCCGGCGAACCGGGCCGCGTGCACACGGCGCTGCTCGTCCCAGGCCGCCTGGTACTCGACGGCGTCGTCGCCGAAGCCCAGATGGACAAATCGCAGCTCGCTCACCGTTGTGCCTCCCTCAAGCGTTCACGGTGCACTCATCACGCTCCGGCCACTGTACGACTCGTGTCGCACCCGTCAGCGCTGCCCTCAATCCTCACACGATCGGATGAATGCGGGACGAAGGCGGCGGTTGCGCCGGTATGGGCCGCTAAATTCGCGCCGTTCCTCCCCCAGAGCTGAGCCCGGGGGAACCCCAGGCTGCGAGGGCCGCACCCGGGCCCGGAAGGCAGGAGACCGCACAGCTGATGACGGACCGACCCCCGCAGCGCACCCCGAACCGCCAGCTCGCCGCCCTCATCGCCGAAGCCGGCTTCTCCAACGCGGGGCTGGCCCGCCGGGTGGACCAGCTCGGCCTGGAGCACGGCCTCGACCTGCGGTACGACAAGACGTCCGTGACGCGCTGGCTGCGCGGGCAGCAGCCGCGCGGCACCACACCCGCACTGATCGCCGAGGTGTTCACCCGGCGGCTCGGGCGGCGGCTGTCGGCCCAGGACCTGGGCCTGGACGCGTGTGCGCCGGTCTACGCGGGGCTGGAGTTCGCCGCCACCCCCGAGGAGGCCGTGGACATCGTCAGCGGGCTCTGGCGCAAGGACTCGGGCAGCCACGCCGAACTGCGCAAGATCGCGTTCACTCCGGCCGGGCTCGTCGTCCCGAGCCGCGACTGGCTGATCGGCCGCGCCGACGAGCGGGTGGCCCGCGGGGAGCCCCCCCAGAGCGGAGCGCAGGCCAGGGTGCCGGGGCAGGGCGGTCGCACGTCGGTGCCCCGGCAGCGCGGCACGGACCGCGGCCCGGGCCAGCGGGTCGGCCCCGGCGACATCGCGGCCCTGCGGTCGGTCGGCGAGCTCTTCCGGACCCTCGACCACGCGTACGGCGGCGGCCACGCCCGTCAGGCGCTCGTCCGCTACCTGGAGCACGAGGCCGAGCCGATGCTGCGCGGGGCGTACGGGGAGAGCACCGGACGCCGGCTGTTCGGGGCGGTCGCGGACCTCACCCGGCTCGCGGGCTGGACGTCGTTCGACATCGCCGCCCACGGCCTCGCCCAGCGGTACTTCGTCCAGGCGCTGCGGCTGGCCCAGGCCGCGGGCGACCGTGCCTACGGGGCGTACGTGCTGGTCACCATGGCCCGGCAGGCCGTCTACCTCGGGCACGGACGAGAGGCCGTCCAACTCACCCGGGTCGCCCAGCAGGGTGTCGGCTCCTCCGCGCCGCCGGCCGTCCAGGCCCTGCTGCACGCGGTCGAGGCCCGCGGGCACGGCGTGCTCGGGGAGGTGCGCTCCTGCACGGCCTCGCTCGTCCGGGCCGAGCGCACCCTGGACACCGCCCGGCCCGGGGACGACGTGCCGCACTGGGCACGGTTCTTCGACGAGGCGCAGCTGGCCGACGAGTTCGGGCACTGCCACCGGGATCTGCAGCAGTACCGCGCGGCCGTGCAGCACGCCGAGCGCTCCCTCCAGCTGCGCGCCCCGGGCTTCGCGCGCAGTCGCCTCTTCTGCCGAGTCGTCCTCGCCACCTCCCGGCTCGGCCTGGGGGAGCTGGACCAGGCGTGCGCTCTGGGTGCGGAGGCGGCGCAGCAGGCCTCGGAGATGCGGTCGGCCAGGGCCATCGAGTACGTGCGCGACTTCGAGCGACGGCTGGAGCCCTACCGCGACGCGGCCGCGGTCCGCACCTACCGGGACCGTGTCGCGGCGATGGGCTGATCCGCCGATCGCCGGGTTCCGGGGCGGTGCCGGGCGGGATGCGCCTGCGGGTGCGACGGAGCCCACGTGTGGGGAGCCTCGGTGCCCCCGGTCCCGTCGGCCCGGTCCGGGCTGTGGCCCCGGAGCCGGACGGTCCCGTTCCCGGCAGTCCCGGTGGTCAGGCTGCGGCGGTACTGAGCAGCGCGGGTGCGAGTTCCGGCTGGATGCCGAAGTCGCGCAGTACCGCGTGTGCCGCCCGGCGCCCCGAGTACAGCGCGCCCTGGACGGTGCTCGTGTCCCGGTGGCCTCCGCAGACGTAGAGCCCGCAGAGCAGCCGCACCGGCCGGCGCAGGTCGTGGGGTGCGGGCATGGCGGGGACGGCCTCCGGGTCGTGGTGCACGTCCAGCAGCTCCCAGTCGGCGGTGGACGTTCCGTACAGCGTGGCGAGATGGGCCCGGACCCGTTCGTCGAGCGCGGCGGGCGGATCGCCCAGTACGGCGGAGGTGACCAGCACCCGGCCCTCGGGTGCACGCGACGGGTCGACCTCGCTCATCACCGCCGTGTGCGCGACCGGACCGGAGCCGTCCGCGTCCAGCACCAGGGCCGGCTCGGCCAACGGTGGTGCGGGGGCGGTGTGGTGCAGGACCGTCAGCGGGTGGAAGTCCGGCACCCGAAGCCCCGGGAGGAGGGCCGCCGCGGCCCGGGCTCCCGTCGCCACGAGCAGGGAGCGGCAGGTGAAGGTGCCGTGCTCCTCGGTGGTGACCGAGGAGATGGATGCCTCGGTCACCCGGGCACCGGTGAGTACGGTGCCCGGCGGCAGCGCGTCCGCGAGCAGTTCGGGAAGCCTGTCGGCGCCACCCGTCGGCACACAGAGCCGACCGCGCGCGAAGCCGCGCAGCACGAGGTCGGTGCAGCGGCTGGAGGAGACCAGCTCGGCGTCGTTCAACAGGGCGGCGAGCAGCGGCCGGAGGAAGCCGTGAACGGTGCGCGGGGGCAGACCGCGGCTGAACAGGGCCTCGTGTGCGGGAAGTTCACGCCGGGCCAGCAGGCGACGGGGCGGTGTCGCGGCGAGCCGTCCGAGCGCCGCCGCGAGCCGGGCCTGGTCGAAGGCGCCGCCGAGGGGTGTCCGGGGGGCGCTTGCCAGGGCGCGCGCCGCAGTCAATGCGCCCCTCGCGCGCCGCGCGCCTCCCGTCCCCCGCATGCCGAGAACCTCTCCGGCGCGGTGGTGCCGGCCCTCGCTGTGCACGAGCACGCCGGGCGAGAACCGGCTCAGCGGGAGGCCGGCCAGGGCGGGGGTGCGGCGGAGTTCCGGATACGAGGTGTTGAGCAGCCGTACCGTCCGGTCGAGCCGGAACCCGTCCAGCTCCCCGGTGGCCGTCCGGCCCCCCACCCTCGGTCCGGCCTCCAGTACGACGACCGTGACTCCCGCACTGGTCAGCCGATGAGCCGCCGCGAGCCCGGCGATCCCGGCTCCGACGATGACGACGTCCGCGTGGCGTGCGCTGCTGAGCACGTGCCCCTCCCCGAGGTCGGCGCGGCTGTGGTGGGGTGCTCATGCCCCCAACCGGCTGGCGGAATGCCGAAGTTCGGAACGAGGGTAGAAACCCGGCCGCGGGAATCCACGCGCGCGCGGCGGGCGCCCGGGAGCACGGGGTCGCACGGCCGTGCGACCTGCTTCGGGCCGGTGCGCACGCTGGGGCGTGCGGAGCGCACCACCGTCTTCGCGCGGAAGCGCCGGGCGTGAAGGGCAGCGCCCCGGCGGTGCCCGCGCCGGCCCACGGCGAGGGCCGCTCAGGCGCCCGCCCCGGCGGAGCCCCCTCGGGCCGTCGGCCCCCGGCGCCGCCGGTCCGTCGGGCCTGCCCGTGTCCGTGTCCGTGTCAGGCGAGCGCCGCGCGGATCGCCTCGTCGATGGACGGATGGGAGAACGCGAAGCCGGAGTCGAGGAGCTTCCTCGGCACGACCCGCTGGCTGCCGAGGACGTCCTCCGCGAACTCGCCGAGATACACGCGCAGGGCGACCGGCGGCACCGTGAGCAGGGTCGGACGGTGGAGCACACGGCCCATCGCCGCCGTCACCTCGCGATTGGTCAGCGGTTCCGGAGCGGTCAGATTGACCGGGCCGGACAGGGCGTCCGTGTCCACGATGTGGCGCAGCGCCGCGACCTCGTCCTGCAGGGAGATGAAGCTCCAGAACTGGCGGCCGCTGCCCAGCCGCCCGCCCAGGCCCGCCCGGAACAACGGGAAGAGCCTTCCCCACGCACCGCCCTCACGCGCCACCACCAGGCCCGTGCGGGCGAACGCCACCCGGATGCCCGCCTCCTCGGCCGGTGCCGCCGCGGCCTCCCACTCCTCGCAGACACCGGGCAGGAAGCCCGCACCGGGGGGCGCGCTCTCGTCGACCGCGCGGTCGCCCGTGTCGCCGTAGTACCCGATCGCGGAGCCGCACACCAGCACCCGCGGCGGCTCCTCCAGCGACGCCAGCGCCTCCGCGAGCGCGGCCGTGCCGAGCACCCGGCTGTCCCGGATCTCCTTCTTGTACGCCGCGCTCCAGCGCCGGTCGCCCACGCCGGCGCCCGCGAGATGGACGACCGCCTCGCAGCCGACGAGCCCCGCCGCGTCCACGTACTGCCGTGCCGGGTCCCACCGGACCTCGTCCGCGGCCCGAGGCGCCCGTCTGACGAGCCGCACCACCTCGTGCCCACCCCTGCCCTCGGCCCGCAGGGAACGCACCAGTGCCGAACCGATCAGACCGCCCGCGCCCGTCACAGCAATACGCATGCGTCACATCCTGCCCCATGACACAGTGACCGCCATGTCCGAACCCGGCACGCCCTTCGTCATACGCCCGGCACAGGGAACCGACGACACCGCCCTCGCCGAACTCGACCGCGCCACCTGGTCGACGCTGCACGCCGTCCAGCCGCGCCCGGTCCCCCCGTACCGGCCGTTCTTCGACGAGGCCCACCCGCCGGAGCAGCACCTGGTCGCCGAACCCGTGACCGAAGGAGCGGTCGGTGACGGAAGAATCGCCGGGTACATCCGTGTCTGCGCCCCCACCCCGCTCTCCTGCAACCAGCACGTACGCCAGATCCAGGGCCTCGCGGTGGCCGACTGGGCGCGCGGACGGGGCGTCGCGCGGGCGCTGCTCCGCGCCGCCGGTGACGCGGCACGCCGGGAGGGCGCGGTCCGCCTCACCCTGCGGGTGCTCGGGCACAACACCCCGGCCCGCCGGCTCTACGAGTCGGAGGGCTACACCGTCGAGGGAGTCCTGCCCGGCGAGTTCTTCCTCGCCGGGCGGTACGTCGACGACGTGCTCATGGGACGCCCGCTCACCGGATAGCCCGGCCGGCCCGGGTCACGGGGGCCAACGGGCGGAGACCGCCGGACAGTTCGCGCAGACACCGCACCGCAGGACCGGCCGGCGGCTCGGTATCGCCCGCCGTCCCGGGCGGCGCGTCCGACGCGGCCCAGACCTCCAGTCCGATCCGCAGCGCGTCCACGGCGACCGCCGCCGCGAGCCGCAGCTCCAAGGGGTTGGCGTCCGGCCCGGCCAGCCCGGCGAGCACCGGTACCAGGCGCTCCTCCGACTCCTGGTTCACCCGGTACCAGACAGCCCGCAGCGCCGGATCCCGTACCGCCGCGCGCAGCAGCGCCCGGCTACGGCGCAGCCCCTCGGCCGATCCGCCCTCCGGCACCGACAGCGCCGCGGCGAGCGTCCGCTCCAGGACCTCGGGCAGCGGGGTGCCCGGGCCGGCGGCCGCGAGGAGCGCCCGCCAGCGCTCGGCGGCCATGGCGAGCAAGGGCCCGGCGGCCTCCTGTTTGTTGCGGAAGTACCGGTAGAACGTGCGCAGGGCCACCCCGGCCCGGTCCGCGATCTCCTCGGCCGACGTGGCGTCCGGGCCGCGCTCCGTGAACAGTTCCGCGGCGGCGCGGGCGATCTCCAGCCGGGTCGCGGCCTTGCGGCGCTCGGTCAGCGGCCGGCGAGGTGACGGCGGCGTGGTGCTCACCGGACGAAGGGTACGCCCGCCGGCAGCAGACGGGACCGACCGTACGTCAGGGCCCGGAGCATCACCCGTCCGTGCGCCGTACGCACTCCGTCCGTGCACGCTCGCGGAGCGTTTCGCGCTCCGGCGCGCGCCCGCACAGAACACCTAGGACCCGAAGCGCTCCCACAGCGCCGGGAACCGCTCCGCGAGCACCCGGTCGTTCTCGAGGTCGAACGGGGTGCCCTCCGGTTCCGCGGACTGCGCGGCGATCCCCAGATCGGGTGCGGCCGTTCCGGTGAGCTGCTCGTAGGCCTCGTCGGCCGCGTACCCCAGCTCCTCACCGTCTCCGTCGATCTCCTCGTCGAAGTCGTCCAGGAGTTCGGCGAGGGAGTCCGGGTCGTGCACGGCGCCCTCGAAGACCTCCCGGCCCTGGCCGATCAGCCAGCAGCGGAAGTAGTCGAACGCGTCGTCGCTCGCCCCGTCCAGCAGCACGGTGGCCGCCCCCCACAGATCCCAGCGGTACGCACGGTTGTAGCGGGACTCGAAGTGCCGCGCGAAGTCCACGACGGAGTCGGGGTCGAGCTGCAGCAGTCGTTCGACGAGCAGGTCGGCGTGGTCCTCGGGGTCACCCTCGGCGGCCTCGCGCGTGCTGTCGATGATCTCCCAGAACTCCGTCTCGTCCATCACGGGACAAGCATCGGGGCTCGCGGGGGGCCGCGCACGTGGAGCGGCCGAAATACAGCCCCTCGGAAATCGGCCGGGACACACGGCCGGGCCACGGCCCGGGAGGCGGCCGGGCCGTGGCCGTGACACGGACCGGAGCACGGCCGGGAAACGGGTCGGGAAATGCGGACGGAGGATGTCGGAATTCCGTGCGAGCGTCGCAGCATGACGACCGAAACAGCACTGCAGGGGAAGATCGCGCTCGTCGCGGGCGCGACACGGGGCGCGGGCCGGGCCATCGCCGTACAACTGGGCGCGGCGGGCGCCACCGTCTATGTGACCGGACGCACCACGAGGGAGCGCGTCAGCGAGGTCGGCCGGCCGACCGAGACCATCGAGGAGACGGCCGAACTGGTCACGGCGGCGGGCGGCCTGGGCGTCGCGGTCCCCACCGACCACCTGGACGCGGCCGCGGTCCGCGCGCTCGTCGCCCGCGTCGACGAGGAGCACGGCCGGCTGGACGTCCTCGTCAACGACGTCTGGGGCGGCGAACACCTCGTCGTCTGGGACACCAAGATGTGGGAGACCGACCTCGACCGCGGACTGCGCATGCTGGAACTGGGCGTCCGCAGCCACATCATCACCAGCAGCTGCGCCCTGCCCCTGCTCGCGCGCCGGCCCGGCGGGCTCGTCGTCGAGGTCACCGACGGCACGGCGGAGACCAACCGCCGCTTCCGCGAGAACTTCTACTACGACCTCGCCAAGAACGCCCCGATCCGCATGGCGTTCACCCTCGGCGAGGATCTGAAGGACACCGGCTGCACCGCGGTGTGCGTGACGCCGGGCTATCTGCGCTCCGAGCAGATGCTGGAGGCCCTCGGGGTCCGCGAGGACAACTGGCGGGACGCGGTGGCCCACCAGCCCCACTTCGCCGTCGCCGAGTCGCCGGTGTACGTCGGCCGCGCCGTCGCCGCCCTCGCCGCCGACCCGGACCGGGCCCGCTGGAACGGCCGGTCGCTCTCCAGCGGACAACTGGCCCGGGAGTACGGCTTCACGGACACCGACGGGAGCCGGCCGGACGCCTGGGCGTACTTCGAGGACGTCGTGCACGGGGGCAGGGAGGGGACGGCGGAGGACTACCGCTGAGCTGTGGTCCCGGCGGTCGGGCCCCCGTAGAGGGCGTGCATGCCGGCCGCGGCCTCCGCGAACCTCTCGCGGAGACCCTGCGGGCCCAGTACCTCCGACTCCGGCCCGAGCGACAGGAGCTGGGTGAACGCCACCACTTCGGACTCCACCGGCAGCGTGATCGTGCGCCACCCCCGGTCGTCCGCCGGGCCCGCCGCCGCCAGCGCCTCCTCGGCGGCGGCCCGGTCCGTGACGTAGGGCAGCCGGCGGGCCGCCTCCGGGGACAGCCGCAGCACCACCTCGGCCCTCAGGATCGACCGGGCGAACTGTGCGGCGCGCTCCTCCCAGAAGGCGGGCAGATCGAAGGACGCGTCCCGCTCGAAGCGCTCGGCGGTCAGGGAGACGGCCGTGAACCGGTCGATGCGGTAGACGCGGAACGACGTGCCGTCGGCGAGGGCGCACAGGTACCAGACCCCGGCCTTCAGGACGAGGCCGTACGGCTCCAGCCGCCGCTCGGCGTCCCGGTAGCGGGCCGTCACCACCCGGTCGTCCCACACGGCCTCGGCGACCACCGGCAGCAGGTCCGGGGTCTCCGGCTCCTGGTACCAGCCGGGCGCGTCCAGATGGAACCGCTGCGCCGCGGAGCGCGAGGCGTCCCGCAGCGACGGGATCAGCGCGGCGGAGACCTTGAGCCGCGCGGCGGAGGCCGCGTCCTCCAGCCCCATCTCGCGCAGCGCCCCGGGCAGCCCGGACAGGAACAGCGCCTCGGCCTCGCTCCTGGCCAGCCCGGTCAGCCGGGTCCGGTACCCGCCGACGAGCCGGTACCCCCCTGCCCTTCCGCGGTCCGCGTACACCGGGACCCCCGCCTCCGACAGCGCGAGCGCGTCCCGGGTGACGGTCCGCTCGGAGACCTCCAGCTCCCGGGCGAGCTCGGCGGCGGTCATGGAGGGGCGGGACTGGAGCAGCAGGACCATCTTGATGAGCCGGGCAGCGCGCATGGTGGCCATTGTCGCGTCCCGTGCGGACGGGGACCGTCGTCCGGGCCGCCGGAGCGGCCGGGACCGGAACGCGGACGCCCCCGCGGCCCGAGGGGGCTGCGGGGGCGTCCGGGAGAGCCCGGGGGCTCAGAAGCCGTAGCGCTCGCGGGCGTCCTTCACCGCGGACGCGGGGACCTCCCCGCGCCGCGCGAGCTGCGCCAGCGCCGCGACCACGATCGACTGCGCGTCCACACCGAAGTGGCGGCGCGCCGCCTCACGGGTGTCCGACAGGCCGAAGCCGTCCGCTCCCAGCGACGACCAGTCCTGCTCCACCCACTGGGCGATCTGGTCCGGCACCTGCCGCATGTAGTCGCTCACCGCGAGCACCGGACCCTCGGCGCCCTCCAGAGCCCGGCGCACGTACGGGATCCGGGACTCGCCGCGCAGCAGCGCCTCGTCCGCCTCCAGGGCGTCGCGCCGCAGCTCGGTCCAGGACGTCGCCGACCACACGTCCGCCGTGACGCCCCACTCGGCGGCCAGCAGACGCTGCGCCTCCAGCGCCCAGTGGATCGCCGTGCCCGACGCGAGCAGCTGGATGCGCGGGTCGTCCGCCGCGCCCTCGCCCTCCTTGAAGCGGTACAGGCCGCGGACGATGCCCTCGTCGACACCCTCCGGCTTCGCGGGCTGCGGCATCGGCTCGTTGTAGACCGTCAGGTAGTAGAAGACGTCCGGGTCCTCGTCCGGGCGGGCCTCACCGAACATCCGGCGCAGACCGTCCTTGACGATGGCCGCCACCTCGTAGGCGAACGCCGGGTCGTACGTGAGCGCCGCCGGGTTCGTGGCCGCGATCACCGGCGAGTGGCCGTCCGCGTGCTGCAGGCCCTCGCCCGTCAGGGTCGTACGGCCTGCCGTGGCGCCGACGAGGAAGCCCTTGCCGAGCTGGTCGGCCAGCTGCCACATCTGGTCGGCGGTCCGCTGCCAGCCGAACATCGAGTAGAAGATGTAGAAGGGGATCATCGTCTCGCCGTGCGTCGCGTACGACGACGCGGCGGCGATGAAGTCCGCCATCGAACCGGCCTCGGTGATGCCCTCGTTGAGGATCTGGCCGTTCTTCGCCTCGCGGTAGTACATGAGCTGGTCGCGGTCGACCGGCTCGTAGGTCTGGCCCTTCGGCGAGTAGATGCCGAGCGAAGGGAACAGCGACTCCATACCGAAGGTGCGGGCCTCGTCCGGGACGATCGGAACCCAGCGCCTGCCGGTCTCCTTGTCGCGGATCAGATCCTTGACCAGGCGGACGAACGCCATGGTCGTCGCCACCGACTGGTTGCCGGAGCCCTTGTCGAAGGCGGCGAAGGCCTTCTCGGCGGGTGCGGGCAGCGGGGCGACCGGGTGGACGCGGCGGGCCGGGGCCGGTCCGCCGAGGGCCGCGCGGCGCTCCTGGAGGTAGCGGACCTCGGGGGAGTCCGCACCGGGGTGGCCGTAGGGCACCTGTCCGTCGGCGAAGTCGCCGTCCCTGATCGGCAGGTCGAGCAGGTCCCGCATGGCCTTGAACTCGTCCGCCGTCAGCTTCTTCATCTGGTGGTTGGCGTTCTTGGACGCGAAGCCCTCGCCGAGCGTGTAGCCCTTGACCGTCTGGGCCAGGATCACCGTCGGGGCGCCCTCGAACTCCAGCGCGGCCTTGTACGCGGCGTACACCTTGCGCGGCTCGTGGCCACCGCGCGAGAGGTGGAAGCACTCCAGGATCTTGTCGTCCGGGAGCAGCTTCGCCATCTCGACGAGCGCGGGGTCCTTGCCGAAGAAGTCCTCGCGGATGTAGGCGGCGTCGCGCGTCTGGTACGTCTGGACCTGTGCGTCCGGGACCTCGCGCAGCCGGCGGACCAGGGCGCCCGTGGTGTCGAGCTGGAAGAGCTCGTCCCAGGCGTTGCCCCAGAGCGTCTTCACGACGTTCCAGCCGGCGCCGCGGAACTGGGCCTCCAGCTCCTGCACGATCTTGAAGTTGGCGCGGACCGGGCCGTCGAGGCGCTGGAGATTGCAGTTGATCACGAAGGTCAGGTTGTCCAGACCCTCACGGCTGGCCAGGGCGAGCGCCGCGGTCGACTCGGGCTCGTCCATCTCGCCGTCGCCGAGGAACGCCCAGACGTGCGAAGCGGAGACGTCCTTGATGCCGCGGTTGGTCAGATAGCGGTTGAAGCGCGCCTGGTAGATCGCCGACAGCGGGCCGAGGCCCATGGAGACCGTCGGGAACTCCCACAGCCAGGGCAGCCTGCGCGGATGCGGGTAGGAGGGCAGGCCGTTGCCGCCCGCCTCCTGGCGGAAGTTGTCGAGGTGCGCCTCGGTGAGACGCCCGTCGAGGAAGGCGCGGGCGTAGATGCCGGGGGAGGCGTGGCCCTGGATGTAGAGCTGGTCGCCGGAGCCGTCCCGCTCCTTGCCGCGGAAGAAGTGGTTGAAGCCGGTCTCGTAGAGCCAGGCGGCGGAGGCGAAGGTGGCGATGTGGCCGCCGACGCCGTGCTTGGCGCCGCGGGTCACCATCGCGGCGGCGTTCCACCGGTTCCAGGCGGTGATCCGGCGCTCCATCTCCTCGTCACCGGCCGGGACGGGCTCGGCGGCGGTGGGGATGGTGTTGACGTGGTCCGTCTCCAGAAGCTTGGGCAGGTCGAGCCCCTCGACGCCCTCGGCGTGCTGGAGGGTGCGGCGCATCAGGTACGCGGCGCGATGGGGGCCGGCGGCCTTGGTGACGGCGTCCAGGGAGGCCGCCCATTCGGCGGTCTCCTCGGTGTCACGGTCCGGGAGCTGGTCGAGCTCGCTCGGAAGCATGGCTACGGGGTCGGTCATGACACCGCCTTCCGGAGAGGAGGGGAGGTGGAGATGGGGCCTGTCTGGCAGGACGGGGCCGGGCGGACTGGTGAGTCCGTGGTGAACTGTAAGCCGACGATCGATGATCGATCAAAGCGTTGAGGGAAAAACTTCTTCAGACCGAGAAAGTCGGCACAGGGTGTCGCGAAACGGGGCACGCGGTGCCGGTCGGCCGGGCCCGCTCCGGCGCGCGTGCTGCGCGGTCGGGGCGCTCCCGACCGCGGTGCGGGTCCCTCGCCGACCGGGGCGCGCACAGGGGTGGGCGCACGTCCCGGAGCGGTGTCGCACCCGTGGAGGCCGCCCCGCGTCGCCCGTGCGGGGCGGCCTCCACGACGGGCGAAGCACTCCGCACGGACGCGCGCCGTCCACCCCGGGTGCCGCGCTATGCGCGGGGGGCGCAGCCCAGGACGTGGGCCTTCACGAGGGCGCCGATCTGCGGATCACGCCGGCGGAACGCCTCCACCAGCTCCTCGTGCTCCTCCGCGTACGACTTCTGCTTCGTCCCCAGCCACCGGATGGACAGCGCGGTGAAGACCTCGATCCCCAGGCCCTCCCAGGTGTGCAGCAGCACCCCGTTGCCCGCCGCCTTCACCAGCTCCCGGTGGAACGCCACCGTGTGCCGCACCTGCGCCGTCCCGTCCGCGGCACGGTCCGCCTCGTACAGCGCCGCGACGTGCGGTTCCAGTGCCGAGCAGTCGGCGGCCAGCCGCTCCGCGGCCAGCTCTGCGGCGATCTGCTCCAGTCCGGCCCGGACCGGGTAGCTCTCCTCAAGGTCGGCCGCGGTGAGGTTGCGCACCCGCACGCCCTTGTTGGGGGCGGACTCGATCAGCCGCAGGGACTCCAGCTCCCGCAGGGCCTCCCGTACGGGCGTCTGGCTCACGGCCAGTTCCGTGGCGATACGGCGCTCGACGATCCGCTCGCCCGGCTTCCAGCGGCCGCTGACGATGCCCTCCACGATGTGCTCGCGGATCTGGTCGCGCAGCGAGTGGACGACGGGCATGGTCATGAACCGCTCCTTCAATAAGAGAAGACTCCTAGACAATACGGCGGCGGCCCCGCCCGGAAGTACTCCCGGGCGGGGCCGCCGCTGGTGAGGCTGGTTACAGCCGAGGCGCTCAGAGGCCGAGCTCGACCTCGAACTCACCGGCCTCGAGGATCGCCTTGACCGTGGTCAGGTAGCGGGCGGCGTCGGCGCCGTCCACCAGACGGTGGTCGTAGGAGAGCGTCAGGTACGTCATGTCGCGGACGCCGATGACGGTGCCCTCGGGCGTCTCGATGACGGCCGGACGCTTCACCGTGGCACCGATGCCCAGGATCGCGACCTGGTTCGGCGGCACGATGATCGTGTCGAACAGCGCACCGCGCGAACCGGTGTTGCTGATCGTGAAGGTCGCACCGGCCAGCTCGTCCGGCGTGATCTTGTTGCCGCGGACCTTGCCCGCCAGGTCGGCGGTGGCCTTGGCGATACCGGCCAGGTTGAGGTCGCCCGCACCCTTGATGACCGGGGTCATCAGGCCCTTCTCGGAGTCCACGGCGATGCCGATGTTCTCCGAGTCGAAGTAGGTGATGGTGCCCTCGTCCTCGTTGATCCGGGCGTTGACGACCGGGTGGGCCTTCAGCGCCTGGGCCGCGGCCTTGACGAAGAACGGCATCGGGGAGAGCTTGACGCCCTCCCGCGCCGCGAACCCGTCCTTGGCCTGGGCGCGCAGCTTCATCAGCCGCGTGACGTCGACCTCGACGACCGACGACAGCTGGGCCTGGCCGTGGAGCGCCTTCATCATGTTGTCGCCGATGACCTTGCGCATACGGGTCATCTTGACGGTCTGGCCGCGCAGCGGGGACGGCTCGGTCGAGACACCGGCCGGGGCCTTCCCGGCGGCCGGAGCGGCGGCGGCCGGAGCCGGCGCGGCGGCCTTCGCGGCCTCCGCGGCGGCGACCACGTCCTGCTTGCGGATGCGGCCGCCGACACCGGTGCCCCTGACCGAGGACAGGTCCACACCGCTCTCGGCCGCCAGCTTGCGGACCAGCGGGGTGACGTAGGCACCCTCGTCCGCGGCCGTCGTGGCCGTCGTGGCCGGGGCCGGGGCGGCAGCGGCGGGCGCTGGCTGAGCCGGGGCTGCGGGAGCCGGAGCCGCCGGCTGGGCCGGGGCGGCGGCGGGCGCGGGCTGCGCGGGGGCCGGAGCCGCCGACTGCGCGGGGGCCGGAGTGGCGGCGGGCTGCGCCGGAGCCGGGGCGGCGGCCGCGGGGGCGGCCGGTGCGGCACCCGGGGCGCCGATGACGGCGAGCTTCGCTCCGACCTCGGCGGTCTCGTCCTCGCCGACCACGATCTCCAGCAGCACGCCGGAGGCCGGTGCGGGGATCTCGGTGTCGACCTTGTCGGTGGAGACCTCGAGCAGGGGCTCGTCCTCCGTGACCTCCTCGCCGACCTCCTTCAGCCAGCGGGTCACGGTGCCCTCGGTGACCGACTCGCCCAGTGCGGGCAGGACGACGTCGGTGCCCTCGGCGCCGCCGTCACCGGCGTCCTCGGCGGTCGGGGCCGGAGCGGGCGCGGCCTGCTCCGCGGCCGGGGCGGCCGGGGCGGCCTGCTCCGGCTCGGGGGCGGGGGCCTGGGCCTGCTCGGCGGCGGGCTGCGGGGTGGCGGCCGCCGCACCCGAGCCGTCGTCGATGACGGCCAGCTCGGCGCCGACCTCGACGGTCTCGTCCTCAGCGACCTTGATGGACGACAGGACGCCGGAGGCCGGTGCGGGGATCTCGGTGTCGACCTTGTCGGTCGACACCTCGAGCAGCGGCTCGTCGGCCTCGACGCGCTCGCCCTCGGCCTTCAGCCAGCGGGTGACGGTGCCCTCGGTGACGCTCTCGCCGAGCGCCGGGAGGGTTACGGAAACCGGCATGGTTTCGGTTGCTCCTTACGGTGGGGTCTCCCCGGCTCGCGCGAAGCGCGGGGCCGGGGGAAGTGCGGTAGTGGTCGTCGCGCCCGTGGACTCGGCTCAGTCGTGGGAGTGGAGGGGCTTGCCGGCCAGGGCCAGGTGGGCCTCGCCGAGCGCCTCGCTCTGCGTCGGGTGCGCGTGGACGAGCTGCGCGACCTCGGCCGGCAGAGCCTCCCAGTTGTAGATCAACTGGGCCTCGCCGACCTGCTCGCCCATACGGTCACCGACCATGTGGACGCCGACCACGGCACCGTCCTTGACCTGGACGAGCTTGACCTCGCCGGCGGTCTTCAGGATCTTGCTCTTGCCGTTGCCCGCCAGGTTGTACTTCAGAGCGACGACCTTGTCCGCGCCGTAGACCTCCTTGGCCTTGGCCTCGGACAGGCCCACGGAGGCGACCTCGGGGTGGCAGTACGTCACCTTCGGCACGCCGTCGTAGTCGATCGGGACGGTCTTCAGACCGGCCAGGCGCTCCGCCACCAGGATGCCCTCGGCGAACCCGACGTGCGCGAGCTGGAGGGTCGGGACGAGGTCGCCGACGGCCGAGATGGTGGGCACGTTCGTGCGCATGTACTCGTCGACCAGGACGTAGCCGCGGTCCATCGCGACGCCCTGCTCCTCGTAGCCCAGGCCCTGGGAGACCGGGCCGCGGCCGACGGCGACCAGCAGCACCTCGGCCTCGAAGGTCTTGCCGTCGGCGAGGGTGACCCGCACGCCGTCCTCGGTGTACTCGGCCTTCTCGAAGAAGGTGCCGAGGTTGAACTTGATGCCGCGCTTGCGGAAGGCCCGCTCGAGGAGCTTCGAGCTGTTCTCGTCCTCGACCGGGACGAGGTGCTTCAGGGCCTCGATGATCGTGATGTCGGTGCCGAAGGACTTCCAGGCCGAGGCGAACTCGACACCGATGACGCCGCCGCCCAGGACGATCGCGGACTTCGGCACGCGGTCCAGGACCAGCGCGTGGTCGGAGGAGATGATCCGGTTGCCGTCGATGGTCAGGCCGGGCAGCGACTTCGGCACCGAACCGGTGGCGAGGAGGACGTGGCGGCCCTCGACCCTGCGGCCGTTGACGTCGACGGACGTCGGGGAGGACAGTCGGCCCTCGCCCTCGATGTACGTGACCTTGCGGGAGGCGACCAGACCCTGCAGGCCCTTGTACAGCCCGGAGATCACCTCGTCCTTGTACTTGTGCACGGCCGGGACGTCGATGCCCTCGAAGGTGGCCTTGACGCCGAACTGCTCGCTCTCGCGGGCCTGGTCGGCGATCTCGCCGGCGTGCAGCAGGGCCTTGGTGGGAATGCATCCGCGGTGCAGGCAGGTGCCGCCGACCTTGTCCTTCTCGATCAGGGCGACGTCCAGGCCCAGCTGAGCTCCGCGCAGGGCCGCGGCGTAACCACCGCTGCCACCGCCGAGGATCACTAGGTCGAAAACGGTGCTGGCGTCGTTCGCCACGTCACGTCCTCCATGCATGTGCGCCGGGCGCCGGTGTCTCCCAGGGCGGGGGACTACCGGGCGGCGGCTGGTGTTCGGCCGCTTGTCTTCGGCCCTGTGGTGGGGGCCCTGTCCTGCCGAGAACCCATCTTCGCACTTGTCGACGGAGGGCGGGACGCGGGGCCGGGATACGGGACGGCGGTTCGGCCGTCCCCGGCGGTTACCTGTACGTACGAACCTACGGATTTCGTCGAGGGCGAACGGAAGGCCGGCGCCCGGTATTCCTGCGGACCGGGGGCGCCGGCCCGGGGCGGCGGGTTCCGGGCGTCCCCCGGAACCCGCCGGGCCGGCGTCAGCCCAGGTCGCCGTCGGCCGTGCGCTCGGCCAGCCTGACCAGGGTGCGGACCGCGGAGCCGGTGCCGCCCTTGGGGGTGTAGCCGAACGGCGCGCCCTCGTGGAAGGCCGGCCCCGCGATGTCCAGGTGGGCCCAGGTGATGCCCTCGCCGACGAACTCCTTCAGGAACAGTCCCGCGACCAGGCCGCCGCCCATCCGCTCGCCCATGTTCGCGATGTCGGCGGTCGGGGAGTCCATGCCCTTGCGCAGGTCCGCGGGGAGCGGCATCGGCCAGGAGTCCTCGCCGGCCTCCTCCGCGATCTCGTGGACCGAGGTGCGGAACGCCTCGTCGTTGGACATGATCCCGAAGCGCCGGTGGCCCAGTGCCAGGACCATCGCGCCGGTGAGCGTCGCCACGTCCACGATCGCGTCCGGGCTCTCCTCCGAGGCCTTGGTGATCGCGTCGGCCAGCACCAGGCGGCCCTCCGCGTCGGTGTTGAGTACCTCGACCGTCTTGCCGCTGTACATGCGCAGGACGTCGCCGGGCCGGGTGGCGTTGCCCGACGGCATGTTCTCGGCCAGCGCCAGCCAGCCGGTGAGGTTCACGCGCAGCCCGAGCCGGGCCACCGCGACGACGGCGGCGAACACGGCGGCGGCGCCGCTCATGTCGCACTTCATCGTCTCGTTGTGGCCGGCCGGCTTCAGCGAGATGCCGCCGGAGTCGTAGGTGATGCCCTTGCCGACGAGCGCGAGGGACTTCTCCGCGTCCGGGTGCGTGTACGCCAGCTTCACCAGGCGCGGGCCGTGGACCGCGCCCTGGCCGACGCCGAGGATGCCGCCGAAGCCGCCCTTGACGAGCGCCTTCTCGTCCCAGACCTGCACCTTGAGGCCGTGCTCCTTGCCGGCGGCGGTGGCGACGGCGGCGAACGACTCGGGGTAGAGGTCGTTCGGCGGTGTGTTGATCAGGTCGCGGGCGCGGTTCATCTCGCCGGCCACGGCGACGGCACGCTCCGCGGCGGCCTTGAAGGCCTTGTCGCGCGGCTTGGTGCCCAGCAGCGCCACCTCGGCCAGCGGCTTCTTGGCGTTCTTCTCGTCCTGGTAGGTGGTGAAGGCGTACGCGCCCAGCAGTGCGCCCTCCGCGATCGCCTGGGCGTCCTCGGCGGCCTCGACCGGCAGCGCGAACGCGGCCTTCTTCGAGCCGGTCAGCGCGCGGGCGGCGGAACCGGCGGCGCGGCGCAGCGACTCGGCCGGATACGCGTCGTCCTTCTCCGGTGCGGCGCCGAGCCCGACCGCGATCACGACCGGGGCCTTCAGGCCCGACGGCGCGGGCAGCTTGGTCACCTCGCCCTCGGCACCGGAGGCGCCGAGGGTCTCGAGGACGGTGGCGAGCTTCCCGTCGAACGCCGCGTCCACGGCCTCGGCGCCGGCTGCGACGACCGGGCCCTTGGCGCCCTTGGCGACGCCGACGACGACCGCGTCGGCGCGCAGCGTCGCAGCGCCGGCTGTGCTGAGAGTGAGAGCAGTCACGGTGGTGAAATCTCGCTTCCGTTGAGTTTCCTGGGCCGAAGTGGTGGGTCGGCCGCCCGGCGCATCGTAAGTCGGGCGGGTCGGAGCGCCGCCACGAGCCTACGCGCGCCCGCGATGTTCGCTCGTGCCGACGGGGATTCACCCATCCGTGGTGTCTCCGCCGAGTTGCCCACCCGGTCGGCGAGCCCTGCGTCACACTCGGGCCGAATGCGCAAGGGAGCAAGTGGCTGCTTTGCATGATTTCCACATGTCCTCCCCGGTGTCTTCGCGGGGAGGATCAACAAGGGGTGGGGGAAACACCATGGCACCCGTATTCGCCACGGGGTTCGGCACGCGTGCAGTGACGAGCGGATCCGGCCGGGCGTCCGCGCCGGGCACGCTTCACGAGGGAACGGCCGGGCGGGGGCCCGGCCGAGGGGGCAGGCTCGGCGCGGCGGCGGTCGCGCTCACCACGTCGGCGCTGTTCGCGGCGGCACTGCCCGCGTCCCCGGCGGCGGCCGCCGACCCGGTGCCGCGGGTCGACCTGAAGGTCCTCGTCGTCGACGACGGAGGCTCGGCGGTCGCCGCCGTCACCTCCGAGCTGCGGAGCACCGGCGTCCCGTACAGCGTGCTCGACCTCGGGGACCCGGGCCGTCCGAAGATCGACGCGGCGTTCCTGAGCGACACCGTGAGCGGCCGGCCGCGCGCCAAGTACCAGGGAGTGGTGCTGCCGAACGAGACCCCGTTCGGGTCGGACTCCGCCGGGACGGCGGAGCAGGCCGCGCTCGTCGCGTACGAGAAGCGGTTCGGCGTCCGCCAGGTCGACGCCTACACCTGGGCCCACCCCGGAGTGGGGCTCGACTACACCAGCGAGGGCGGCTGGTCCGGCACGCTCGACGGCACGGCGGCCGCGGTGACCGCGGCGGGCCGGTCCGGTCCGTTCGGGTACCTCGACGGTGCCCTGGCCTTCGAGGACAACGCGCCGGGGATCAGCGAGAGCTACGGCTACCTGGCCCGCCCGCGCGAGGGATTCACCAGCTACGTGGATGCCCCGGTGCCGGGCGGCGAGGGCCGCGCCAGCCTCCTCGGGGAGTACGCCCACGACGGGCGCCGCGAGCTCGTCGTCACCTTCGCGTACAACCAGCACCAGCGGCAGTTCCGGCTGCTGGCGCGCGGTATCGTCGAATGGCTCACCCAGGGCGTCCACCTCGGCCGGAGCCGCAACTACTTCTCGGTCCACATCGACGACGTCTTCGCGCCCGACGCCCGCTGGGACACCGAGCGCAACTGCACACCCGGAGACATCGACTGCGCCGGGGGAGCGGGCGAGCAGACCCCGGACATCCGGATGACCGCCGCCGACGCGCAGTACGCCGCCCAGTGGCAGCGCGCCAGCGGCTTCACCCTCGACATGGTCTACAACGCCGGCGCCGGCGAGGAGTGGAAGGCCGAGAACGGCGGCACGGACGCGCTCACCGCGCAGCTGCTCGCCGACCGGGCCCAGTACCGCTGGGTCAACCACACCTACACCCACCCGTTCCTCGGCTGCGTCCAGGACGTCTCCGTCGTCCCCTGGCAGTGCTCGAAGGACTCGGCGGGCAACTTCCGCTGGATGAGCCGCGCCGAGATCTCGGCGCAGATCCGCGACAACCACAACTGGGCGGTCGACAAGGGCGTCTCCGTCGACCGCACGGAGCTCGTCACCGGAGAGCACTCGGGGCTGAAGACGCTTCCGCAGCAGCCGGTGGACAACCCCAACCTGGCGCCCGCGCTCGCCGACAACGGCGTCAGGTGGATCGCGAGCGACAACTCCCGCGAGCCCCAGCAGCGCCCCGTCGGCAGCGCCGTCACCGTGCCCCGCCACCCGATGAACGTGTACTACAACGTGGGCACGGCGGCCGAGATGGCCGACGAGTACAACTGGATCTACACCTCCCGGGCCGACGGCGGAAGCGGTATCTGCGAGACCAACCCGGCCTCCACCTGCCTGGACGAACCGCTCGACGTGGCCACCGGCTACGGCACGTACATCGTCCCGCAGGAGGCCAGGATCGCCCTCGGCCACATCGTGGCCAACGACCCCCGTCCGCACTACGTCCACCAGTCCAACCTGGCCGAGGGCCGCATCCTCTACCCCGTCCTCGACCGGATCCTGGACGACTACCGGGCGCTGTTCGCCGACAACACACCCCTCGTCAACCCGCGCCACCGCGACGCCGGCACGGAACTGGGCCGCCGCGCCGCCTGGCAGTCGGCCCTCGACGCCGGCCGGGTCACCGCGTACCGGATCGGCACCACCGTCACCGTCCAGGCTCCCACCGGCGTGGTCGTCCCGGTCACCGCACCCGAGGGCACCCGCAAGCAACTCCTGCTCGGCACGAGTGTCTTCGGCACCGCCTACGCCGGTCAGCGCTCGGCCTGGACCCAGCCGGAGCTGCTCCAGTCCGCCGTCACCCTGCGGCTGCCCTCCTGACCGGGCCGGGCCGGTAGTTCCGCGCGCACCCCGGCCCGCACGGCCGGGGTGCGTCGCCCGCACCCGCGCACGCCCACTCACCTCGCGTCGCGCCGGGGCACCTCCCGTGCCCCGGCCCTTCGCACCCTCATCACTCTCAACACCCTCAGCACCGTTATGTCCAGGGGGACACAGCACGATGAGCCAGGGACGCCGTGTCACCATGCTCACCGAAGGCACCTATCCACACGTCCACGGCGGTGTCAGCACCTGGTGCGACCAACTGGTCCGGGGCATGCCCGAGGTCGACTTCACCGTCATCTCCCTCACCGGCAGCGGCCGTGAGCCCGTCGCCTGGGAGCTGCCGCCCAACGTCCGCGCCCACACCGCCGTTCCGCTGTGGGGGCCGCGGCCGGGCCGCGGCCGCTCCCCGCGCCGCGGCGCCGACCGCAGCCGCTTCCTCGACACCCTCGAGCGCTTCCTGCTGTCCCTGCTCGACCCGGAGGCACACGCCGACTTCGCCCCCGCGCTCGACGAGCTGGCCGACGAGGCGCGCGGGGGCCGGCTCTCCGCCGCGCTCCGCACCGAGGCCGCCGTCCGCACCCTGATGTGCCTGTGGACCCGGCAGTCCCTGCCCACCGCCGCCGCCGGACCCACCGTCCACGACGCCCTCACCGCGGTCGACCTGCTCGAACACGCTCTGCGCCCGCTGGCGGTGCGCATCCCGGGGGACAGCGTCGCCCACGCCGTCAGCAGCGGCCTCGCCACCCTGCCCGCGCTCGCCGCACAGCGCCTGGACGGCGTGCCGTTCCTCCTCACCGAGCACGGCATCTATCTGCGCGAGCGCTACCTCGGATACCGCACCGAGGCACCGCGCTGGCCGGTCAAGGCGCTGATGCTCGGCTTCCACCGCGAGCTCAGCACCCTCGGCTACGAGCGCGCCGATCTGATCACCCCGTGCAACCGCTACAACCGGCGCTGGGAGGAGCGCGGCGGCGCGCTCCCCGGAAAGATCCGCACGGTCTACAACGGCGTCGACCCGCACGCCTTCCCGCACGCCGGGGCCGAACCGGCCGTGCCCACCCTCAGCTGGGCAGGCCGGATCGACCCCGTCAAGGACCTCGAGACGCTGGTCCGTGCCTTCGCCCTGGCCCGGGCGGAGGTCCCGGACCTGCGGCTGCGGCTGTTCGGCGCGGCGCCGGCCGGGTGCGAGTGGTACGCCACCGGGCTGGAGAAGCTCGCCGCCGAACTGGGCGTCGCCGACGGGGTGTTCTGGGAGGGCCGGGTCGACGACGTGGCGCGTGCGTACGCCGCGGGGCACGTCGTGATGCTCTCCAGCATCAGCGAGGGCTTCCCGTTCTCGATCATCGAGGCGATGTCCTGCGGGCGCACGACGGTGTCCACCGACGTGGGCGGGGTGCGCGAGGCCGTCGGCGACACCGGCCTGGTGGTCCCGCCGCGCGAGCCCGAGGCGCTGGCCGCCGCCGCCCTGGAACTGCTCCGGGACGACGTGCGCCGCGCCGAACTGGGCCGCCGCGCCCGGCAGCGGGTCGTCGACCTCTTCACCCTGAGGCGTTCGGTGGACGCCTTCCGGCAGATCTACCGGGAGCTCGCCGGTACGCCGGGGGCGGTGTACGAGCCGCCGGCCGCCGAGACGGTCGCCGACTGGACCCTGGAGCTGAGGGACCCCTGGTACCAGGAGCACACGGCCTGGGGGCACCACTGGTCCGAACCGGCCGCCCCCTCCGCGCCCGCCGGAGGGGGTGGCCGGTGAGCGGCTCGCCGTGGCCGAAGGGCCCGGGGACGGCCGTGCGGGACGCCCTGCCGCCGACGCCGGAGAAGCGGGGCCCCGGCCGGGCCGGGGGCGACCCGGTCGACGAACTGGCCGGGCGGCTGGCCGGTCTCGTGGGGACGGCGGTCCATCCCGACGAGGTGGCGGCGCTGCTGGAGGCCGACGGGCTGACGGACGAGCAGATACGCCGGCGGTACGGACACGACGACTCCTTCGCCCTGGCGGAGGACCTGTACGCACGCGTCGAGCGGCGCTTCCCACGGTCCGAGGAACCGCCGCCGGGCCCCGGGAGCCCGACGCTCCTCGTGTGTCTGCTGCGGGGTCTGCTGTTCACCCTCCCGGGGCTGGGCCACGTCCTGGCCGCTCCGGTCCTCGCGGCCGGCCGCCCCGCCTACGCCCCGCTGCTCGCGGCGGCGCTGGCCGGCTGGGCCTGGAACCAGGCCCTCGCCCACCGCGCGTACACCTGGCTGGGGCTGGGCGACCGCCCGGCGGCGGCTCGGGCGCTGCTGCGGGGCGCGCCCGTGGGGGTGCTGCTCGGCGCTGCTGCCGCCGCGGCCGCGGCACCCGTTCATGTTCCGGCGCTCCTGTTCGCCGCGGGTCAGTCGCTCTATCTCGCCGCGGCGACGGTGCTGCTGGTGCTCGGCCGAGAGCGTGTCCTGCTGCCGGCCCTGCTGCCGCTGGTGGGCGGGGCGCTGTTCGCGGCAGTGCACCCGGTGCCCGCCTGGGCGCACCTCGCGCTCCCCCTGGCGTCGGTCACCGCGGCCGTGGGCCTCGCGGCGGGCGCGGTCGCGGGCGTGCTGCGGTCGGCGGCCTCAGCCGGCCGTGGCCGGAACGGATGCCGGCGCACGGGGCCGGGAGGGCTGGGCGGTTCGGTGCCGTACGGCCTCTTCGGGCTCGGCTCCGGGGTGCTGGTGCTCCATGTCGCCCTGGATTCACCGCCGTTCGCGGTGGCCCTCACCCTCGGTATGGGACCCGGGGAGTGGCTGCTGCACCGGTTCCGTGCCGACAGCCTCGCCGGACTGCGGGCCTGCACCTCCCCGCGGGCCTTCCGGATGTCGGTCGCGGCGGCGCTGGTGCGGGCCCTCGCCGGGTACGCGGGCGCCCTGCTGACGCTCATGGCCGCCGCGCTGCTGCTGTGGCCCGGTGGGGGAGCCGGCCCGGACGCGGCCACCGCGGCCGGTGTGCTGCTGCTCGGGGCGGTGCTGTGGACCGGGCTGCTGCTCCAGGCGTTCGGGGCCGTGCTGAGCCCGGCCCTGGTGTGCTGTGCCGCCGCGTTCGTCCCGCCGCTCCTGCCCGGCTCGGAGCTGCTTCTCGTCCCGGCCGCCGCGTCGGCGGTGCTCGTCCTGCTGGTCTGTGCTCAGCTGGGCCGGATCACCGCACATCGCTGAGGGAGCCCCGGACATGCGCCTTCCCGCCCGGACGAGAAGCCTGCTGCTGCCGCTCGTGGCGCTGCTGCTGCTCGTCGGCTGCACCTCCGTCCCGGACGACCCCGCGCCGCCGCGCACCACCCGCTGGCTGCCGGGGCCCGGTACGCCGTGGCAGTGGCAGCTCAGCGGCCGGCTGGACCCGGACGTGGACGTCCCGGTGTACGACATCGACGGCTTCGAGCACCCGAGGTCCACGGTCGCCGACCTCCAGCGGCGCGGCCGGAAGGTGATCTGCTACCTGTCCACCGGCGCCTGGGAGGAGTTCCGTCCCGATGCCGCGCGGTTCCCCCGGGAACTGCTCGGCAAGGGGAACGGCTGGCCGGGGGAGCGCTGGCTCGACATCCGCCGCGCGGACGTGCTGGAGCCGCTGATGGCCGAGCGCTTCGACATGTGCCGGGACAAGGGCTTCGACGCGGTCGAGCCCGACAACATGGACGGCTATGCCAACGACACCGGCTTCCCCCTCACCGCCGGCGACCAGCTCCGCTACAACCGACTGATCGCCCGGATGGCCCACGAGCGAGGGATGTCGGTCGGGCTGAAGAACGACCTGGACCAGATCCCCGAGCTCGTCGGCGACTTCGACTTCGCCGTCAACGAGCAGTGCGCGCAGTACGCGGAGTGTGCGGCGCTGACGCCGTTCGTCGAGGCGGGCAAGGCCGTCTTCCACGTCGAGTACGAGGTGCCGGCCGGCCGCTTCTGCCCCCAGGCGCGGCGGCTCGGACTGAGTTCGATGCTGAAGCGCTACGAACTGGACGCCTGGCGCCGACCCTGCTGACCCGGCTCCACAGGGGACTCGCCGCCCGTGCGGGTGGGCAGGCCACGGGACCGGGCGGCCGTCGGGGTCCCGTGCGGGCGCCCGCCGCTCGTCCGTGCCCGGCGCGCGGCGCGGCCGGCTACCAGGGCGACCCGACGACGAGTGCGAGCAGCGCCGCGGTGGCCGCGGTCTCCGCGATCCCCCCGAACACATCGCCCGTGACCCCGCCGAAGCGCCGTACGCAGTGCCGCAGCAGCAGTTCGGCGGCGGCGGTCCCGGCGAGTACGGTCAGCGCGAGCCGCAGCGGTCCGTACCCGCCCGGCAGCGTTCCCCAGGCGGCGCAGACGGCGGCGACCACGAGGGTGACCGCCAGCGCCTGCCGCACCGGGACGGTGGCGGCGACCATCGCGCCCAGCCCCTCCGGGCGGGCGGCGGGGACACCGGTGCGGGAGGCGAGCGTCAGCGCCAGCCGGGCCACGACTCCGGCGGCGGCCGCCGCCGTCGCCCCGTACGCCCAGCCGCGCCCGTAGAGTTCGTGCAGCGCCGCGACCTGGGCCAGCAGCACGAACAGCAGGGTGATCACCCCGAACGGCCCGACGTCCGACCGTTTCATGATCCTCAGTGCGTCCTCGGCGGGCTTGCCGCTGCCCAGGCCGTCGGCGGTGTCAGCGAGTCCGTCCAGGTGCAGACCGCGGGTGAGGACGGCGGGCACGGCGGCGGACGCGACCGCGGCGAGCAGCGGACCCGCGCCGAGCAGTAGGAGCAGCCCGCCGGCGGCCGCCGCGCAGAGGCCGACGACGAGTCCGGCGAGCGGGGCCCAGCGCATTCCGGCACGTGCCGCGTCGCGGTCCCAGCGGGTCACGCGCACCGGCAGCACCGTGAGGGTGCCGAAGGCGAACCGCAGGCCCACGGGTCCGTCTGTGTTGAGGGAGCTCACCGCGCGCAGGGTAGCCGGTGCGCCACGACGGTAAATTGCGCATAACGAACAAAACGGGAGCGGGTGGCATGGGTCACTGGTTTTACCGCAACATCGTGGAGCCCGGGAAGCTCCCGCTGCTCCTCGCGCTGGCCTCGTTCGTCCTGACCTTCCTGGTCACCCGGACCGTCACCCGGATGATCCGGGCGGGCAAGGGGCCCTTCGGGAACGTCAAGGCGGGCGGGCTCCACATCCACCACGTGGTGCCGGGCGTCGTGCTCACCGTGGTCGGCGGCTTCGGCTCGGTCGCCAGCAGCCAGCACACCGGCGCCGGGACCGTGGTGTTCGCCGTGGTCTTCGGCGTGGGCGCCGGGCTCGTCCTGGACGAGTTCGCGCTGATCCTCCACCTGGACGACGTCTACTGGACCGAGGACGGCCGCAAGAGCGTCGAAGTCGTCGTCCTCACCGCGTCCGTGCTGCTGCTCATCCTCGGCGGCTTCGCGCCGCTCGGCGTCAACGACCTCACCGCGGACGAACGCGACGACCGGCGGGCCTTCCTGCTCACCCTCGCCGTCAACTTCATGTTCGTCCTGATCACACTCTTCAAGGGCAAGCTGCGCATGGCGGTCATCGGCACCCTGGTGCCGTTCGTCGCGATCGTCGGGGCGCTGCGGCTGGCCAGACCCACCTCGCTCTGGGCCAGGCACTTCTACCGGCACCGCCCGCGTTCCCGGGCCAGGTCGATGCTGCGGACCTTCCGCCACGACCGGCGCTGGAGCGGGCCGCGCCGGAAGTTCCAGGACCTGATCGGCGGCGCCCCGGACCGGCTGCCGGTGACCGGAGCCCCCGGATCCGGCCGGGACCGCGAGCCGCGCTGAGAGCACGCCGTCACGGCCAGCGCCACGAACACCCCGGCGATCGCCGCCAGGTGCTCCTTGCCGGCCAGATTGGGCTTCACCACCACTTCCACCACCATGGCGACGACCACCAGACCCATCGTCAGCCAGGCGGCGTAGCGGGCGCACACGTACACGGCGAGGCCGACCACCGCGGCCGAAGGCCCGGTGTCCACGACGTGGGCGTCCGAGGCGGGCAGCCCGAGCGGATGGTCCGGCCCGAGCGCGACTCCTGCCCGGGCGTACAGGGTCCCGGCGAGCGTCGCCGCGTACGCGACCGCCAGAGTGCGCGGCCGGCCCAGGCAGATCTCGGCGATGCCGAACACGAGGAGGATCTGCGCCAGCGCGCCCCAGACCGGAAGGTCGAGCGCCGGGACGAACAGGGAGAGCGGAGTGCGCAGCAGAGCGAGCCAGAGCGGGTCCTCGGCGCGCACCGAGCCGATGCTCTGCACCGGCCCGTATCCCCAGGGCCGGTTCTGTACGAGCTGGCAGAGGGCGGTGAGGCAGACCGCGGTGAGCGTGAGGGGGATCGCGCGCCACGTCCTCGTCGTGAGGGCCGTACGCACGGTCCGGTACAGCGGCCCCCACTCACGGCGCGCGAACGCGCGCGCCCGGTTCACCGGCCGTCCGCCGAGGGCGCGCGGCGGGCCGGCGCGGGCGGGCGGCGGACGGTGCCGGTCCGCAGGGGATCGGCTGCCTCGTGGGCGAGCATGGAACGTGGCTCCCGGACGGGTCGGTACTCGGCGTGGGCGCGGTACGACGACTCGTTCCACCACCGGCGGGGCGGTTCCCGGGACCGGATGGCGAGCACCACCCCCCGGCTCCGTTCCGCCCGAGCGTCGCGCCGTGTTCCAAGACCCGGCGGAACGCCCGGAAGTTGACTCGGGCCGGAGTGATCCCGGTCTCTCGCCGACGGCCGGGGGAACGGGCGTGCCGGTGGCCGTCGGCGGGTGCGCCGGTGGCGCGTGGCGGGTGCCCGGTGACTGGCTGGTGGTCCGTGGCGGGTGCCCGGTGACCGGCCGGGCGGACCCGGTCGGCGGCCCGCCGTGCCCGCTCGTGCCGGCGGGCCCCGCAGTTCAGCGGGACTCGCCGTCGCCGGCGGCCACGCTCCCGCTCCCCGCCTCGGCCGGGCTCGCCTCCCCGGCGTCGCTTCCGCCGCCGGCCGGGCGCTCGGGCAGCTCCGCGGCGAGCGCGGCGGCCGCCTGGACGAGGGGGAGGGCGAGCAGGGCGCCGGTGCCCTCCCCGACCGTGACCCCGTGCTCCAGGAGCGGCTCCAGGGCCATCCGGTCGAGCGCCTTCGCCTGGGCCGGCTCCCCGCTGACCTGCCCCGCGAGCCACCAGTCCGGCGCCCGGAACGCCGCCCGCTGGGCGACGAGGGCGCACGCGGCCGACACGACCCCGTCCAGGATCACCGGCATCCGGCGGACCGCCGCCTGCAGCAGGAAGCCGGTCGTCGCGGCCAGATCCGCGCCGCCCACGGCCGTCAGCAGGGCCAACTGGTCGCCCAGCACGGGCCGGGCCCGGCGCAGTGAGTCGCGGATCGCCGCACACTTGCGCATCCACGCCAGGTCGTCGATGCCTGCGCCGCCGCGGCCGGTGACGACGGAAGCGTCGGTACCGCACAGCGCGGCCACCAGAGCGGAGGCGGGCGTCGTACCGCCGACGCTGAGATCACCGAGCACGACCAGGTCGGTGCCGGCGTCGGCCTCCTCGTCGGCGATCGCCACACCGAGGCGTACGGCCCGCTCGGCCTCCTCGGGGGTGAGCGCGTCCTCGACGTCGATCCGGCCGCTTCCGCGCCGCACCCGGTGCCGGACGACCTCCTCCGGAAGCAGGTCGGGGTCGCAGTCCAGACCGGCGTCCACGACCCGCACCGGCACGCCCATCCGCCGGGCCAGCACCGCGACCGGGCTCGCACCGTCCAGCACCGACCGCACGAGTTCGTGCGCCGAGCCCACCGCACGGCCGGACACACCCAGCTCCGCCACCCCGTGGTCCCCGGCGAACAGCACCACCCGGGGGCTCTCGACGGCCCGGACCGGTACGGCACCCTGCGCCGCCGACAGCCACTCACCCAGCTCGTCCAGCCGCCCCAGGGCACCCGGGGGTACGGCCAGCCGCTCCCGGCGTTCCTCGGCGTCGCGCCGCACACGGCTGTCGGGGCGCTCGATCAGATCGGAGAAGTCGTCGAGATTCAGCGAGCTCATTCGCCGAACAGTACCGGCCCGAGCCCGGTGCACCGCCGCCGGGCCGCGTCGGCACCCCGGCGTCGGGAGCATCGCCGCGGCCCTGCTCCCGCGCCCGTGGTACGGGGCCGGGAGGGTCGGCTGCGCCGGTCGCGCGCGGTTGACCGGTGGTGCGGCCCGGCCCGCGGGGCGTCCGGGCGGGGGACGTACGGGAAGCGCGGTACCGGTCTCGTCCCGCGCCCCGGCGACGGGGCGGGCCGGCTCGTGCGGGGCCGCCACGGGACTTCCCCGGGCCCGGAGTCGGCGCCGGGCCCGGAACCGGCGTCGGGGCCGGGGTGGGCCGCGCTGGGACCGTCGCCCCCGCCCGTGGTCACCGGAGCGGTAGCGCCTGCCCCGCCACCACCAGCAGCACGTGCTCGCACTCGGAGGCGAACGCGGCGTTCAGACGGCCCAGTTCGTCCCGGAAGCGGCGGCCCGAGGCGGTCGCGGGGACGACGCCCGAACCGACCTCGTTGGTGACGGCGACGACCGTGCGGCGCGTGGCGCGCAGAGCCTCGACGAGCGCGGACGTGCGATGGCGCAGGGCCGCACGGCCGACCGTCTCCCAGCGCTCGTCGTCCCAGGCGCCCACCTGGTCCATCGCGTCCGTCAGCCACAGCGCCAGGCAGTCGATGAGCAGCGGAGGACCGTTCTCGGCCAGCAGCGGGACGAGGTCGCAGGTCTCCACGGTCCGCCAACTCCCCGGCCGGCGTTCGCGGTGGGCCGCGACCCGCTCCGCCCACTCCGTGTCGCTGCCGCGCGTCCCGCCCGTCGCCACGTACACGACGTCGGGGAAGGACTCCAGCCGCCGCTCCGCCTCCAGCGACTTCCCGGACCGCGCCCCTCCGGTGACGAGGGTGCGCCGGGGCACGTCCGGTACGTCCTGGTACTCGCCCACGTACAGCGTCGTCCCGTCCGCTACGGTACGGGCGCCCGCCGCCGCCAGCCGCCGGTCCAGCTCGGGGCCGGGCGGGACGACGTGGTCGATGTGGACGGCGATGACATCGGTCGCCGGCCCGACCGCGCCCCTCGCCCGCAGCTTCGCCAGTCCGTCCGGCCGCCCCAGGACATCGGCGACGACCATGTCGTAGGGGAGGGGATCGCCGTCCGTTGCACCGGCCGGTGCCCCGCCGGGCGGCAGGTACAGCAGCCGCTCCCCGTCCGGCGAGGTGACCTCGTAGCCCGTGCCCGGAGAGTCCAGCGCCACCGCCCGCACCCGGTGCCCGCTGATCAGCGTCAGTTCCTGGCCGTCCGGCACCCGCCCTGCCGACGGCAGCCCCGCGGGCAGTTCCACGGCCGGCCCGCTGTGCGGGTGCGACAGGAGCACCTGACGTACGCCCACGAGCGAATGGCCCGCGCGCGCCGCCGCCAGCGCGGCACCGGGCGTCAGGTCGAGCAGCAGTGCGCTGTCCACCAGCAGGGCCGTAGCGGCGCGCGCCCGGTCGCCGCGGGCGGCGGCGCAGACGGCACAGGTGCAGTCGGGGCGGGGGAGTCCGGTGGGGGCTCCGGTGCCGAGCAGAGTCAGTTCCACGGTCACGATCTTCCCGCGTCCCCGCGGCGGGTGCGCGCCCGGCTACGCTGCGGGCAGCAAGGTGATCGGCAAGGACGATCGGCAGAGCGATCACGTGGTGGGACCGGGAGGCGCACATGGCATGGACGTGGCGGTTCGAGAAGTCCGACGGGACGGAGGTCCAGCCGGCCGTCGAGCCGGAGGAGTTCAGCACGCAGGGGGACGCCGAGTCCTGGATCGGTGAGGTCTGGCGCGATCTCCAGGAGGGCGGCGCCGACCAGGTCTTCCTCTACGAGGACGGCAGTCGCGTCTACGGCCCCATGAGCCTGCACGCCGAGAGCTGACCCCTCGCAGCCGTGGGGCCCGGGGCGCCGCCGACGCGGCGTCGCGGGCCCCGCGGTCTCCCGTTCCGGCCGGGCTTGCCGTGGGTCTGCCTTCGACGGTCCTGCCTCCGGCGGGCATGCCGGCGACGGGTCCGCAGCCCACGGCCGCGTTGGACGGGCCCGCGCCCCAGGGGCCCGACCCTCGTCTCCTCGTCGCAGCCCCCTCACCGCGCCGCGGACAGGAACTGCGTCGCCGCGAGCTCCCCGTAGAGCGGGTCCTCCGCCACCAGTTCCGAGTGGGTGCCGATCGCACGGACCCGCCCCGCGTCCATCACCACGATCCGGTCGGCCAGCGTCACGGTGGAGAGCCGATGGGCGACCACCAGGACGGTCACCTCTCGGGCGACCTCGGCGACGACGTCCCGGAGCGCCAGTTCGTTGACCGCGTCGAGCTGCGAGGTCGCCTCGTCGAGGAGCAGCAGCCGGGGCCGGCGCAGCAGGGCGCGGGCTATCGCGACCCGCTGGCGCTCGCCGCCCGAGAGCTTCGAGCCGCGGTGCCCGACCACCGTTTCCAGCCCGTCCGGCAAGCGGTCCACGAGCGCGTCCAGCCTCGCCCGGACGAGGACGTCCCGGATCTCGTCCTCCGTCGCGCCGGGCGCCGCGAAGACCAGGTTCTCCCTCAGGGTTCCGGCCAGCACCGGAGCGTCCTGCTCGACGTAGCCGATGGCGGCGCGCAGTGCGGGCAGGGACCAGTCCCGTACGTCCCTGCCGTCGACCAGCACCCGTCCGCCGGCCGGCTCGTAGAACCGCTCGACGAGGCCGAAGACCGTCGTCTTGCCCGCGCCCGAGGGGCCGACGAAGGCCGTCATCCCGGGGCCGGGTACGTCGAAGGTGACCCCGTGGTGGACGTACGGCAGATCGTCCCGGTACCGGAAGCTCACGTCCTCGAACCGCACGGACGCCGCCCCGCCGGGGGCGCCCGGCCCCGCCTCCGGTAGCCGCACCCCCGCCGGCCCGGCCGCCACCTCCGGCCTCCGCACCCCCGGCGGGCCCGCCGGGCGTTCCGTTCCGGCCGGGTGCAGCTCCTCCGTCTCCAGCCGCTCCGCCTCCGCGATCCGGGCGACGGCCGCCGACCCCACCTGGTACTGGGAAGCAGCCTCGACCAGCTCGGTCACCGGCTCGATCAGATAGAAGAGGTAGAGCAGGAACGCCATCAGGGTGGACACGGATATCGCCCCCGAGGCGACCCGAGCCCCACCGATCCCCAGCACCGCCAGGAACGACACCTGCACGGCGAGCCCCACCGACGACGCCGCCACCGACTGCCACTTCGCCGTCCGCACGCCGTACCGCCACGCGCGCCGCGCCGCCGTCTCCACGACCGCGGTCTCGCGCTCCTCGGCGCCAGACGCCTTGACCGTGCGGAACGCGCCGAACACCCGCTCCAGCACGGTGGAGATCTCCCCGACCGCCTCCTGCGACCGCTGGGTGGCCTGCGCGATCCTCGGCATCACCAGTGCGACGGCCCCGCCGATCAGGACGATCACCCCCACGGTGACGCCGAGCAGCACGGCGTCCAGGACCGCCATCAGCACGAGCGTCGCGACGCACGAGAGGGATCCGGTGACGGCCGAGACGATCGACTGGGTGGTGACGGCCCGCAGGAGGGTGGTGTCCGAGGTGACCCGGGACATCAGATCGCCCGGTTGGGTGCGCTCCACTTCCGGCACCCGCAGCCTCAGCAGGCGGCCGATGAGCGTTCGGCGAGCGGCGAGCACGACCGATTCGGCGGTGCGTTCCAGTACGTAGGCGCCGAAAGCGTGGATCACGGTGCCCAGGACCACCAGAGCGGTCAGCACCAGCAGGATCCCGTTGATCGACTCGCCGGCGCCGAGCCGGTCCACCAGGGCCTTCGCGGCGAGCGGCTGGAGCAGTCCGCTCACGGCCCCGAGCAGGGCGAGGGCCGCCCCGAACGCGACCGTCCAGCGGTGCGGCCGGAAATGGCGGTAGAGCGCCCGGAACGTCTCTCGGGCGGGCAGACGGGGGGTGTCCGTCGTGGTCAGGTCCGATGCAGTGGTCACAAGGAGACGGACGCACCGACGGCACCGCCGCCTGAGCGGGTGCCACCTTTCGTGCGATCGGGTGCCGCGGGCGCCACCCCGCGCGAGCCGGCCCGGCGTCCGCCGGAGTCCGTCAACGCCCCGGTGCGCGGGCACCCGCCCGGACGGCGGACCGCGCGGCCTGCGATCCGCACGGGCGCGGGCCCGCAGCAGGCCAACACCGACAAGGGCGTCCGGGCAGGCTGCGATCCGCGCCCGCGCGGGCCCGCACGCGCCGCTACTGGCCGCGCACTCCGCAGAGATGCAGCAGCGCCGCCACCGAGCGGTACGGGTCCGTCCGGCCCGCGCGGTCCTCGGCCGCCAGCAGCCGGGTCAGCTCGTCCCCGGAGGGCGGTTCGGCGTCGTCCGCCGCGGTGTCGGTGAAGACCCGCACCCCGTACCAGGCGTGCAGCGGCGCAGCGATCCCCGCCAGGGTCGCCGTCAGCGACGCCAGCCGGTCGCCGCGCACCTGGAGGCCGAGACGGTTGGTGTACGTGTCCGTGTCGAAGGCGGTCAGCGCCCTGTCCCAGTCCCCGGCCAGTCCGGCCCGCATCGCCAGCGCGTCCGCGTTCCGCACGAGCAGTGACAGCAGACCGCCCGGTGCCAGCATCCGCGCCAGACCCGCCAGCATCGCGTCCCGTTCCTCGACGTACATCAGCACGCCGTGGCACAGCACCACGTCGAAGGAACCGGGCAGGAAGTGCACGCCCGTGTCCCGGCCGTCGCCCTCGATCATCCGGAAGCGCTCCCGGATGCCCTCGGGTTCGTGGGCCAGGGCCTCACGCGCGACCTGCAGCATCCCGGAGTCGGACTCCAGACCGGTGACCTTGTGCCCGGCCCGCGCCAGACGCAGCGCCTGGGTGCCCTGACCCATCCCGACGTCGAGGACGCGCAGCCGCTGCCCGACGGGGAAGCGGGCGGCCAGCTGCTCGTCGAGCTGCCGGGCCACCAGCTCCTGCCGGACCGTGTTGCGCAGCCCGCCCAGGCCCTGCAGCCAGGCGGCGGCCCCGCTCGCGAAACCGGTGACGTCGCCTCTGCCGGAGACGTCGGACTTCGGGGAGACGTCGGACTTCGAGGAGATGCCGGACTTCGAGGAGATGCCGGACTTCGAGGAGATGCCGGACTTCGGGGAGACGTCCGTGCTCAGGGCCGCTCTCCGCGCTTGACCTGGGGCTTGGGCAGACGCAGTCGGCGGATCTGGAGCGTGCGCATCAGGCCGTAGGCCACCGCGCCGCGCTTCGGCTCGTCCGGGAAGCGCTCGTTCAGCTGCTTCTTGAGCCGGATCCAGATGCCGATCGAGTCGATCACGATCATCACGATCACGCCGAGCCACAGCAGCATCGCGATGTTCTGCAGCTGGGGGATGCGGATCATGGAGAGCACCAGGATCACCACCGCCAGCGGCAGGAAGAACTCGGCGATGCAGAACCGGGAGTCCACGAAGTCGCGGACGAAGCGACGCACCGGACCCTTGTCGCGCGGCGGCAGGTAGCGCTCGTCGCCACCGGCCAGCGCCTCGCGCTGCTTCGCCAGGTCGGCACGGCGCGCCTCACGCTGGCGGCGCATGGCCTCCTTGCGGTCGAGGGGGGCCGACTGCGCCCGGCGGCGCTGCGTCTGGGCCTCACTCCGCTTCGGGGTCGGGCGGCCCTTGGGGGCCTCGGGGTCGCGGGGCTGCTTGGAGAGGTCCGCCGTCACCTTGCCGGTGGGGGCCTTCTCTTCCTTGGAACGGCTACGGAACACAAAACACAAGGGTACGGGGTGGCGGGCGACTGCCCCAGCCCCCTGGGGAACGATCCGGCAACGGCGCGCGTCCTCACGGGGCAGAAGCAGCAGGAACGTGCCCGGGGCGACACGACCGCCTCCCCCGAAGACCACCTACTCCTTGCGCGGGAGCGGAACGGCCCGCAGGTCGTCCTTGGGGATGAGCGCATCGGCGCTCGAACAGTGCGGTAATGGATGTAGGGCCCGTACTGTGGGTTCTGGAGAAGCCGGAGCTGAGTCCGTCAGAAGGGGGCGCGCGAAGCCCATGAGCGGTGTCATGAAGCGTATGGGGATGCTCTTCCGCGCGAAGGCAAACAAGGCCCTTGACCGGGCCGAGGATCCGCGCGAGACCCTCGATTACTCGTACCAGAAGCAGCTGGAACTGCTGCAGAAGGTCCGCCGCGGCGTCGCCGACGTGGCGACCTCCCGCAAGCGCCTGGAACTGCAGCTGAACCAGCTCCAGAGCCAGTCCTCCAAGCTGGAGGACCAGGGCCGCAAGGCGCTTGCCCTCGGCCGCGAGGACCTGGCGCGTGAGGCGCTGTCCCGCCGCGCCGCGCTCCAGCAGCAGGTCACCGACCTGGAGACCCAGCACCAGACGCTGCAGGGCGAGGAGGAGAAGCTCACCCTCGCCGCCCAGCGGCTGCAGGCCAAGGTCGACGCCTTCCGCACGAAGAAGGAGACCATCAAGGCCACGTACACGGCCGCCCAGGCCCAGACCCGGATCGGCGAGGCGTTCTCCGGCATCTCCGAGGAGATGGGCGACGTCGGTCTGGCGATCCAGCGCGCCGAGGACAAGACCGCCCAGCTGCAGGCGCGGGCCGGTGCCATCGACGAGTTGCTGGCGTCCGGGGCACTGGACGACCCGACCGGGATGGCGAAGGACGACATCGCGGCGGAGCTGGACCGCATCTCCGGAGGCACGGACGTCGAACTGGAGCTGCAGCGCATGAAGGCCGAGCTGGCCGGAGGCGGCACGCAGCAGCAGGCCATCGAGGGGGGCGACGGCTCGGCGCAGGACCAGGCCCAGGGCCGTACCCAGCACAAGTTCGACAAGCAGTAGGGACGGCGCGTCATGATCGTACGGATCATGGGGGAGGGCCAGTGGACCGTGGCGGACAGCCACTTCGCCGAGCTGAACAAGCTCGACGACGAGTTGCTGGCCGAGATGGAGACGGGTGACCGGGACGGCTTCCGCCGCACCCTGTGCGCACTGCTCGACGAGGTACGCCGCTGCGGGGCACCGCTCGCGGACGACGCACTGGAGCCTTCCGAGCTGATCCTGCCCTCCCCGGACGCGACGCTCGACGAGGTCCGCGCCATGCTGAGCGACAACGGCCTCATCCCGGGCTGATCCCGGCCCCGGCTCCCGCTTCGACCACGGCCCGTGCCCGGACTCCATGTCCGGCCGGGGGCCGCGTCGTCGTCGCCCCCCGGTCCGGCCCGGGGGGCACGTCGTCGGGCCCGGCCGGGGCCCCGCCTCCGCTCGGCTCCCGCCGTCCGGCCCGTCCGCGCGCTCGGACACTTCCCGCAGGCCCGCGGCCCGTCCGGCCGTTCGCGCGCCACGGGCCCACGGCGCCCGGCTCCCGTGCGCTCGGATGCTTCCCGCAGGCCGCGGCCCGCGCCTCCCGCCGTCCGGTCCCCGGGGCCGCGCCTCCGCCCGGACCCGACCCCGTACCGTTGCCTGACGTGACCGCACCTCTGACCGGATTCAGCCGGCTCGCGCCGACCCGCTCCTGGCTGCGCGCGCATCCGACGGCGTTCGACGCGGGCCTCGCGGCCGCGGTGCTCGTCTGCATGGTCGTCGCGTCGTTCGCCGACCCCCACGGGCCGCACGGGCCGACGTTCGGCACCCGCACGCCCGAGCTCCGGAGCCTGCTGCTGATGACCGCGGCCGCCGGCGCCCTCGTGTTCCGGCGCGGCCGCCCCGTCACCGTGCTCGCGGTCACCGGTGCCGTGTCCGTCGCCGAGCTCGTCGCCGGCGACCCGCCCGCTCCCGTCGCCATGTCCGCGGTGATCGCCCTCTACACGGTCGCCTCCCGCACCGACCGGCCGACGACCTGGCGGGTCGGCCTGCTGACCATGACCGTGCTGACCGGGTCGGCCATGCTGTTCGGCTCGGCGCCCTGGTACAGCCAGGAGAACCTCGGCATCTTCGCCTGGACCGGCATGGCGGCCGCCGCGGGCGACGCCGTACGGAGCCGGCGTGCCTTCGTCGACGCCATACGGGAGCGGGCCGAACGGGCCGAGCGCACCCGCGACGAGGAGGCCCGCCGCCGTGTCGCCGAGGAGCGGCTGCGGATCGCCCGCGACCTCCATGACGTCGTCGCCCACCACATCGCCCTGGTCAACGTCCAGGCCGGAGTGGCCGCGCACGTCATGGACAAGCGCCCCGACCAGGCCAAGGAGGCCCTGTCGCACGTGCGGGAGGCGAGCCGTTCGGCGCTGAACGAGCTGCGGGCCACCGTCGGTCTGCTCAGGCAGTCGGGGGACCCCGAGGCGCCCACCGAACCGGCCCCCGGACTCGCCGTCCTCGCCCCGCTGCTGGACGGCTTCCGGCGGGCCGGGCTCCCGGTCGAGCTGGCCCGCACCGACCAGGACACCGCACTGCCCGCCGCCGTCGACCTCGCCGCGTACCGGATCGTCCAGGAGGCGCTCACCAATGTGCGCAAGCACGCCGGGGCAGCGGCCAAGGCTGAGGTGAGCGTCGTACGGGTGGGCCGGACCGTGGAGGTCACCGTCCTCGACGACGGCTGTCCCGCCGGCACCGTGCGGGAGGGCGCCGGCGGCGACCCGGCTGCCGGGGGCGGCAGCGGCGGGCACGGCCTGATCGGCATGCGTGAGCGCGTCACGGCACTCGGCGGCACGCTGACCGCGGGCCCCCGCTTCGGGGGCGGCTTCCGGGTGCAGGCGATACTGCCGGTCAAGGCCGGCGCGGAGGGGGACGAGGACGCATGACGATCAGGGTGCTGCTCGCCGACGACCAGGCTCTGCTGCGCAGCGCGTTCAAGGTGCTGGTGGACTCCGAGCCCGACATGGAGGTCGTGGGGGAGGCGGCGGACGGCGCCGAGGCCGTGGAACTCGCCCGCTCGGCCCGCGCCGACATCGTCCTCATGGACATCCGGATGCCGGGCACGGACGGCCTCGCGGCCACCCGCATGATCAGTGCCGACCCCGGACTCGCCGAGGTGCGGGTGGTGATGCTGACGACGTTCGAGGTGGACGAGTACGTCGTCCAGTCGCTGCGGGCCGGGGCCTCGGGGTTCCTCGGCAAGGGCGCGGAACCCGATGAACTGCTGAACGCGATCCGGATCGCAGCCGCCGGCGACGCGCTGCTCTCGCCCGCGGCCACGAAGGGGCTCATCGCCAAGTTCCTCGCACAGGGCGGCAGTTCGGAGGACGGACAGGGCCCCGGGGCGTACTCGGAACGGCTGGCCGCGCTGACGGGCCGCGAGCGCGAGGTCCTCGTCCTCGTCGCAGGCGGCCACACCAACGACGAGATCGCGGACCGGCTGGAGGTCAGCCCGCTCACCGTCAAGACGCATGTGAACCGGGCGATGGCGAAGCTCGGTGCCCGCGACCGGGCGCAATTGGTGTTCATCGCGTACGAATCGGGCCTGGTGCGCCCACGGGTGGACTGAGTCTCCACCCGACAGTAATGCATGCGGAGTACGCCGCGGACCGGGATTCGGACCTGGGGCCGGCGGATCCGCCCTCGCGGCTGCCGGATCGTATGGACGGGCACCGGACCCGCCCCGGTCGCGAAGCGGGGTGCGGAAGTCCGGCGATGTGCCGCCGCGGCGGGCGGAGGAGGAGTCCCCGGAACCGGTCAACGCGTAGCCGTACGCGCGGGCACGGACGTTCCCGCACCCCTGCCGCCCCTGGTGGCCCGGGCCTTCGCCCGGCCGCCGGGGGCGGCGGCCGTCTCCGCCCCGGGCGGGTGCGGGCTCTCGCGACGCGGCCGGCGTGTCCGTCCGGCGCCGGACGGGTTGGCGGACCCCTGCCGGCCCCTCGGCCGGCGCGATGTCGAGCCCGCTGCGGGGCTCGCCCGCGGGGGGAGGCACGGGGCGGCGGCAGGGAGCGTTCGGCAGCCACCCGTTCCGCCTTCGGGGACGGCGGCCGTTCCCGCTCCGCGCGGCTGCTCCCGGACCTTTGAGGGGAGGCCCCCCGGCCCCGCCTCGCCGGAGAACGCCGTCGTCCCGGCACTCGGGCGGGCCGTGTGCCGGGACGACGCGAGGTCGGCGGACGCGGAGGGCGCGCCCGTCAGCGTCAGGGAAGCGCCAGCATGCGCTCCAGGGCGAGCTTGGCGAAGCTCTCCGTCTCGGCGTCGACCTGGATCCGGTTGACCAGGTTGCCCTCCGCCAGGGACTCCAGCGCCCACACCAGGTGCGGCAGGTCGATCCGGTTCATCGTCGAGCAGAAGCAGACCGTCCTGTCGAGGAAGACGATCTCCTTGCCCTCGGGGGCGAAACGGTTCGCCAGACGGCGCACCAGGTTCAGCTCCGTGCCGATCGCCCACTTGGAGCCCGCCGGCGCGGCCTCCAGCGCCTTGATGATGTACTCCGTGGAGCCCACGTAGTCCGCCGCCGCGACGACCTCGTGCTTGCACTCGGGGTGGACCAGGACGTTCACCCCCGGGATGCGCTCGCGGACGTCGTTCACGGAGTCCAGCGAGAAGCGGCCGTGCACGGAGCAGTGGCCGCGCCAGAGGATCATCTTCGCGCCGCGGAGCTGCTCGGCGGTGAGACCGCCGTTCGGCCGGTGGGGGTTGTAGACGACGCAGTCGTCCAGGGACATCCCCATGTCCCGGACGGCGGTGTTCCGGCCGAGGTGCTGGTCGGGCAGGAAAAGGACCTTCTCGCCCTGCTCGAAGGCCCAGTCCAGCGCGCGCTTCGCGTTCGAGGAGGTACAGATCGTGCCGCCGTGCTTGCCGGTGAACGCCTTGATGTCCGCCGAGGAGTTCATGTACGAGACGGGAACGGTCCGCTCCGCGACGCCGGCCTCGGTGAGGACGTCCCAGCACTCCGCGACCTGCTCGGCCGTGGCCATGTCGGCCATGGAGCAGCCGGCGGCGAGGTCGGGGAGGACGACCTTCTGGTCGTCGCGGGTCAGGATGTCCGCCGACTCGGCCATGAAGTGCACACCGCAGAACACGATGTACTCGGCCTCCGGCCGGGCCGCCGCGTCCCTCGCGAGCTTGAAGGAGTCGCCGGTGACGTCCGCGAACTGGATGACCTCGTCGCGCTGGTAGTGGTGACCGAGCACGAACACCTTGTCGCCGAGCTTCTCCTTCGCCGCGCGGGCGCGCTCCACCAGGTCCGGGTCGGACGGGGAGGGGAGGTCGCCGGGGCATTCGACGCCCCGCTCGCTCCTGGGGTCGGCTTCGCGTCCGAGCAGCAGCAGGGCGAGCGGCGTCGGCTGGACATCCTGGGAGCCCCCTGCCGCGCCGGGCGCGGTGAGGGAGGGCTGGGCGGTGGTCACGTCACGCACCCTTTCTACTCTTCGGTCGGGGCGGCGGAGCCGCCACCGGTGGATCCCCGGGGTGCACCGGAGAACCTTTTCGTCTATTTGACGCTATCTATCATAACCGCTTCACGTCACTTTGACGATGTCAATAGCGTCGATGTGACGCAATTCCCGGTGCCGAGCCGTCCACAGGTCGATGACCCGAGGGGAGGGCATGTGCGAGCATGAAAGGGAAAGACCGGGGCCGGTCCGGAATGAATCCGGAGCCCCGCCGGTTGCCAACGTCGGCAAGCAGTCTCCGTACAACCCGGGAGAGAAGCAGATGTCCGTATCGGACGAGACCACCACCGTGAGCGACGGCATCCTCCTGTCCGACGCCGCCGCGGCCAAGGTGAAGTCCCTGCTGGAGCAGGAGGGCCGGGACGACCTGGCGCTGCGTGTCGCGGTTCAGCCCGGCGGCTGCTCCGGCCTGCGCTACCAGCTCTTCTTCGACGAGCGTTCGCTCGACGGCGACGTCGTCAAGGAGTTCGACGGGGTCAGGGTCGTGACCGACCGTATGAGCGCGCCGTACCTCGGTGGCGCCTCCATCGACTTCGTCGACACGATCGAGAAGCAGGGCTTCACGATCGACAACCCGAACGCGACGGGCTCCTGCGCCTGCGGCGACTCCTTCAGCTGAGCCGGCCGTCCGGACGCCGGAGGGCGGTGACCCTGTTGCGGGTCACCGCCCTCCGGCGTCCGGACGCTCTCATCTGCGGAACGCCCGCTCACTTGCGGGGAACGGCGTCGCCGCTCTCCACGTCGACGACCGTGCGGTCACCGAGCGGCTCGTCCAGCGTGACCTTCTCCGTCAGCTCCTTGGCGATCAGGATGCAGACCCGCCCCGGATCCGGCCGGGACTCGATGATCCTCACCTTCACCTCGGTGGCGGTCTCCTGCGCCTCGGCCGAGTAGCTGCTGCACACCCCGCCCCAGAAGCGCAGGGTCAGGGTGCGCCCGTCCTTCGCCACGGCGTACGACTCCACGCCCCGGACCGTCGTCTCCGGCAGCTGCGAGGCGTCGGGTGGCGACGGCACCGCGGTGCCGGACGGTACGGGCGCCTGCCGGGCGGCCGGTTTCAGGTACTCCGGCGCCACGGCGGGCTGGACGATCGTGGACCCCTTCGGACCGCTCTTCGGCTCGGTCGTGAACAGCCACGAGGGCACCAGCGCGGGCCGCCCCTCGACCGAGTGCACGGCCAGCCCGAACTCGGCCCGTGTGATCGTCACCACCTCGGCCGGGGCCGGCGTACCGCTCTCCGGCTCGCACGGAGCGGCCGGCTCCTTCTCCGCGAGCGGCCCCGGCGTCGCGCAGCCCCCGATGCCGACCCGGCCACCGCCCCCGCGCTCCGCGTTCAGCCGCTTCAGCGCCTCCTCGGCGCCGACCACCGGGTACTCGGGGCCCCCGGCCGGCTTAACCAGTTGCCCGCTGCCGTTCCCCACCGTGCCGTCGGCGCCCACATGGACGCTGGTGGACCAGCCGTACGTGGGCAGACCGCCGACCAGCGGATCCGCGCGCACGACCCGGTACGCGCCCAGGACCTGCTTCGCGTCCAGCCGGGCGTCGCCCAGGCCCAGTGCGGCCAGCACGGGAGCGGCGGCCTGCTTCGCCGCCTCCTCGCCCACCGTCCCGGCGTCCGGCAGCCGCTGCGTGGAGGGGACGGTCCCGCCGGGCCTGCAGACGTTCTTGTCCTTTACGCAGTCGTCGCCCTTGGGCGGACCGAAGGAGCTGAACGTCCATGTGCCCGGGGCCTGCCGGTTCACCTGGAGGAGGGGGCCGCCGCCGTCGCCGTCCGTGCCGGACTTCCACACCCCGCCCTCCAGCCGCGGTGTGCCCGGTACACCGAGTGCCTCGGCCAGCGCCTCGACCTGCGCCCTGCCGACCGTCCCGTTCGCCTCGTACACGCGGGCGGAGTCGGGGCCGTCCGGCAACTCGCCCCGGGCCCGGTACTCCACGCCGTGGGGGCCGGGCTCGCCGACCGCGATGCCCGTGCCGCCGTCCAGTGCCAGCGGCGGGGGCTTGGGGTCGGAACCCGGTGTGCCGCCCCCGTCGCCGGCGGTCGTGGCCAACCAGGCGCCGCCCCCGCCCGCGACCAGCACCGCGGCGGCCACGGACGCGACGGCCAGCGGAGACCTCCGAGGATGCCGGACCGCGGTGCCCTCGGGACCACCGGCGCCGTCGGCGCTGTTCTGGGGGCGCTCTGTGCTGCTCACCGCATCGCTCCTTCGGGGGACCCTTTCCGGGGGACACCCATGGGACGGAGTGGGGGAGCGCGCGGTTCCCGGGATGCGCCGTGTGCCGTAACGGAGCGCAGGGGGAGCGCGTCAGTCGCCGTACACGGGCATCGAGCCGACCAGCCGCGCGGAGGCGGGGGAGACGACCACCCCGTGGATCAGCGACGGAGGGACCGGGGCGGCCGCGGCCATCGGCGGCACCACCCAGTGCGGCGCCATCCGCGCGCTGTCGCCGCGCAGCTCCGCCAGGCTGATCTCGATCTGCCCGGGCCCGGCCGTCCGGCGCTCCCGGAAGGCGATGTACGACGTGGGGTTCGGCATACGGGCACCGTACGCAGGGTTACGCTGAGGCAAAAGACCTACTATCGGGTAGTTTCCGTACTACAGGGGAACCTGTGTTAACCGGTAGCGTTAACCGTCAACTCCGCCTCCCCTCCAGGAGCACTCAGCCGTGCGAATCGCAGTCACCGGCTCCATCGCCACCGACCATCTGATGACCTTTCCCGGCCGCTTCGCCGACCAACTGGTCGCGGACCAGCTCCACACGGTCTCCCTCTCCTTCCTCGTCGACAACCTCGACGTGCGCAGAGGAGGGGTCGGCGCCAACATCTGCTTCGGGATGGGCCAGCTCGGCACCAACCCGGTCCTGGTCGGAGCGGCGGGCTCCGACTTCGACGAGTACCGCGCCTGGCTCGACCGGCACGGCGTCGACACCGCGTCCGTACGGATCTCCGAAGTGCTGCACACCGCGCGCTTCGTCTGCACGACCGACGCCGACCACAACCAGATCGGCTCCTTCTACACGGGCGCGATGAGCGAGGCGCGCCTGATCGAGCTGAAGTCGGTCGCGGACCGGGTCGGCGGACTGGACCTGGTGCTGATCGGCGCCGACGACCCCGAGGCGATGCTGCGCCACACGGAGGAGTGCCGCTCCCGCGGCATCCCGTTCGCCGCGGACTTCTCGCAGCAGATCGCGCGAATGAACGGCGAAGAGATCCGGATACTGCTGGACGGGGCGACCTACCTCTTCTCCAACGAGTACGAGAAGGGGCTCATCGAGTCGAAGACGGGCTGGACGGACGAGGAGATCCTGGACCGCGTCGGCCACCGCGTCACCACACTCGGCTCGCGCGGGGTGCGCATCGAGGGCAAGGGCGAGCCGGCGATCGAGGTCGGCTGCCCCGAGGAGGACTCCAAGGTCGATCCGACGGGCGTCGGCGACGCGTTCCGCGCGGGTTTCCTGTCGGCGCTGTCGTGGGACGTCGGCCTGGAGCGCGCCGCGCAGGTCGGTTGCATGCTCGCGACGCTGGTCATCGAGACTCTGGGCACCCAGGAGTACACGCTCCGCCGCGCCCACTTCATGGACCGCTTCACCAAGGCGTACGGCCACGACGCGGCGTCGGACGTCCGGGCGCACCTCTCCTGACGCCCGGGCCGCGCCCCGAACGCCCCGCCCGCAGGGCCCCGTGCTCCGCGGGCGCGGCGTTCCACGCAGCGCTCCGTTCCTTCCACCGCGCGTCCTGGTGCCGCCGGCGATGACATCGCCGCTACGGCGACGCGCCTGCAAGGGGCGCGGCATTCCGTTCGACGCCCCGCCCGGATCCCGGCGCTTCGGTGTCCGTGACGGCAGCGCGCCCGCGGCTGACGCCCCGCCGCGGGCGCGGCGTCAGCCGCGGCGGCGCACCACGTACGCCGTTCCTCCCGGCGCCGGGGACTCGCCCACGTACTCCTGGTCGCGCATCTCGCACCAGGCCGGGATGTCGAGCCGGGCCGCCTCATCGTCGGCCAGGACCGTGACGGTGCCGCCGACCGGGACGTCCCCGATGACCTTGGCGAGTTCGATGACGGGGACGGGGCAGCGCTTGCCGAGGGCGTCCACCACGAGCGACCCGGACGTGGCGGACGAGGGCGCCGCGTCCGCCGGTGCCCCCAGCCTGCCGCGGACCCCGGCGACGACCCCGGGCAGGACCTGCAGGAACCGGTCGACGTCCTCCTCCGCCGTGCCCGACGGCAGGGACACCCGTACGTTGCCCTCGCTCAGCACGCCCATCGCCCGCAGTACATGGCTCGGGGTGAGCGTCGAGCTCGTGCAGGACGAGCCCGAGGACACGGAGAAGCCCTCGCGGTCGAGCTCGTGCAGCACCGTCTCCCCGTCGACGTAGAGACAGGAGAAGGTGACGAGATGGGGGAGCCGGCGCACCGGGTCGCCGACCACCTCGACATCCGGCACCAGCTCCGGGACCCGGGTGCGGATCCGGTCCACCAGCTCCCGCAGCCGCCGGGCCTCCGACTCCGCCTCGTCCCGCACCGCCCGCAGCGACGCCGCGGCCGCCACGATCGCCGGGATGTTCTCGAAGCCGGGGGCGCGCCCCGACTCCCGTTCGTCCGCCGGGTCCTGGGAGGCGAAGCGGACCCCCTTGCGGACCACGAGGAGTCCCACACCCGCCGGACCGCCCCATTTGTGTGCGCTCGCGGTGAGCAGCGACCAGTCCCCGGCCACCGGGCCCCAGCCGAGCGACTGCGCGGCGTCGACGAGCAGCGGCACCCCCGCCGTCCGGCAGAGGCCGGCCACCTCGGCGACCGGCTGCTCGGTGCCCACCTCGTGGTTCGCCGACTGCAGGCACGCCAGTGCGGTGTCCTCGCGCAGTGCCTCCGCGAACACTCCCGGTGACACCGCGCCCCAGCGGTCCACGGGCACCTCGGTGACGGGCCGGCCCTCCGCCGCGTGCAGCACGGCCGAGTGCTCGACAGCGGACACCACCAGGTGGCTCCCGACGCGACGGCGGCCCGCGAGTGCGCCCGAGATGCCCGTATGGAGGGCACGTGTCCCCGAAGAGGTGAAAACGAGCTCGTCCGGTCGGCAGCCCACGGCGTCCGCCGCCGCCTCCCGTGCCGCGTCCAGCAGCAGCCGCGCACGCCGGCCCTCGCGGTACAGCCGGGCGGGGTCCGCCCATCCCTCGTCCAGGGACGCCTGGAGCGCCTGCCGGGCGACGGGGTGCAGGGGAGCGGAGGACGCGGCGTCGAAGTAGGGCACGGGCCCACGCTAACGCGCAGGTCGTAAGAAGGAGTCAGAAGGCGGCCGCGAGCGCGCAGTCGGGGCCTGTGACCAGGCGCGGCACGGCCTCCGGAACCTTGCAGTCCACCCCTTCGGGTCGTCGGACGGCGCGTTGGGCACCCTCCATGCGCGACCCCAAATAGCGTCCAGTAGGGTTTGGTCCGCATAAACATCCAAACCCCTGCCCGCGTCAGGGCCGGCGACCGACCAGCGAGACGGCCGCGGGCGGTCGCGCGGGCGAGACTCTCGGGAAGGCGCTACGTGAGTCCCAACGGCTCCGACCTCCCCCACCGCCCGAACGGCGGGGGCGGTACCCCCATGTCGCGGCGCCCGATGCGGCGGAAGCTGCCGCAGGTGCTGACGGCGGGCTTGATCGTGGCATCCGCCACGGGTTGCTCCCCCACTTGGGAGGACTTCCCCCGCCTGGGTATGCCCACCCCCGTCACGGAGGAGGCTCCCCGGATCCTCTCCCTCTGGCAGGGCTCGTGGGCGGCTGCCCTCGCCGTGGGCGTGCTGGTGTGGGGTCTGATCCTGTGGAGCGTCATCTTCCACCGGCGCAGCCGGACCAAGGTCGAGGTTCCCCCGCAGACCCGGTACAACATGCCCATCGAGGCGCTGTACACCGTGGTCCCGCTCATCATCGTCTCGGTGCTGTTCTACTTCACCGCGCGTGACGAGTCGAAGCTCCTCGCCCTCTCCGACAAGCCCGCCCACACCATCAACGTGGTCGGCTACCAGTGGAGCTGGGGCTTCAACTACCTCGAGGACGTGGACGGGAACCCGGCCACCGGCGATGCCGCGGCCCAGAAGACCCTGAACGCGATTCCGGACAAGTACACCGACGACTTCCCCAAGGGTGCCGAGGGCGTGTACGACGCCGGCGTCCCGGGCGACCGGAACCCGCAGACCGGCAACCCCGGCCCCACGCTGTGGCTGCCGAAGGGGGAGAAGGTCCGCTTCATCCTGACGTCGCGGGACGTCATCCACTCCTTCTGGGTGGTCCCCTTCCTGTTCAAGCAGGACGTCATCCCGGGTCACACCAACGTCTTCGAGGTCACTCCGAACCAGGAGGGCACCTTCCTGGGCAAGTGCGCCGAGCTCTGCGGTGTCGACCACTCCCGGATGCTCTTCAACGTCAAGGTCGTCTCCCCGGAGCGCTACCAGCAGCACCTGAAGGAGCTGGCCGAGAAGGGGCAGACCGGCTTCATCCCGTCGGGCATCGCGCAGTCTGACCCGGCCCGGAATGCGGAGAAGAACCAACTGTGAGCATCCTCAACGAACCCCAGGGTGCCGCGACGGCAGGCGCCTCGGGTACTGACGCGTACGAGAACGAGCTCCCCGTCCGGCGCCGGCAGCCCGGCAACGTGGTCGTGAAGTGGCTCACCACCACCGACCACAAGACGATCGGCACGCTCTACCTG